>PMAA01000035.1 GCA_003152355.1 Acidobacteriota bacterium | reverse complement strand
AGTCGTAATAGCCACCGCCTTCGTCCTCGGTAATAAAGATCGCCGTATCCTTCCACAAAGCTGGATTGGCTTGCACCGCATCAACGATTTTCTTGGTGAAACCTTCGAAGAGATCGAGTTTCGAGGACGCCGGATGGCCGTCGACGAGCCCGCTCGGCTTGACGATGGACACGGCCGGCAGCGTTCCATTCGCGATGTCGGCGTACAGATTAGCCGTATCCTGAATGTGAGCTGTCCGAACAGCTTCGTTGGCCATGATCGAAGTGTCNNGCCGTAGTACTTCCACGAAATGCCTGCGGCGTTCAGATCGTCGCCAATGCTCGGAACGGAAGACGGTGGAATGGTGAACACGGTGTTGTTCGGGTTTGTATCGGTAAACGCATTGTTGCCGTTGCCGAAGTAGCNNGTGGCCGGATTGGCAGCGGGGATTGATGGGACGCGGGAGGGCCTGAAGATATTTCACGATCGGGCCTACTCCAGGCTGACTTGGGTCCGCGCAGTCTGTGTAGGATCCTCCGCCGTACGACGGTGATCCGTACGAACCGCCGCCGTAACCGTCTTCTGTGTACCAATTGTTAGTGCCAGAGGCGGGATTCGGATTTTCCACCTCATCCACCACGCCTGCGTTTGCAGTTCCTGTTGCTACTTCCATATTATGGGGCGGAGGTAGCGCGTTACCCTTACCGTCGCTGAACCAGATCGCGTCGCCGTGGCCAAACATGATGTGGTTAGCGCCGGTGCCGCCATTGACGGACTGGTGGAAGTTATCACTCATCGCGTAATCATCGGCGAGCTGTTTGAAGTAGGGAACATCGCCGTTCTGAACGTTGTAGAAACCCATAGCCGTCGACCCTTCGCCCGTCGTCGTCGCGGTAGCCGAATATTCCGTGCTGAAGTTTGAGGGCTGCGGCAAACCATTCGTGCCGGCACCTACTGTAACTTCTACCCAAGGAAACAACTTGGAATCGCATCCGGAAGGTCTCTCCCGAGTAGCGTGCTCCAAACCGCAATCCAATTGTTGCCACATCTGGTAGAAGCGATGGACTGGACTGGAAGCGTAGGAGTTGTAGGTGAAGAGGTTTCCGTTTGTCAGCTGAAACGGACCTGCCGGCAGCGAATTCACGTCCGTAATTCGCGTGTCGGGCGTCTTCGATGTTTGGCCGGTGCCTCCTGAGATCAAATCTTGATAGTAGCCAGAGGGCAATCCGTTTTCAGATTGCTGGGCAAGCGTCAGGCTATCACCCGTTATGTAGGAGTCTTTGGGACCCCCAACGAGCGGTGCTGGCAATGTATTATTCGAGAACGAAACTTTGTCCGGGTTCAAGAGAAATGCATCGGGCGCTTGGTCGAAGGCGGCTTTTTGTTCCACCTTGGAGAAATTTGGACCGGGAGTGCCGTCGGCATTTACGATCCCTTCCGAAAGCAGATTCCACACTTTCTGCCCGCGTTTTGGTACGTAGGTGGCAAATACGTGATCGAAGCTGCGGTTCTCGCCGATGATTACGATGACGTGTTTAATCGGCGTCCGGGTTTCATTATCTCTATTTTTCTTACCCTCTTGAGCCTGGGCGGTACTGACCAACGGACCACCCAACGAAAATTGGAACAGCACAAGCGAAGTAAGGACAATTCGAAGATAGTGCGACGATTTGGTAGCGATTCCCTTCAACGACATGCGGTCTCCTCCTCTTTCACATTTCGATTTATCCGGCGATTACGTACTGGGGTGTTCTGCTAGCGTGATGCTTATATGCGCTGATTGTTATTGGGAGGTGACACCCAGATGAATGCTGAATTGATTTCATGAAGAAATAACTGGCAGTGAGAAATATTTCGCACTGCGCCCTATAACACGACGATCGCGGTAAGTGTCGAGCACTGAATAAGGTTCAGCGCGATCCCATTTCACCGTACCAGGCAGTGAAAGAGCTCTTGTTAAATTTTGGCTCATGTCAACGGAACGATGTTACTGGGCAGCCGCCGGGACTTTGCTCGAAACCGGGGAAGCTTTCGACTGATCAGCAGGTTCGACCCGAACGAGTCCCATCATCCCGCCATCCTCGTGTTCCAAAAGATGACAATGGTACGGAAATGTCCCGACAACATTCGGATCTCGAAAATCCATTCGTAATCTAACACTCGGATATTCAAGGGCCCTGCCGTCAAAGTAAGGCACATTGACGGTATCGCGTAGAAAGGGTTCATTTACGGGTTTCCCGAGATAATCAAGCAGCATGAAGTGCATTTGATGAATGTGGAATGCGTGCAGCTCATTCGACCGGTTCTCTATGATCCAATCTTCTACGGTTCCCTGCTTGGCGACAATGTTCGGTATGCCCGACTGCGGATCGAAAGGCGCAGGTGTCTGGCCATCTACCGTAATGTAGAAAGTAGTCGCGCTGTTGGGGTTATTCGGATCGAGCAGCTTTTCCGAGAAGTACAGCCTTCGCGTACGTACGGGAGCCACATTTCCCAGCCACGCCATTTGAGAAGCGGGAAGTGGAGTGGGCGAGGCGGCCGGCTTTGAACGGGGCTCCGTAGATTCTTCAGAGGACTTAAGTGTGGCGAGCGCGCGATTGGGATCGTTCTCTCCTCCCGCCCCAGTGTCGACGGTACGTGTCACAAGAAGCCCCGAAACGCCCAAAGGAGGGCCTTTGACAATGAATTCCACTCGCGAGCCCGGCGGCACACCGAGGTGAGTCTGCCAATCTACAAAATCGCCCATCGTGCCGTTCTCGTTCAGCGGTACGCCGTCCAGAGCGACGAGGCCGAGTTTTTGCGGCGCGCGGTTAAAAAGAACCGCCAAATTTAGGTACGTAATGGCCGAGGCGTTCAACACTCGCCAGAGCTGCGTTTCCTCCGGTTTCATCTCGATCACGGCAGGTGGATAATCTGGATAAGGGACTGGCACAAAATTGATCGAAAGATCTTTTGCCGGCTGCCCAAAGCCCGTTCCATTGTTGGCGGCATCTCCGTCACGATCAAGGAGCATCTTCGGCAAAACGGGCTCCGATTTGGAAGGTGGCGCGTTCGGGTTCAGTAAATTTTGATCGCGAATAATCAGCACTCGTTCCGGCAATCCCGCCACGGCTTTATTTGCACGCTCGATCCCTTCAACGATGAGGGCCCCTGAAGCTCCTCCCAGCACCTGCGTTTTGGTTAAGCCGTGGATATGCGGGTGATACCAATACAAACCGGGAGGCTGATCGGCGGGAATCCGAAACCGGTACTCGAATGGCTGATCGGACGGCTGTATCGAAGTGTTGAGCACGTCGTCTTGATGGCACAGCGGCGGTATCGAGAGACCATGAAAATGGAGATTCGTGGACTCGGCTGTCATCTCGCGGCTGGCGCACGTTTCACTGGGCGCGGCACCTTTCGGACCCATCGCCATTACCGCTGGCTTAGGTGACGCTGGCAAATCGTTTCTCAGTCTAAGTATCAACAGATCGCCTGGGTTCACACGCAAGGTAGGAGCCTCGCTCCCATCCGCAGCGATGTAGCAATAGCGTGTGTCTCCATTGGCCCCGGAGGATTTCTTGAATGTCAGAACGACCTTGAGAACTCCATCGTGACTGCGCAGATCTTCGGGTTCAACAATTTGGCTTCCGACGGCCGGGCGCGGACAATCTGGACTTGGAGACGATTGCGCCCGAGCGAAATTCGGCATGAGGCACAGCATCGCGGCGCCGAAGATAAATTTGTTTAGCGAATGCACACCACGTACCTACCCGATTGCAATGCAGAAATGTCTTAGGCTCCGCCTAGCGAGATTGCGAGGACGGTTCGCGTAAACGCAGAGTCTGAGCCAGCAATATTAGAAGAATGTGAACGCAGTGTTATGCGCTGTTCACATTCATAGGACTAGGGCGCGTTCGCCCGGGCCGGCTTCAAAGTTTTACGTTGCAGTTATTCTCAATCAAACGCAAAGCCATCGCAGTGCGGCTTATCTCGCACATCCGCCGGCGCGGTTACGTCGGTAACTTATGAATCGTCTCAGGCCGCGTCTGCTGCGTTACTTCCCTTCGAGGCCCGGCACGTAGAGATTCTCAGGCGCAGAAATATCGACGCCCGAGACCTCGGTGCGAACACGAATTCGCCGCAGGCCGCCCTTTTTCCCAGGCTTCGCGAGCGCTGTGAGCCAAAACTGGTGCTGTAGCGCGATTGAGAGCTGGTGCAGGAACGGCGCATAAGCAATCGGCGTCATCGTGCCCTGAAAGAAAGCTTCACCGCCGGTCTCGTCGGCCAGCCGCGACAGATTGCTCTGACCTAGATTGACACGGAAAAAGTTGCGGCCCGCGAGGCCCACGCCCCGCGCGTAAATCGTGTGAATGATAAAACCGGATTTTTGTGCGCGGTCGATGTTCGCTTCGAGATCGGGGCTTTCGGGAATATCTCCGCGGAACCGGTCGATCCCGTCTGCGACGAGAAGCATTTCCTTCCGCGAACTTGTCGATGGCCAGCGCTTCATCAGATCGTTGAGCGAAAGAAAATCGCTGGCATACGCAGCCACGCGGCCAAACGGAAGCCGCAGCGCCTTCGCGGCTGCTTCGTGGTCTGTTGTGAAATCCTGCGCGATCGTCACAGTTCCGTTCGACGCGTAGAACAAAGCGACGCGCGTTGAAGGCGGCATCTCGCGGATGAAATCCTTGATGTCATTGAATTGGAGTCCGATATCGGAATTCAATTCATCGTCGACCACGATGGCAAAATCGAGAGCTCCCCGGTCGCCCTGGGCCGGAGTCCATTCGCTCACGGTGAGTTTGTCCTTGCCTTCATAAACCTGAATATCATCGCGGCTTACTGCCGGCGGCTCCGAAAAATTCTTTCCGAGTACCGTCACAACGGTTCGCACGGGAACCGTTGCCGAAAGATTTTCCTGCTGCGCCTGAAGATGGCGCGATGCCGCAATCAACAAAACGGCTACAAGTAGTAGCGTCGCCGCCGCTGTGAGTTTCTTCATATGCTCCTATGCTCCTATGCTCCTCTGAAAGTATCCGCTCTATCCAATTTGACGCGAACACTCTTCTCCGAGTTGCAAATTACAAAATACCTGAACATCGCGGCAATTTCCCCGGATATTAAACCCCAAATTTAGAATATCTTCACAATTTCTCACAAAGGAGCGCACTCGCCGCATCCTTCTGCTAGAATCTCGCCGTTTCTTCCGTGAGGTGAACTTCTATGCGCGGGATCTTCAGACAATCGAGCGTCGCTCTGATTGTATTTGTCTTCTCGCTGGTTTTGGCTGGAGTCGGCGCCCGGGGCCAAACCGCACCCTCGACCGCGCTACAGGCCGCGCCGCAGTCCGCTCCAACGCAGACTCCGAAAATGGCCGAGCAAGTTTTCAAGAACATTCAGGTGCTGAAGGGGGTTCCGGCAGATCAAGTGATACCGGCGATGCAATTCATCGCCGCGTCCTTGGGAGTCGAATGCGAGTTCTGCCACGTCAAGAACGCGTTCGAGAAAGACGACAAGGATGAGAAAGTCACTGCCCGAAAGATGATGCAGATGATGTTCACGGCCAACAAGGAAACGTTTGAAGGCAAGCGCGAAGTCACTTGTTATACCTGCCACCGTGGCTCGACGGACCCTGTCGGAACGCCCGTGATCCTCGAGTCGGAACCTAAACCGGCGACCGAAGTGGCGGCTGTGCCTTCCGAGAATTTGCCGAAGGCCGATCAGCTCATTGACAAATACGTCGAAGCGCTCGGCGGCAAGGACGCGATTCAGAAAATAACGAGCCGCGTGGAGAAGGGTACGCTGACCGCGGGCGAGATGAAGGCGCCTGTGGATGTGTACGCCAAGGCGCCTGACAAGCGCATCGCGATCGTGCACATGCCGGGCGGCGACACCAGCACGGCGTTCGACGGCCACGTGGGCTGGCTCAGCTCGCCCGGCCGGCCGACTCGTGAAATGTCCGCGGCGGAGACTGACAACGTTCGTATGGATGCGGAACTCTTTTTCGCGGCAGACTTGAAGCAGCTATTTCAATCGTTCCGCGTAAGGAGTCAGGAAAAGATCGGCGACCGCGAAGTCTATGTGATCTTCGCTTTCAACGAAGGCAAGCCGCCCGTGAAGTTTTATTTCGACGCGCAATCGGGCTTGCTTGTGCGGCTCGTGCGTCTGGTTGATACGCCGCTCGGGAGCAATCCCACGCAAATTGATTTCGCAGACTATCGCGATGCGGGGGGAGTGAAGGTGCCCTATCGCTGGACCATCGCTCGCCCGAGCGGCCGCTTCACAATCCAAATTGAAGAGCTTCATCAAAATGTCCCGGTAGACGACTCGAAATTCATAATGCCGCCGCCACCGCCTGCGGCTGCGGGACAAAAATCGCCCTGACGATCGCCGTTCCCAGGCTAGATTTTGCGGCGTGCAGTGCGGATGGAATGGAAGTTTTGGTGTGCTTTACTGCATCACGGGATTCTCGCTCGGAGTCAACATCCTCGAGAACCGCGGGAACTGAATCAAGAATATAGTTCCGGATTCAGAAGTCCGTTCCACTTCAATGGAACCGTCGTGGTCGTGGATGATTTTCTTCACGATCGCGAGGCCCAAGCCAGTGCCGCTTGGCTTTCCCGAACTGATGAACGGGTCAAATAGCGTCGCGCGAATAGCATCCGGAATCCCAGTTCCGTTGTCCGTCACCCGGATTTCAAAAGCTTCCGCCGTGGAGCGAATATCAATTCGAATCTGGCCTTGCCCCGGGACGGTAGCTTCACACGCATTCAATAAAAGATTGAAAAAGGCCCGCTCGATCTTTTTGGCATCGAACACGCCCTCCATGTCGCCGGAGGTGCTGATGGCGATGTTGCGGTTGCGCAGTTCAGGGCGCGTGAGTACGGCGTCTATCGCGCGCCGGACAGTCTGGTCCATGAACGCAGCCGATGACGAGATTGAGCTGTCCTCGCGCGCCAGTTCCCGCAGCGAATCCAGCAAGTCCGTCATTTGTTCCGAGGCGATTTTGATCTCGTGATAAATTTCATCTCGATCGAGCTTCAGTTTCTCCGCGTCGTAGAGGAATTCGGCGTTGGCCACGACGGCAGCGAGCGAATGCCGCAGATCATGCGAGATCGAGCTTGCCGCGCGGCCGAGCGCGGAAACTCGCTCGGTCGCCGCCCACCGACGCTGGGATTCAAGAAGCTCGCTCCGCATCGTAGCGAAGGCCTCGCCCAATTCAGCCACCTCGCTGCTCCCGCTCGGCTTGATCGAGTACGTGTAGTTTCCTGCCGCAAGCGCGCGGACGCCGGAAACGAGGTTGTCCAGCGGGTGAGTAATCGTGCGCGAAAAAATGCTAAGAAGAAGCGCTGCGAGGATCACCGCAGAAATTCCAACGACGGAAATCGTGGTATTGAGTTGCCGGATGAAATGGTTCACCGGCTCGAGCGACATCAGCACGTAGCATTGAACCGGCGTGCCCGGCGCACGATGGATGAAGACGGAGCCCGCCTCGTATTCATTGCCGTAAAGAGTTAGCTCGTGCGGCAATGTGGAGTGTACTCCGTCTACGGCGATCCAATGCTGGAGCTCGGCTTGTTCACCGAGCGAAAGTGTCGACGCGATCACGTTCGTGCCGGTGGTCAGCGCGACTTGGCTTTCAGCCACAGCGGCGAGCTGCTCGGCAACGGCTGTGTCCACCTGATACCCGAGGGCCACAACTCCAAGCTGCTGCGAATCGCTTCCGCTTCCCGCCTGAATGGAATGCAGAAACACCTGGTAGAGCTGGCCGTCCGCATACCACCACGCTGCATCTTCGCCCTGATCGAGTGATCGCTTGAGCTCGACTTCAGCCTGACCTTTATCGAAGCCGGGACGCCTCACGTGCATGCCCAATACTCGCCCGTCCGAGTCGGCAAGAAGAAAGAGGTCGCTGCCGCCGAGTCTCCAAAATGCTTCCGATGCATCCTGAATGGTGGGTGCGTGCTCGGTGGTCATCAGCGCTTTCAGCGTGGGGAGCGACGCCAACATCGCCGCGCTGCGCGCCAATTGCTGCTCGCGTTGGTGCTGGACGCTTTCGAAAGCCCGAATTGAAGCGTCTGTGCTGACGCGCATTTGCTGCGTGATTTCGGAGCGAAGCGTGTGCCGGATCACCAACACGATCGCCCACGTAAGCCCGCAAATGATCAGCAGGCCCGAAATCAAAAGCTGCGTCCTTAGGCGCAATCGCGACATAGTTTCCTTGCGAGCCGTCCTTATTTCTTCGCGACCGCGGCCATGCCGCTTGCCACGAATTTGTATCCCGTGCCATGCAGCGTCAAAAAGAAACGCGGGTTGGCCGGATCGGGCTCGAGCTTCTGCCGCAGCCGCAAAATGTGGTTATCCACGGTTCGCGTCGTCGGATAGTTGTCGTAACCCCAGACTTCATTCAATAGTTCCTGGCGCGAGATTACGCGCCCAGGTGCTGCCGCAAAAAATTTCAGCAGCTTGAACTCCTGTGACGTCAGCGAAATCGGCTTTCCCGCGCGGGATCCTTCCATGCTCGTAAAATCGATTTGAACGTCAGCGAATCGGAGAACGTCGTGACTTGGGCTCGCAGTCTCGGCGGTTGCGGCCGCATGAACGCCGGACTTGCCGCGCCGCATCGCTCGTCGGACGCGCGCCAGCAGTTCCTTTGGGCTGAACGGTTTCGTAACGTAATCATCGGCGCCGAGCTCGAGCAGCAGCACTTTGTCCTCGACATCGGCGTTCGCGCTCAGAACCACTATCGGTACAGACGACTTATGTGCTTTGAACGCGCGGCATAGCTCCTTCCCCGGCAAACGCGGCAACTTGAGGTCGAGCACGACGACGCTAGGCGTCTCGTTCTGAAAACTCTCGAGGCCGGCCATCCCATCCGCCGCGATGCGCACTTGCAAGCCGTCGGACTCAAACAATCGTTGCAGCGTCCGCTGCATCGGACGGCTGTCTTCAACTACTAGCACTGTATCCATCGAAACTCCTTCAACTCGCGCGTGCCTTCTATCGAACCGTCCGCTCCGAATCTCAATACGTGACTGTCTGGTCCGCGGGATCGTAATCCTGCCCATACTTGTTCGTGTGCTTCATCGGATCTTGTTTCACTGCGGAAATCGAAACCGGCGGCAGAGTCTGGTTGCCATCGCCGATCTCTACCCTGCGCTCAAGCGCCTCGAGGCTCTTCGGTGCTGCATTCTCGTACCAGACGTGCATTTCGTATTTTCCCGAGGGCACATCCGCGATTGAAACTCTTCCCACTTTGTCCGAAATTCCGAAATATTCCGAATCCACGGCCAGCACCACTGCGTGCATTTGCGGGTGAATATTGCAAAAGATGTAGGACGGGCCTGGCCGGTCAAAGACCACTTGCTTCCGCGAGCCAGCCTCATAGAGCCCGAGATCGAATCGCTTTCCTCGATAAAGCGAAAACACATTGTGGAACCACGGATCGTAATTTGGAAAATCCACGGCGGTTCCGACGGGAACGACGAGCATATTCGGTTGAAATGATTTGTCGCGCTGGGCCATCTGGTATTTGTGCTGATCGCCGGCGGCTCGCAGCCCCGCGCTGCCATCGAGCGGAACGAGCCAATACACCACTTTCGATGCGTCTGTTACGGGCACGTGTGAGTTCGCGAGAATCAGCGTGACCCGGCCTTGCAATTCGCGCGCGGAGGCGTCTCGTGTCTCGTGTGTCTGCGCGAGGGCGACGGTGACAACCAGCGTTGCGGTCAGCAGAAACGCCGACAGAAGGCCGCGATAGATGCGTGAGGCACTCATCTCTAGAATAAATATCCTGCGGACAGGCCGAACTGATTCGCGATCGCCGCAGCGCCTGTCACGGGGTACGTCCTCAGCCGCCGAAATTCTGGGGACAACAATAAATTGGATCGCGGCCTGAAAATATAATTCGCGAGAAACATTTGGTTTCGCGGAGAGAGATAGGAGACTTGCGAATTCACATCTCCGAGCTGGCGCATCTCGCTCGAATTGCGCCCGCCCATCCCGGCCGCAACGTTGAATTCGCTGCGCGAGTTCAACTTGTATTTCAGTTGCGTCCAGCCGCCGAACATGGTGATTTGTTCGAGCGTAGAAGTGACTGGCACGCCAAAATCGTAGTATTCCGCCGCAGCCGAAATCGCCGGAACTCCGCCGAATCCGTCGAGGCCCCTACCTACAAACATCTGTCCGCTGAGTTCGAGCCTCTGCCCATTGAGTTCGAGCCTCCGGAGAATGGGAAATTTCCAATCTCCGACCGCGCCCCATCCCGAAACACGGGAGTTGCCGGGAAACGTCTGCGGCGAGAAAATTCCCGACACGCCGAACGACATCGGCAGATTCTCATCTCTGCCATTGGCAGAGACACGAATTGCGTACGTCGGCTGGCGGGAACTTTCTCCGGGCGACGGAGTGCGCTCCCCCGCGCCTTGATCGGAATAGACCGGTACATCAATGAAGCCGGCTTCCACTTTGATTTGGGAGAAGCTCGTATCGAAGCGATGCTCCACTCGGATCGTCGGCGCCCATGCCCACAAATTTCCGGACGCCGCAAACGCCGGCTCTGCCACGGTCAAATATGTTGTCGGTGTGTTAGGCGAAAAAAACGGGACGTCGAGACCGCCCACAACAGAAGTATTCGTCCAGTCGAATCGAATTCTGGCTACCCGTAAACGCATCAGTCCAGAAGTCTCGGAACCGTATCCAGCCGGCAGGCCGCCGAAGAAATCCATTTGAACGTTGGCACTCGTGTTTGCGCCGAAAATCTCCGGCCCCAATCCGCTCAATCCCAGAATCGTTTGCCGGAGCGATGCCCCGACACTACCTGACGCGGCACCGGGCGGAGGAGGCGTCGCGACACTCGGCACGTCGGTGTTATCCACTTGCCCGGAAACGCCGGATAAGTTCAGGAGAACCAGACCAGAGAGCTTCACCCGGTATCTCGATGCGCTTCCGACTTTGTCCTGCTCGAGCTCAGCCACACGCGCGGTTACGATCTGCCAATCGTCTTGGCCAATCTGCGCCGGGCGCGCTTCGACGTCAGTCGTCGCGGCCTGCGCCGACTGGGGAGTCGCGCTCTCCGCCGTGACGACCGGCTGCCCGCCTTCCCTCTTCAGCACCTGCTCCAGCATGCCCCGCAATTCCAGAATCTCCGCGCGCGACTCAGACAGTTCCACTCGCGTCTGCTCAAGCGAGTCCGTCAAAGCACGAAGCTTGGTGTCCAAGTCAGCTTGGTTTTCAGCCTGGATCGGCGCGGCGCTGGATTGCCCGCGCGCTGTTTGGATTCCTGCAAGAAGTAAGCAAAAAAGAAGATAACCACATGCTCGCAACGGGCCCTTAGCGGTGAAAGTCATGGCTTCTTCTCCTCTCTGTTATGTCTAGGCATTTGACGAATTGCCGTGCCAAAAGATGCGGCGTATCCGGCGGAAGGTACGGCCGTTCCTACCGAAGCTAGGTACCCCGGTTCTCTGCGCAGACCATTCCACCTCGGATAATTGCCATCGAAATCGTTCGACACATTCATGCCAGAACCGCAGCAGGGACACGTTTCGGGGTCCTTTTCTTCTACACGTGATTTCAAAAAGAGTCACTACCAAAATGTGGGAAACAAGCATCATGCCCGTCTGTCGAAGTGACACCGATTTCACAAGTTGTTTACAAGTTGCGGACAAACCACAGAAGCTTCGCTTGGTTTAATGTGCGCGTAAGAGATCGAGAACCGGCGCTGCCTCGTAAGAAGTCCGCCCTCGAGGCGGCGCCGGGTTTTCGATTTCATGACGTAGCGGCGATCCCAGTCGGCCGCGCTTGCAGCCACGAAGGATCGCCTCTGCCCGGCCCATCTGCGACGGGTCCCCCGCACTAATTCAATAGAGGAGTGTGTAAATGACGAAGCAGAATTGTCTCAAATTCCTTAGACTTTCCCTGACCGGCGTTCTTGCACTCGCGATTACGGCAGCGCCTGTACTCGCGGCTGGCGTCACGCCTATTCTCGACAGTCTCACAACAATCAGCACAGTCGCGTCTACCGTACCCGGAAACGGAGACGTCAATCCTTACGGTATGATTGTCGTTCAGAAATCCGTTGGCAGTCTCGTGGCTGGCCACATTCTGGTCAGCAATTTCAATAACAGCATGAACCTTCAAGGTACCGGCACAACCATCATGGACATGGCACCCGACGGATCGTCGGTCAATGTTTTCGCGCAGATTGACCCGACGACCCTTCCAGGTTCTTGTCCCGGCGGCGTGGGCTTGACCACGGCGCTGGTGATACTTCAGTCGGGTTGGGTTGTCGTCGGCAGTCTCCCGACATCCGACGGCACGTCGGCCACGGCACAGGCTGGTTGCCTCATCGTGCTTGATAGCAACGGCAACGTGGCAGAGACGATCTCCGGATCGCTGATCAACGGGCCGTGGGACATGACTTCGTTTGAAATTGGCAATCAGGCTGAGCTCTTCGTCACGAATGTTCTCAACGGCACGGTCGCAGCTGGCGGCGGCGTCGTTAACGAAGGTACGGTCGTTCGTGTAAACCTGAGAGTCTCCGAGAACGAAGCGCCGGTGGTTGAGTCAATGAGGGTCATTGCCTCCGGCTTTGGCGAGCGCACCGACCCGGCGGCTCTCGTCGTTGGACCAACTGGCGTTGCCTTGAGTGCACCGTGCAATCCGTTTGACCAGAAAGACTGCGCGAAGGGCGCCAGCTTCCCATTCGAACGCGCTCTGTACGTGGCCGACACCGTCAACAATCGCATCGCTGTGATTCCAATTCCGCTTATCCGCAACACTTCCGCTGGTACGGGAATCACTCTGACCACTGGAGGAACGTTAAATGCACCGCTGGGTCTCGTCGTCGCACCGAATGGCCACGTGATTACGGTCAACGGAGACGATGGATTCGCCACGGAAATCACCCCGAAGGGTACACAGGTCGCGAGCGAACTGCTCGACAGTAGCGGCGGTCCGCCGCCGGGGAATGGCGCGCTGTTCGGCTTGGTATTTGACGGCGCCGGCAACCTGTTCTTTGTTGACGACGCAACCAACACGTTGAACCTGTTGAACTAAGCAAGGCAATGTCGCAGCGACCGCGGACTCGTATTTGAGTCCGCTGCCACCTGCGAAGAGAAAAAGTGGCGAACGCATTCGACCGGCGGTTTCCGGCCGCCGGCTCGAAGGCGCCACTGCATCAGAGCGCATAGCGGGTTGAATCATGGGGCGTGCGCAGCTTGCTCGCATCCTATGTCACTGAGTTCTACAACACGCCCACTGGCATCTGGAAGACAACTGGAAATTTTGGAGTGTCTCCTCCCGCGGGCGCACTCACCGTGCTGGAGTCGGGCGAAGTCCTCGAAGCAGTTGGCGCTAACGAGTACAGTCTCACCGTGAGTTCCAGTCTCTACAATTCGGCAAGCAATGCCTGGTCACGCGGCCCCAATTTGATCAACGCTCGCAAATTCCACACGACCACGCTGCTTTCGAACGGGCAGGTACTGGTGGCCGGCGGAGCCAACGACACCACTGTCGCAATCGCGAGCTCCGAGCTCTATACGCGATAGGAACGATCGCGGTCGAGCGAGAATTGAGATTTGAGTGTGAAGCGGTCCTGCGAATCGCGCCGAGTGATTATGGCGCGACGTCGCAGGACTGTGGAACAACCAAAGTTTCGCCGGGGTAGATGAGATCGATCGTCTGAAGTTGAGGGTTCGCTTGTGCGATGCAAGTGAACGCGCGCGCATTTCCAAGTTCAGCTTGCGCAACGCCCGAGAGCGTATCGCCTTCACGCACCACAACTTGTTTGTCATTCGTCGAATCGTTTGCGCTCAAGCGAATCCATTCACCTGTATGGATAACATTCGGATCTGAAATTTCGGGATTGATGGCTGCGAGCTCGTGCCAACGCGCGCCGTTTCCAAGAACGCGAGCAGCAATCTTCCAGAGAGAGTCTCCAGGCGCAACGCGCACTTCCTTGGACGAATTCAAATCCAGTTTCTGTTCCACGGGCGCGGGGAGCGATTGCTTTTTCCGAGTGTCTCCGAGAACAAAATCTTTCGCCTCGGGCCGCATCTTTCTCGTTCTTCGGGATTTCATCGAAGATAAGAGTGACGAACGGTCAGGCGCCACATCGGCGAATGATGCCACCACTGGAAACTTTACGATCGGCAACGGCAGGTTCAACACGTCGGATTTTGAGGGCGCCGCTACGTCCGGGTTCGCCGGAGCAGGATTCGGATTCACAGCGGCTTCCAATTCTAGCGTCATGGCATTACGCCGCGCCGCGAGCATCCGCTCTTTGTCTGCGGGCAGGAGAATTTGGGCGCGCTTCAAATCTTCGTTGGTGTAAACGTGACCGGAGTGACGCGTCAGGTTGTGTTTCCGGTCGCGCTCTTGTCGCGCGGCATTGCCGAGATCTTGCCCGAAGATCGGCCCCGCGGAAAGCAGTAGTCCCACTACAAGTGCGCTAAGTAGAAGCCCGCGTTTCTTTGTCTCTGTCATCGTGTTTTACCCGGCTGTTTCGCCGATCCCCTTAGATTGATTCCATCTAATCAGTCCAAGACGGCCCCGGCAAGAACTTCAGGCTCACGTGTGCATATACGGTAACGGTACAATCCAAGTGCCGAAATGCTCCAAAAGCATAATCAATAGGCGTATTTCCCTGTATTCCTGGTGTATTAGAGTGGGCCGATCCGCAACATTACGTTGGTATATGGTTCGCTCCACAAGGCTTCGGAATACAATCGCATCAATCCGACGTCAGACGGAAAGAGGCGATTCCTTAAGACGCAAAACGTCCGTTTTGAAACACGCCCGAAAGCCGGACATGCAATTTCGGCACCCCAGAAATTAACTGCCGTCTAATCTCCATCGTTTGTGCCGGTTACAATCTTTTTAACATCTTCAGCCTAACCGCCATAAGCGGCACTAAATGTGCGAGTAGAGAAGCTAGCGATCCTCATGACGATGTTCTGTGGATCTCGGATCGTCATTCGGCAGGGAGATCGTGCGGAAAAATCAACGAGGCTTCTCGCTCATAGAACTTGTGATCGTCGTCGCGATCATCTTGATTTTCGCAGCGATCGCCGTTCCGAACTTGCTCCGCTCGCGCATCGCCGCCAACGAAACTTCGGCGGTCGGCTTAGTGCGGGCAATAAACACCTCGGCTCGCACCTACTACTCGACTTATCACAACGGATATCCGGCCGGGCTCGCTGCGATGGGAACTAGCGCAGTTGCCGACACGATCCCTTCCTGCGGCGAAGCATTGCTGATCGACAGTCAACTTACGTTGGGCACCAAGACCGGCTACAACTTCACGTACTCAGATGGTTCTGGAGATGCACCGAACGCAGCCGCATCAGGTGGTTGCGCGGGATGGAAAACGTACACCGTCAATGCCGATCCGGTCACACCAGGCACGAGCGGTCAGCGTCACTTCTACTCGGATCAGACTGGCGTGATTCGCTACAACTCGAACGGAGTCGCCGGCGACACAGATCCGCCCGTGCAATAGACCTGCCCGGTCCCGCCGTAGCATGGCTTCCAGCGAATATACCTGTAGAGTGCGCAAGTTGAATGGCGCAGTCGACACGAACAAAAGCACAGTATCCGGAAGAAACTGCCAGGTCTAGTACCGAGCTATTGAATCTGTAAATCAACCTGGAAGCCCGTTAAGTCGTTTATTGCGAGTGGCTTTGACAAGACTGTCGTTCTTGGTGCGCATCTTGCACTATAAAGTGTGGAGTTCGAATTGGGGGTCTAATGAATCTCGGAAATAATCGGCCAAAGGGGCTGACCGTCATTCGAGAAGGAGGACCCATGGAGCAAACGCAAAATTTTGCCGCGAACGCTAGCGGAAGACTGTCTTCTGGACGGCTTGCTGAGACCGAACCGGAAAGGCAGTTCGAAGAACGTCTTGACAGCATTGCAATGCGAATCGATGAACTTCATGTGAGCCCGTACAACTGCGACCTTGTAAAGAGTGTGGATTCACCGGAATTGTGCGAACCCGTGGTGGAGCTGCGCGTGAAGGCCGAAGCCGCGCGCTGGATGCTTCGCGTTGCAAAACATCTTACTGGGCCGACAAAAGAGAAAGTGTTAACAGCCGTCCAGAAATCCCTTGATGCTATCGAGAAAATCGTGGTCTCCTTCCCCCAACCAGTCGCGGGCAATGATACTCTCCGCAGGACGCGCGCTCACGCGGCCGTCGGCCGGTAAGTTAAGTCAGTAGTGGCCGGTTAGGCGCTATACAAGAAGCAATAGCGTCATGTTATACTCGTTGATGGTAGGCTCCCGGCGTGATCTTCCCGCCTGTCAATCCGTCGTTCCCCGAAGCGTCCGTGAATATCTTCCCGTGTCTTCAAGTCTCCGGCGGACGCGAGAGATTTGAGGAAGACGGATCTCCGGTAAAACCCTATGCGGAATGAACGTCGACAAAGCCCGAGAATCAAGCCGGAAGGATTGATATACCTAAAGCTCGGCTCGGAGAACGGCGGCATCATATTGGATCTGTGCGAACGTGGCCTTCGATTTCGCATGGTGGCCCCGGTCGAACTCGGTGAAACTCTCAGCTTCTCGCTCTCGCTGGCCCCAGCCAATAGGTTTCAGGCAACTGGCGAACTTGCTTGGACTGATTCGACAAGAAAAACCGGCGGCTTGCAATTCACTTCGCTTCCATCAAACACCCGCCATCAGCTCCAAAGCTGGCTCGATCAACACGGCTTGCCGATGGCGGAAATTGCCGAGTTCGAAGCCCCGTCGCCAACAAGTGAAGAGAAGGGGCAAGAAACAGCCTCTGAGCGAAATCCACCGCCGATGTTCGCGGATTTCATGCCGGCCGTGACGGAACGAATTCCTCATACTTCGCCGGCCGTTCGGGCTGCCGACTACAGTCAATCATCGCAAGTGGAAGTTCTCGCGCCCGACATCGCTACGCGCTCAACGTTAAACAATCTGAAAAGCCCCGCATTACGTAGCGCGAATACGTCATTCGGGTTCGCCCGCGCCGCGACGGTTAAATTTGGAGATTTCCTCTCCTCTGTGTCTGGTTCCGAAGACGTTCAGAACGCGCCGGAAGACCTCTTGATCACCGCGGTTGATTTCACGCTGATCGGAACGAATGCATGTTTTGCGTTTCTCCGTTCGCTGGCAACGCCCGGAGTGGTCCGAGAAGCTGCAAAGGTTGCTTTCATCGTTGCCGCGATCGCTCTCGTAATCATTGTCGTGCTCAGCTTTCACGGAGACCTCGGAAATTCCCTGATTCGCCTCGGTAGAGATATCGCCGGTGAGCAGCAGGCCGCTCCTATCGCACCGCCGTCGGCCTCGCTCTCAACTTCGCCGACGTCATCGGCCACGCCAGAGTCTCCAGCGTCGGGACAGGCCCGGGCGAACAAATTCCCCGCACCGCCCGCGCGGAACAGCGTCGCGAAGCGTCTGCTGCGCGTCCCTGGCGATTCGCAGTTGGAAATCGCGCGGCAGTACTTGCGCGCCGATAACAAACGGCCTCAACCAGAGAAGGCGGTGCCGTGGCTTTGGGCCGCGTCGCATGAAGGCAACGTAGCAGCCGATATCCTGCTCGGCGACCTCTACATTCGCGGAGAAGGCGTGCCGCAGAACTGCCAGCAAGGAATTGTGCTACTTACTGCCGCGGCAAAGAAGGGCGATCCCGCTGCAGAGGGCAAATTACGGAATGTCGATGCGGGACCTTGTGGTAGCGGTTCTAAACCGAACTGAACGGCGGCGGATTTTAGATCGAAGAGTCGTCCGACTGACCTAGCGGTAGGTTTTCATTTCCAGTACTTTCGGAAAAACGCTGCATATCGTGAAAAATCGAGCGGATTTTTGGTGGGCCTGGGTTGACTTGAACAACCGACCTCACCCTTATCAGGGGTGCGCTCTAGCCACCTGAGCTACAGGCCCACGCACGGCAAACTTCGTCGGAGTCTATCCATGATAGGCGGCGATCAGCATACGGGTCAAGTTGCAGAATTAAAAGGGCGACCCTGGGGACCTCGTATCCCAGATCGAATTCTCGGATGAGCGCCGACCAGGAACGAGGGTGAGATAGGTTGCGGAGCCGGCTGGCCAGTCGCGCTCCGCTCGGTTCCGCCAAATCTATTTCGCGTTGGGATCCATTTGAATCACACCGAAATTGTTGCCTTCGGGGTCCGCGCAATACGCGAACCAGCCGACGCCCGGAATCGGTTACTTATCCATCAACGTCTTCCCACCGGCCTTCGTCACAGCCTCGACAGCGCTTTCTAATGACTCAACTCCGATGGTGTTCACCGTACCTGGGTTCAATGCAGAGCGCCGCGTGAGTGCGCCATTAATTCCCGGCTGCGAATCCGGTCCGCTCGTCACCAGCCAATAGTCCATCGGACCAGGCATCTTCGAAATTTTCCATCCGAAGACGTCGGTATAGAACTTCTTCGCCCGCTCGGGATCATCCACGGGCACTTCGAAATGAATTACACGAGACATGGCAATCTCCTTTCGCTGCTTAGACGCCGCTTTAAGGAAAAAGGCGCTTGTTTATCCTCGCGCGGCCTCGGTTGCTGCGCCGTGATATTTTTGTGTGGCGTAGCCCACGATCAAGCCGACAATTCCGCCGGGTAACATGATTTGAAAATAATAGTGATCCGGGCCCGGCTGCATCGCCGCGACCGCGAACGCAAGAATCAGTCCCACTGCGAGGCCAAAGACGATGCCAAGCGCCAGCGAATTCACTTTTCGCGCGAACCAACCGATCAGCGCTCCGGCGATCAGTCCCTTGATCGTCGACCCAATTACGATTCCAAGAAGGGCCGCGCGGACGGCGGGCGTGAAATATGCTGTGAGTCCATCGAAAATGCCCAGCACAGCCCCAAGAATCAGGCCGTACACGATCTTATTCATACGCACCTCCGCGTCCGGTGTCATTGCCCGTCAGATCTGCTCTCTTCGGTTCTATTAACCGCCGCGGCGGATTCCTTTAATGTGGACGCCAGAAAATCAGAAGAACGCGGGCGAGAAGATACGCCAAAACCAGGACGATAGCCACTCGATTTCGAGAAATCAGGCGTGCCGTTCGATCGAGCAAGCGTTCGGGATAAGCGCTCACCGGGAAGCCATCGAGATATGCGGATATCTCGTTTGCGAGGTCTTGCGCAGAGGCATATCTCCCGCCGGGTGCGGATGCAGTCGCTTTGGCAACTATCGCGGAAAGTCGTCGAGGCAAGCGATTAGCAACTGCGGCGCCTGAACTCGAGCCAGAACTCAAGAATTTCAGGATTTCGCCCAGCGAAAAAATGTCGGCGCGCTGATCGAGTCGCGCGATTTCGCCGCGCGCTCGCTCCGGTGCCATGTATCCCGGCGTCCCGACGACAGCGCCATGGGCCGTTTCCGGCGGCGCTTTGACTGCGCTTTCAGAATCAGTGGAAGTGCCTTCGGTAGCGCCGCCTGCCGGCGGTGATTCCGCAGAACCCGCGAGCACTTTCGCGATGCCCCAATCCATCACAAGCACTTCGCCAAAGGGGCCAACCATGACGTTTTCAGGCTTTAGATCGCGATGGAGCACTCCGAGCGAATGCGCGAAGGCCACCGGCTCGCAGATTTTCTGGAATAATCGCAGCCGTTCGGTCGATGATGACAGCTCCCTAGCGATTTCGTCGAGGCGCTGCCCCTGCACAAATTTCATCGTGTAGAAAGTGCGGCCATCGGCGAGCTTGCCGACGTCATGCACCGGCACAATTCCGGGATGCTCGAGTTGTGCAAGAATGCGCGCTTCGCGCAGGAGCCGAGCTTCAAGATCGCCGTTGCTATCGGTGAGGTCGAGCACCTTCATCGCAACTCGCCGGTTGAGACGAGAGTCGCCCACAAGATAGACCGTGCCCATGCCACCGCGGCCGAGCCTGTCCAGCATCCGGTACGGCGTGCCGGATAGCTCTAGCTCGCTGCAAGCGTCGCGCAATCGCGCAACTGCATCATCTGAGAGCCATCTCATCGGTTTTTCGCCAGGGCACTCACCGGGTTTTATCTCGGATCGACTCCGAGGATCGCGCGGGCTTCGCGCCGGAACTCTTCTTCGTTTGCGCACATCTCGCGCAATGTGGCGAGAACAACACGCCGGAACTCGCGACGCGCGAAGGCGAGATAGTTCGTCACGTCCGTCACGCCAATGCCGAACTCGAGCGCAAGATCTTCGTAGCTCGGGCGGTAGTTGGGAGCATCATCGAGATCGTAAATTTCGAATAGGCGAAAATGGACCTTCTTTCCACGGGCTTCGCATTCCTCGCGCAAAGTTTCGACCGAGAGCGCGAACAAGCTACGAATCCACTCTTTCTCAAACCAATCATCAATCGACGCAGTAGACGCAGGAGACGCAATCTGCCGCGGCGCCGGCGCAACGCGTCGGATTTCAGTCTCTGCGGCGCTGAAGTCGAGCGAAAGATGAATCGCGCCGCCGCCGCGTTTTAGACGGCCTGCGGCCTTCGATTCATTTGCTACGACACCATCCACACAGACGCGGAGATACGTCCGGGGGCGCGCCTGCGCCGGATCGTAGCGATCCAGGAAATCCTTCTCGATGAGGCGCGTGAAAAATTCCTGCGTCAAATCCTGCGCTTCATCGGAGGTCTTGTTCCAATGAATTCGAATGTATTTGTAAACGGGCTTCCAATACGCGCCGATGAGAAGGTCGAGTGCGCGGCGGCGTTCCACGGCGTCGTCGCTGCGTGCTGCAATTACGGCGGACCAGCGCGTTTCCGGGAACCGGCCGTCACCGCCGCCAATCGTGCCCTCGGACATAACGCATGATCTCGCGCTCAGGCGAGCGCGATCAAATCTATTTCGATACGCACGTCTTTGGGCAACCGCGCGACTTCCACTGTCGAGCGCGCGGGAGGCGCCGATGGGAAAAAGCGCGCGTAAACTTCGTTCATCGCCGCAAAGTCGTTCATATCTTTCAAGAACACGCTGACTTTGACGGCTTTATGCATCGAGGAACCGGATGCTTCGACGATGCCGCGGAGATTTTCGAGGACACGTTCGGTCTGTTGTGCGATTCCGCCTTCGACCAATTGTCCCGTCGCTGGATTCAGCGCTACCTGGCCGGATATGAAGACGAACCCGTTCGCCTTCACCGCCTGCGAGTACGGTCCGATTGCTTTCGGGCCATGATCCGTCGAAACAACCTCGCGCATGAAGCCTCCTAAATTCTCGGTGTATCTATTCGGGCGTGCTCGAATTCTGATACGGAGCGACATCATTGGGCGGATAGCGTTTCAAGATTTCAGCTTCGCTTATTTTTTTGTTGTGTCGAAGAGCGACGATCGAGGCCACCTGGTCGTCGCGAACGCCACGGCGAACCAGTTCGAAAAGCGCCGCCTGGCTAAAGCCGGCATCCTTTAGATGGGCGAGCGAAACACCCGACAGCGCCTGCTTCCCCGCGGCGTGGCGGCGCGCGACTTCCATCACCACAGCGTCCGAAAGCCCAGTTAACTTCATCGCCTGCAGTTCGCCCGAGGGAACGCCGAGTTGGTGCATTCGCGCGAGAGCCAGAATATCGTCCTCGGTCATTCCCACTTGCACGAGATTGTCGGCGGCATCGGCGAAATCGGCCCGCTGATTCTGGCTCCGTGAGATGCGCAACAACTCAATGCACGAGTGGTCGCTCAATCCACCCATCTTGGCCTTCGCTACTTCGGCGATTTCCGCGTCAGACGGCGATAGCGCCTTCATCTCCTGAATCGCGGAGTAATCCATCCCTGCCTGATCGAGCGGCTTTATATCAATGTAGCGAACGTGCTTGCAGCCCGCGCACGCGAGCAGAAGCATGGCGGCTGCCGCCACTTTTGCAGGAATGAAATGTTTTCGGAATCTGCCCAAGGCTTGTACACGCTGTAAGATACGATCCCTCATCGCAGGGATTCTACTTCAAATTGCCGCGCAGGAACGGGCGAAGCATCGCCAAGTTGTCGCCGAATGATTACCAGGCGTTTGCGAGTCGTTCGTCAGACGTAATGGGTCAAATGTTATAGAGGCGCTCGATGCCGAAGATCCCGGGGATTTTCTTGATGCTGACGAGGATGCGTTCGAGTTGCTTGCGATTGTGGATGTCGAGCGCGACTTCGACGCGCGCGTGCAAATCTTCGCCGCCGCTTTCGAAGGTGCGGATGTTGGCGCCCGCATCGCTGATAACTGCTGTGATCTCCGCGAGCATGCCGGGGCGGTCTTCCGTGCGGATGCGCAGGCGGACCGAGAATGTCGCTTCGGTTGCGTTGCCCCATTCGACGGGGATGCGCCGCTCGGCTTCGTAGAGGAGCTTCTGAACGTTGGGACACGCGGTGCTGTGCACGGCGATGCCGCGTCCGCGCGTGACGTAGCCGACGATTTCATCCCCAGGAATCGGATTGCAGCACTTCGAGCGATACACCATCAAGTCATCGTGGCCGCGAACGAGAATCGCTCCGTCGTGCATGCCGAGCACGCGCTTGACGGCCGAAACGAGCTTCTGTGGCTGCTGTTCGGCTTGATTGCCGGGCGTATCGCCCGTTGCTTTGGCGATTACCTGCTTAGCCGACCATTTCCCATAGCCGAGATCGGCATAAAGATCTTCGACGCGGCCGCAGCCGTATTCCGAGGCCACGCGCTGCAGCGCTTCATCTGAAATCTGCTTGAGGCTTACGCCAGCCTGGCGCGCTTCGCGTTCGAGGAGGCGACGGCCAACGACGGTGGCTTCCTCGCGTTCGTGAAGATTGATCCAGTGCTTGATCTTGCTGCGGGCGCGCGACGTCTCGACGAATATGAGCCAGTCGCGGCTAGGCGAGTGGGCTTTCTGCGTGAGAATTTCGATCACGTCGCCATTCGCGAGCGCGTGGCGCAGCGGAACGATCTGGCCGTTGACCTTCGCGCCGACGCACTGATTGCCGACTTCGGTGTGAATCGCGTACGCGAAATCCACAGGAGTCGCGCCGCGCGGAAGGACAACGACTCGTCCCTTCGGCGAAAACGTGTAAACCTCTTCGGGATACAGGTCCACTTTGAGCGTGGAGAGGAACTCGCTCGGCTCCTCCATCTCCTGCACCCACTCGATGAGTTGCCGCATCCAGAGAATGCGCTGATCCTCTGTTTGCATTCCGGCCTGCGCGGGACCGCCAGTAACGGTTCCATCCTTATATTTCCAATGGGCCGCGACGCCCTGCTCGGCGATGCGATGCATCTCTTGCGTTCGAATCTGCACTTCAAAAGGTTGGCCAGCATGAATGACGGTCGTGTGCAGGGACTGATAGAGATTCGGCCGCGGCATCGCAATGTAGTCCTTGAAACGGCCCGGCACCGGGCGCCAAATCTGGTGAATCACGCCGAGTGCAGCATAGCAGTTCTTCACATTGTCCGTGATCACGCGGATGGCCAGCAGGTCGTAAACCTGGTCGAGCGCACGCTGTTGCGATTCGATTTTCAGGTGCAACGAGAAGAGGCGCTTGATGCGGCCTTCGACTTCCGCCGGAATTCCGCTGGCGACCATTTTTTCACGGATGTTCTTCTGCACGTCGTCGAGAAACCTGTCGTGCACTTTCTGCTTCGAGGCGACTTTCTTCGCCAGTTCGATGTAAGCGGCGGGCTCGAGGTAGCTGAAGGCAAGGTCTTCGAGTTCACCGCGGATGAGGCCCATGCCGAGGCGGTTGGCGACGGGAGCGTAGATATCGATGGTCTCGCGGGCGATGCGCTGCTGGCGCTCGGGCTCGAGAAACTGGAGCGTGCGCATGTTATGGAGACGGTCGGCGAGCTTAATCATCACGACGCGGACGTCGTTAACCATCGCGAGCAGCATCTTGCGGACGTTTTCTGCCTGGCGCGCTTCCGGCGCCAGGAAATCGAGACGGCTGATTTTCGTGGTGCCTTCGACCAGACGCGCGACCTCGGGACCGAACATTTCGGAAATACGGTCGAGCGGAACCTTCGTATCTTCGACGACATCGTGGAGGAGCGCGGCGGCTAGCGTGGTCGCGTCGAACTTCATGTCGGCGAGAATGTGGGCGACTTCGAGAGGGTGCGAGAGGTAGGGTTCGCCCGACGCTCGGGTCTGATCGGAGTGTCTTTCGGCGGCGAAGTCGTAAGCGCGGCGCAAAAGTTCCACGTCATCGCCCGCTCGGTTCTTGCGCATTTTGTCCATCAAATCGACAAAGCGCAGATCGAGGATGCGTCGCGCGGAAGCAGAAGGAACGGCTTTGCCCTGCGGAATCATGAAGAGACTATTCTAACCCGATGAGGGCAGCGCGCGCATCCACAGGCGCGGACGCCGCGTATACCACAACGTGCGCTGACTGCAATTAAAAGAACCAGAAGCGTTTACGGCGCTTTGGGGTGGCGCCGGGGGCTTGCCCCAGCTCTTCCGGAAGCTCAGGAATATAGGGCAGTGGGCGGCCATCAAAGACTGCGCGCGGGTTATCCACGAAGAGAGCGCGGGCGACATTTTTGCCGACCTTGTCTGCCACTTTGTCATGGGCGTCCTTTAATTGCAGCGGGCGGGAATTCAAATTGTGCGCATCGCTAGCAACGAAATGGACGATTCCCTGGCGCAGCCACGTTTCGGCCATCAGTTGCGCCTGCGCTCCGAAACGGCCGAGAAGCGATTGCGCCGTCACCTGCACGTAGCAACCCTGGCGCATCCAGCGATACATCCGATCGGGATTTGCGCGAATCAGAGGATTGCGCTCCGGGTGCGTGATGATAGGAGTTGCGCCGTAGAGTTGCAAAAGATGGAGGGTCTGGTCCATCGAAGGCGGAATGGAAAAATCATTGAATTCGACGAGAAGATAATTTTTCTGATTGAGCGTGTACTTCGTGGGATTTGGGCGGAGATCCTCGACGTTTTCATAGCTCAAATGGAAATCGCAGCCTGTCGCAAGAATGAGCTTGCCGTTGAGGCGCGACTGAAGTTCGTTGCGGCGCTCCCGAATTACATCAGGGTTGAATGGAAAAGTGGAATTGGCGTGAGGCGTGGCGATCACATGCGTGATGCCATCGGCGATGGCCATTTCCGCCATCTTCTGCGACGTCTCGATAGAATCCGCGCCATCGTCAATGCCGAAGAGGATGTGGCAGTGAATATCAATCATGTGGAAAAAAGAATAGCTTATGCGCAGGACGATGACAACGAAACCGGTTCGACGGCGGCAACACCGGCAACTTTAGCGGGCGGCGTGGGCCGTTGAGTGAACCACGGGCGACAGGAACTCCCACGCCCCTAAAACGAATAAAATACAGGCGAAAATACGGCGCAGACGTCCTGCGGAAAGCCGGACGGCCAGGCGGCCTCCGAGAATTCCGCCAATGAGTACACCGGGGATGATCAGCAAGCCGGTGCGGACGTCCACTTCGTGCGCGCGATAATAGGTGATGAACGCGAGCAAGCCGGTGGGAGGAACGAGCGCGACGAGACTCGTGCCCTGCGCGCGATGCTGGCTGTAATGATGGAGAAGCACGAGAAGCGGAACGAGGAGCACGCCGCCGCCGACTCCGAACAAACCGCTCGCGACTCCTACGACGCACGCGGTGGCGAATACGCCGATGAGATTCGCATTCGAATCAGGCATTTTCGGCTCCGGCGTTCGGTGTGGGCTTGACGCGCCGCCAAAGAAGTATTGCGGCCAGCATGAGGAACAATCCGAACGCGGACTCAAGGCGCGCGGAATCCAAATCAACTGCGATTCGCCCGCCGAGATAACCGCCCGCAAGCATCCCAATGGCGCAAACAATTCCGGCGCGGAGATTCACTTGACGTTTCTTCCAGTAGACCCAAAGCGCACCGAGCCCGAGCGGAAACAAAATAATGAAGAGCGACGTGCCCTGAGCGAGATGCTGGTCCATTCCGGAGAGATGAACGAGCGCGGGAACAACGATGATGCCTCCGCCAATGCCCATGATTCCGACCAGAATTCCGACGGCGAATCCAAGTGCGACGATGAGGAGCCAGTGCATTCGAACGCCTTCCCCAGTGAAATTCAGCAAGCGAGCTTGCGGTAACAATCTTCGGCAATGAAAAGATCTTCGACGCCCAGGCCCGTGTAATCAGCAACGATAATACCGCCCGCATCGAACGCGGGATGGAAATCGCAGAATTTGCCCATTTCGATCGCGCGGTCGAACGCCGCGGGCGCGTGTTGCAATTCGCCGAGACGCTCGCATTGTTGCCGCGAATCCACCAGCACGAGTGAGGCGTTCGCGAGAATCTGCGGATGGAGCTCCTGCTTGCCCGGAGAATCGGAACCCACGGCGGAAATGAGTGTTCCTCGCGAGACGTCCTCGAACGAAAGGAGGGGCGCTCTCGCGGCAGTCGTCGTCACGATGAGCCGCGAGTGGTGAGCGACGTCGGCAGGCGAAGCTGCGATTCGTATATCGATCCCAGGCACGAGATTCGCAATGTCGTCGCGGCACTTGCGGACCCGCTCGGGCGATCGGCCCCACACTCGTACTTCGCGCAGCGGGAGGACCTCGGCGTGCGCACGCACCTGCCAGCGCGCCTGCACGCCGCTACCGAGAATACCGAGCGACACATCTTCGCGGCCAAGTTCGCGCGCAATCATCGCCGAAACAGCGGCGGTGCGCGCATCGGTTAAGTCGCCACCGTCGCAAAGCAGCGCAACCGGCGCGCCAGTCTCGGCGGACACCAGAAGCATCATGCCGTCCGCGGCCGGGAGGTTGAGCGCGGTAGTTCCCGGAAATCCCGAAACGACTTTGACGACGAAGTTTTTGCCGCCATCGCGATAGCTCGATTTAATATGGACTTCGCCGCGTTCGACCTCACGTCCGCCCCCCGGTTTGTCCGCTTGCTTGCCCCCAATGTAGAGATGCATTGGCATGGGCGTCTCGCATTCGCCGCGCGACTGGGCAACAAGGGCCTCGCGCATCAGCGGAATGACGTCGCGCAACGAGAGAACTTTCTGTATTTCTTCTCTCGTTGCGATTTTCATGAACAGACAATTTTACGAATTGTCGAACCGGCGACATTCCTGCCCGAAAGAACAACGACGGCCGGGCCGGAAAGAACACCGACCCTGCCGTTCAGGCACGCCGCGAGAGTGGCCGCGGCGGTTGGCTCGATCAGATATTGGTGCTCGTCGAGCATCCAGCGAAGCGCGGCGCAGATTTCCGCGTCGTTCACCAGCGCGATGTGATCAACGCGCGTTCGCAGGATTTCAAATGTTTGCTCGCCGATTCCGCCTTCGATCCCGCCGGCAAGTGTTTCGCCCGAGGGCAGGCGGGTGACCGCGCGCCCAAGCTCAAACGATGCCTTCAGTCCCGGCGAAACTTCGTGCTGGCAGGCAATAAATCTCGCGGCGGGGTTTTTCTGCTTGGTGTAAAACGCGAGGCCCGCACCCATGCCTCCGCCGCCAACGGGAACAATGAAGTCCGTCGCCTGCGGAAGATCCTCGAGAATCTCCACCGCGAGCGTGCCGCCGTTTCCGGCCATCACATCCGCGTCGTCGAAGGCGGAAAGAAAAGGCCGGCCGCTCTTTCGCGCATCCTCCTGTGCGAGTTCTTCCGTTTCGTCGTAGCCGGGGAATTTGGACACTTTCACATCGGCGCCAAGCGCCAGCATGCCGCGATACTTCGCCTCATCCACGGAGCTCGGCACGTGGATTGTGACTCTTACGCCAAGCTCGCGCCCAGCATACGCGCA
Organism: Acidobacteriota bacterium; assembly: GCA_003152355.1. GTDB lineage: Bacteria > Acidobacteriota > Terriglobia > Acidiferrales > UBA7541 > Palsa-147. Next base: position 5,839 of record PMAA01000035.1, on the reverse strand, counting down.
GGCTTTTCCGTGATTGCCGGCCGAGCACGTCACGATTCCGCTTCGCCGCTCGGCGTCCGTCAGCCGCGACAAGCGAAAAAACGCTCCGCGAATTTTGAACGAGCCGGTCACTTGCAAAGACTCGAGCTTGAGCCGAACGGGAACGCCAAGTTTTGCTGAGAGTGCCGCAGACGGTTCGAGAGGCGTTCGCCGAATCCGGCCGCGAAGAAAATCCGCGGCCTCAGCGATCAGATCAAGGGTGAGTTGCGACATCGCGGCGGACATCTTCGCGCAGTTTCTTGCACGGAACAACTCGGAATGCGAAGAGGGGCTAGCTGACGCGGTCGCCGAGGGAGATGAGAAGACGGCGAAGCCTCGCGCGATCATCGAGTTCCATGCCGACCCATTCGAAGCCAGCCTGGTGCGAGCGCACGAATCGCACAACGGCCTGGGCATTGATGGAACGCAAGCCATTCGGAATTTTCAGCGAGGCGGATGTGCCGACCGCGAGCTGCACATCGCCGCTGATTAGTCCTCCGTCTAGACTCATGACGTTAATCGCCAAGGATTGCTTGCCGTGTGCCGAGCTTACAAGCGCCGGAACGGTCCGGGAGAGCTTGGTGCGGCGATAGCGGCGGAAGCGAACAAAATCCTTTTCGGGCAGTGGATCAAGCGGCGCGAGCGCCAGCAATGCAGGATCGAGCCCCGACTTCGGGATGAACGCCGCGAGCCATTCCGGATCGATTTTCGCGAGAGCTTGCGCAACTGCGGTTCGAACCTCGTCGGGATACGCCCAGCCGAACGTCTTGCGATCTTCGAGGAAATGGCGCAAGCGCTCGACTGTGCCCGGCGCGCGAATCCGCCCCAGGGCTTCGATCGCTTTGACGCGCAGGAATTCGGAGCTATCCGGGAGAATTGCGCCATTCACAAGGCGCAGAAGCTTATCCGCAGTCCAGGGATCGCCGCACATTCCAATCTCGTCCACGGCAAATGGCTGCACGAGCGGATCGAAAAGCTCCAGAAAGTTAACGAGTATGCGGCCGCGCTCCGGCGCGCCGGCGATCGAAAGTTGGCGAACGACCGCGTCATGAAATCCACGATTGCCTTCGCTCAACCGGGCCGGAAGAATTTCGGCGAGTGAATAAGGCTCGATGCGGCTGAGCAGTCCAACAGCGATTGCTGCTTTTACGAAGGGCTCCGAGCCAAGGGTCTTGCGCAGCGGCGCGGCGCAGGCATCGCCGATCGTGCCGGCCAGTTCGACGATGCGCTCGCGATCGTTGCGGCGCGTGGCACGCGAAAGGCGGAGAGCCAATTGTTCCGCAGCGGCAGGCGCGACGCGGCACAGCACTTCTGTGAGTGTTGGCGGTACGACATCGGAATTCATCGCGTCGTCAATGAATTCGGAAACGCGATTCTCGATGCCGAGACGCGGGCGAAGGCTTTGCGCCCAGCTCGGGCGGGATTCTTCCAGGGAATCGAGCGAGTCGAGCGCCTGTTGCATGGCGCGATAGTAGCGGCGCGACGCGGCTTCCTGGCTCAAGCGCACAAACGCGGCGCCGAGAAGAGTTTGTAAATCGTTCTCAGGCTCGTCCTGCATCTGCCGGCCGATTTCAAGAATCGCGTTTTGCAATCGCTTGCTCGCCGCACGGCTATAAAGTTCCGCAAGCTGGCCGAGCCCGATGGCTGCCTTCTTGCGCGCTTCGGGATCTTTGTTCCGGACGCAAGTGGCGTAGTGCACCAAAATGTCGCCGGCGGCATCGCCTTCGCCCCGTCCAAGGAGCTCTTCGACGAATTGCTGGACGTTTCTCGGCGGAATACACCAGGCTTCGGTGGAAAGAAGAACCTCGCGCTTCCCTGATTCCGGCACACGCGCCCAGAACTGCCTGTCGAGCAAATCGGCGTGGGACTCAATGGCGATTCCGGCTTTCGCCATTTTGTCTTCGCGCGCCTTCAAGAGTTTGCGCAGCGTCTCGATTTCACCGCCCATTTTGTCGAGCATCTGGCGCACGGCGTTCACGCGAACTTCGCCGCGCTGGTAGCGTTCGAGCGCGAAGCGAATCGCAAGATCCTCGGCGAGACGTAAAAGTGTGGCGCCATCGAGTTTGGCTTTCGGCGCGGAACCGGCAATGCCGGCGAGTGCCTGGCGCAGAGTGACCTGCGCGTTCTGTGGGAGGTGCGATAGTTTCTGCTGCCATGCCGAGGCGTCGAGATGTGGCGAGTGGCTTTGCGTAGCTTCACCAAACTGCGCAAGGAGGCGCAGCAAGCCTTGCATGTCCGCTTCGTTCAGAACAATTCCGGCGGATGCGTCGACGGAACCTGTTGCCGGCAGGTTGCCGGCCGCGGGACCTCCTGCGCCAAAGATTCCGATCGCGCCAGAGCCAGAGCCTGCCCCGGTGCCGCCCGCCGATCCTGAGGCCCCAGCGCTTTTCGAGGCGCCCTCCGCCGCGGCGATCAGCTGAATCATTTTTTCGGGGCTGCGGAACCATTCCTGAATCGCGTCAGCGTCCGCCCCGAGTGTCCGCGCCGTCAATTGCGCGGCTATACGCGCATCGGAATACGCCGAATCCTCGGCGACAAATCGAATTTCGTTGACGCGAATCGCCCCGCCGGAGCTTCTTTGCGAGAATTCCTCGAGTTTGTCCGCCAAGCCCGAAGCCTTGGAACCCATTTCCATGAACGCGCGAATGAATCGCTCGAATTCCTCGCGTTCGAGGTTGCGGCCGAAACTGATGCTGGCGACGCCCGCCGCGTTCAAGAGATTTGCGAAACTGCGCTCGGCCGGGGTGATTTCAAGGGGAACGCCATCGAGCAGGAGCTGGGAACCTGTCGTGCCGAGAAGGAGGCCAGTGGTTCCAGACATCTCAACGGCTTGCTCCAATTCCTGCAGCGTCGTTTCAAACTGAGAAGCCGAACGAACGTGTTCCAGCCCATACAATCGGGCGAACTTCAACAAAACATTGAGGCTACGAACAAACGCTCGTGCGGTCGGGATGGTGGCTTCGCTGGGCATATGGAGGCGACCTGCAACCTGCAATTCGCTTACGTATGCCGATATTGTACTAGTACTCACGGCGCGCGGAATGGTACGGACGTACCAAGTCTCGATACATTCCTCGTGGCGGACGTAGCCCCCCGAGGCGGAGAGCCGTGGGGCTCTGAAGAAAGGAGGGGCGAAGTCGTCGAATCGCGTTGTCGCGTTCAGAACTGGAGTGCGCGCTACTTCAAACCTGTGACGAGATAGAGGTCGGAGAGGATTCGACTGTAGCCGTAGACGTAACTCTTCTTGTCGCCGGACATTAAAATTGGGGCGATATGGTCGATGCCGGCGGAATCGGCGGGTACGAGTTGCTTCCAAGCCGCCTTCTTGCCGGAGGCTGTATCGAGCCGCAATACCTGAGCGGGAAGCTCACGATAGTTGTAGACGAACAGCGAGCGATTATCCGAGTCCCACGCGATGGGCCGATCCCCTTTCTCGAATCCGGGGATTGGACGCGGATCACCGCCATCGACCGGGTAGATATATCCCAGCCGATCAGGACCGACGCCGGCGACAAATTTCGCGTCGGGCGAAATAGCAAAGTCCAATTCGAGGACGCCCTCAGGGGAAATTGCTCGCGGCTTGCTTCCTGTCAGATCCTGGACGTATAGCCTGACGCCATGATTTGGCTCAAACCCTGAAAAAACGAAACTCTTGCCGTCGGGAAACCAGGCGGCCGACTCGTGTGTCATCCCATCAGCAGGCAGAGCCTTCGGCTCTCCGGCTCCGGTGGTAAGAATTGTCATTGCCGTCAGCGTGCCGAGAGGCACAGAGATTACCGATTTCTTGTCAGGCGAGAGGGCCAACGAGTACCCATCGCCGAGGCGCACGGCTGCCGAGCCGTCCGTGTCGCGAAGATATACGCCATACGTGGTACCTCCGCCCTCGCCCGTCTCGGTGAAAAGAACTGTCTTGCCGTCCGCGGAGTAATCGAAAAGCGTCGAAAAATCAAACCACGATAAATCGCGTTCTTTTCCGCCTGCTGGAACGCTGATGATGCCCTGCCGCGGAGAATCGCGGCCGAGCAAAACACGGCCGTCGCGCCAGATGTCGTGGAGCATGAGCATGCCGGGCACACGCGCGATCATGCGTTCATGCCCGGAGACATCAACAGCGTTCAGATACCGCGCGAAGCCAACATTCGTACCAGTAAACCAAATTTCCTTTCCGCCGGGCGACCACGCGAGACCTTGTACGCTGCCCCAATTCCGAGAAAGCGTCTTCCGGTGCCCGGATGTGTCGATGACAGCTACGAATCCTGCGTCGTCTCCCAATAGCGGATGATCGAGATAGGCAACCTGATCTCCTTTTGGAGATACGCGCGGATGACTGATCCATCCGTCCGCTTCATACAACACCTTGCCAACGGGATATTCGAGGCGGTATCTCCCCTGCTCTTGCCGGATGACAGCAAGATTCGAACCGTCGGGAGACCAATCAGCCCAGGTCACGCGTTCAACAACAGATCGGGGCGCGCCTCCGGTGAGGGGCACGCGCGCCAATGTGCCCATGTCAATGAAACCCGCGGACGGGCTGCTGTCGAGCATGACCGCCATCTCGCCTGCCGATGAAGCGCCAAGAATTTCCGAATCCGGTATTCCAAGCGAACGAGACTGCGGACTCTCGGGGCGAGTTGTGTAAATTTCTTGAGGATTGCCTTCCCAAGCCGCGCTGTAAACGATGGTGTCGCCGTCCGGACTGAAACGAGCAGCTCGAATTGTGCCGCGACGAAACGTGAGCTGGTGGTATACGGGAACCGAAACGGCTTCACGATGTGTGCCTGTGAAATAGCCACCAGCGAAGACAATTGCGGCAGCGATCACCGCTGCCACTGCCAGCGTGGGCGAGCGGCCAGGTTTCGCCTGTGGCGACGCTGCCATTTGAGCGGCAAATGGCGTCGCGACGGCCGTTTGCCCGGAATCCGCCGCAGCTTGTACCGTCCCCGACGCAGTGAGCGCGCGCGACGTGCCGGTTTCGCGCTTCAGACGCTTGAGGCTCGCGACGAGTTCGGCGGCAGCCTGATATCGAAGTGCGCGATCTTTCTCGAGCGCAGTCTCGATGATTTCCTCGAGTTTCGGCGGAAGCGAAGTGTTCACACTAATGGCCGGAGCTGGCGCGCGATTCAGAATCGCGTCAAATACAACACCGGACGTGTTACCGGTGAATGCCTGGCGTCCCGTCGCCATTTCGTAGAGGACAACGCCAAAGCTGAAAACGTCGGTCCTTCCGTCGAGTTCCTCACCGCGCACTTGCTCGGGCGACATGTATGCAGCCGTGCCGATGGTGACGCCGGGCGTCGTCAGAAGGATACGATCCGCTGCTGTGGCGGCCGTCTCGGAAGCGGAATCGCTCTCGAGATTCGTTTGGCGGCGGTCGGCGCTTAGTTTGGCCAGTCCGAAATCGAGGACCTTCACCTGGCTGCGCTTCGTCACAAAAATATTCGCGGGCTTGATGTCGCGATGAACGATGCCGCTCGAGTGTGCCGCGTCGAGCGCGTCGCCAATCTGGATTCCGAAGTCGAGAAGAATATCGAGCGGCAGAGGTTTGTTCGCGATCCGGTGTTTCAGCGTCTGCCCCTCGAGGTATTCCATGGCGATGAAAGCCTGGCCATCCTCAGCGCCGATGTCGTAGATGGTGCAGATGTTGGGATGATTGAGCGCCGACGCCGCCTGCGCTTCTCGTTGGAATCGCTCGAGTGCAACGGGATCGTGCGCAGTTTCCGCGGGGAGGAATTTCAACGCAACGGTCCGGCGGAGCCGAGTGTCTTCGGCCTTGTAGACGACACCCATCCCGCCACCGCCCAGCTTTTCGAGGATGCGGTAG
>PMAA01000094.1:32081-48523 GCA_003152355.1 Acidobacteriota bacterium | reverse complement strand
GAAGCGCTGGTGGGCCGCGTTGTAAATCCGTTGGGCGTCGCGCTCGACGGCAAGGGTCCCATCGTCGCGGAAAAGCGCATTCCCATTGAGCGTTTGGCGCCCGGCGTGGTCGATCGGCAACCTGTGCGCGAGCCTCTGCAAACCGGCATTAAGGCCATCGATTCGATGATCCCCATCGGCCGCGGCCAGCGCGAGCTGATCATCGGCGATCGGCAAACCGGCAAGACCGCCATCATCCTCGACACCATCCTGAACCAAAAGGGTGGCGACATGATTTGNNCGCGATCGGGCAAAAGCGCTCGACCATCGCGCAGGTTGTGAAGCGGCTCACCGAAGGCGGCGCGATGGACTACACCATCGTCGTGGCCGTCTCCGCAACCGAGCCCGCCACCATGCAGTACCTCGCGCCCTACGCGGCTTGCGCCATCGGTGAATATTTCCGCGATTCGAGCCGACACGCTGTCTGCTTCTACGACGATCTCTCGAAACACGCGCAGGCCTACCGCGAAATCTCGCTGCTTCTGCGCCGTCCGCCCGGACGCGAAGCTTTCCCCGGCGACGTTTTTTATCTCCACTCGCGCCTGCTCGAGCGCGCCGCGAAATTGAATGACAAACTCGGCGCCGGCTCGCTGACATCGTTGCCTGTGATTGAAACGCAGGCGGGCGACGTCTCCGCGTACATTCCGACAAACGTCATTTCGATTACGGACGGGCAGATTTATCTCGAAGCGGACTTGTTCAACAGCGGCATACGGCCTGCGGTAAACGTCGGATTGTCTGTCAGCCGCGTCGGCGGCAACGCACAGATCAAGGCGATGAGGCAGGTGGCGGGAAGGCTGCGACTGGATCTGGCGCAATACCGCGATCTTGCGGCGTTCGCGCAGTTCGGCACCGAGCAGCTCGACAAGGCCACGCAGGCGCAGTTGCTGCGCGGCGCGCGCTTGACGGAACTCTTGAAGCAAGACCAGTTCCAGCCGCTCTCCGTGGAAAAGCAGGTGCTCGTGCTGTTCGCGGGCACGAACGGTTACCTCGATGCGATCGACGTATCCGAATGCCGCAGGTACGAGCGAGAACTGCTCGGGTTCGTGGAGACGAATTACAGCTCGATCCTGACGACCATCCGGGAAAAGAAAGCGATTGACGACAATTTGCGCGCGGAGATCGTCAAGGCGCTTGAGGCGTTCAAGGAGCGATTTACCGTGAGCTCGGGAGCCGTCGCCGCGGATTAATTTCGATGCCGACCCTACTCGATTTTCGGCGCCGCATTCGCTCGGTGAAGAACACGCAGCAGATCACCCGCGCGATGAAATTCATCGCCGCGGCGCGTTTGCGAAAAGCGCAAGAGGGCGTGATGGCAGCGCGCCCTTACGCGCGCGAGATTCTGCGGATTCTTCGCTCGGCAGTGGCGCGCATCGAAGAGCCGATGCATCCGCTGCTCGAGCGGCGGCCCGAGGAATCGATTCTGGTAATCGTGATGACAGGCGATCGCGGACTCGCTGGTCCTTTTAACGCGAACGTTCTGCGCTACTCCACGACTTTTCTCAGAGAACATGCGTCAAAGAAAATTCGAGTTATCGCGGTCGGGAAAAAAGGCCGCGATGTTCTGCGCAAGCGGAACTATGAATTCGCCGGCGAATATTTGAATGTGTCGCTGAACGTGGAATTCCGCCACGCGAAAGAAATTGCCGCTAAAGTCGTCGAGCTCTATTCCTCGCGCGAAGTGGACGCGGTTTACGTTATCTACAATGAATTCAAGAGCGTGATCGTGCAGCGCCTGTGCGCGCAGAAGTTGCTTCCCATCGAGCCCGAGGTGCTGAAGACACCCGAAGCCGCGAAGAGTGGCGATGCGGCGGGCCAAGCGACTCTTGTGGATTACATCTACGAAGAACCGCCGGCTGAGATCTTTAAAAGCCTCGTATTACGATATGTTGACACGGAAGTCTTTCGGATTTTGCTCGAGTCCGCCGCGGCCGAGCACGGCGCACGCATGGCGGCAATGGATTCTGCGACGTTGAACGCCGGCGAATTGATCACCGAGCTCACGCTCGAGATGAACAAGATTCGCCAGGCGGGCATCACCAGAGAATTGATTGAAATCGTGAGCGGCGCTTCGTCCTCCGCGGAGTGACGTAGCGGCATCGCTCGTTCAGTAATCGAATCGGACAGGTCGAGGAGACCACGGATGGCACAAGCAGAAGGAACGATTGGGGCAACCGGTCACGTGGTGCAAGTGATCGGGCCGGTGCTCGACATTCAATTCGAAGAGCACAAGCTGCCGGCGATTTACAACGCCGTGCGCGTGACGAGCGAAGGATTTCAGACGACTTCGCCGATCGATATTATCGTCGAGGTCGAGCAGCATCTCGGCGAGGGCCGCGTGCGCGCCGTGGCGCTGAAGCCGACGGAAGGCGTCGTGCGCGGCATGAAGGCCATCGATCAGGGCCACGCGATTGAGGTTCCCGTTGGACGCACGACGCTTGGGCGCGTGCTGAACGTGCTCGGCGAGCCGGTAGACGGGCTCGGGCCGGTGGAAGCCAAACTGCACTATCCAATTCATCGTCCGGCGCCGGCTCTCGACGAACAGTCCACGAATCTCGAAATGTTTGAGACAGGCGTGAAAGTCGTGGACCTGATCGAGCCCTATCTGAAGGGCGGAAAGATCGGATTGTTTGGCGGCGCGGGCGTGGGCAAGANNAACGTCGCGATGCAGCACGGCGGCGTTTCCGTGTTCGCGGGAGTTGGCGAGCGAACGCGCGAAGGGAACGACCTTTGGCTCGAAATGACGGAATCGGGCGTCATCACGCCGGGCAATTCCGAGAAGTCGCGCGCGGCGCTGGTGTACGGCCAGATGACGGAGCCGCCCGGCGCGCGATTGCGCGTCGGCCTGACGGGCTTGACCGTTGCGGAATATTTCCGCGATGAAGAAGGGCTCGACGTATTGCTCTTCATCGACAACATTTTCCGATTCGTGCAGGCGGGTTCTGAAGTATCGGCGCTGCTCGGCCGCATGCCGTCGGCGGTGGGATACCAACCGAACCTGAACACCGAAATCGGCGAATTGCAGGAGCGCATCACTTCGACGAAGAAGGGCTCGATCACGTCGGTGCAAGCGATCTACGTGCCCGCCGACGACTACACGGATCCCGCGCCAGCCGCGACATTTACGCACCTTGACGCGACGACGAACCTGAGCCGGCAAATTGTAGAGCGCGGCATTTATCCCGCTGTTGATCCGCTGGCAAGTTACTCGCGCATTCTGACGGCGAGCATCGTGGGCCAGGAACACTACAACGTCGCACGTTCCGTGAAATCTGTGTTGCAGCGCTACAAGGAATTGCAGGACATCATCGCGATTCTCGGAATCGAAGAGTTGTCTGACGAAGACAAACAAACCGTGGCGCGCGCACGAAAAATCGAACGCTTCCTATCGCAGCCGATGTTCGTCGCGGAGCAGTTCACCGGCCTCGAAGGCAAGTACGTGAAAATCGAAGATACGGTGCGCGGATTTAAGGAAATCGTCGAAGGGAAGCATGATGATGTCCCCGAGCAGGCGTTCTATATGCAGGGGACGATCGAGGATGTGCTGGAAAACGCGGAGAAAATGGCCGCGAAGGCTTGATCGGGGTGTCGCACTTTGCGAGCAGAATGGCGCTTAGTAATGTTGACTGAAAATATCAATGTTGCCTGAACATATTAATCTCGAGATTGTGACGCCGGCGCGGCAGGTGCTGCGCGAGACGGTGGAGTCCGTCGAGCTGCCGGGCAAGGAAGGCTATCTCGGCATTTTGCCGGGCCACGCGCCGCTTCTCACCGAGCTCGGCATCGGCGAATTGACCTACCGCAAAGGCGCCGAGACGCGGCATCTCACAGTGATTGACGGGTTCGCGGAAGTTCTGCCCGAGCGCGTGATTGTTCTCGCGGAATTTTCCGAGCGCGCCGAGGAAATCGATCTCCAGCGCGCCGTTACGGCAGCGGAACGCGCGCGCCAGCGCCTCGGCAAGGCGGGCTCGCTTGAGGTTGATTGGCAGCGGGCATCTCTAGCGCTCAATCGAGCGCTGATCCGGGAGACAGTCGCGCGCAAGGCCGGACCGGCGGGCTCGCAGTAGTTTCTCCGCCGCCTAGTGTTCCTAGTGGCGGGCACCGGCGGTTCTACAGTAGTTTCTTCCCAGCACACCGCTCCCAATTCCGCATCGCGGCTACGCGGCGAAGCATCTACTATTGTGTTGTGTCGTAGTTCTTGTTTCCAAGGTTGATAAACGGACGATGTCGCGGATTAAGTTTTACTTCACTTCGTGGTGCTGGGATTGCCGCAGAGCGAAGAAATTCCTCAAAGAACATGGTGTCGAATACGAAGGCGTTGATATTGACGAATCGCCCGACGCCGAAGAAGTGGTGTTACGCGTGAATGACGGCCGCCGCAAAGTTCCCACATTTGAAGTGGATGGCCGTTACTTCGCTTGCAGCCCGTTTAACTCCAGCCTACTCGCCGAAGAATTGAAACTCCCGCCGAAAGAGTAGATTCGAGCGTCAGCACAGCCTGATTTCTTTACTCCGGACCGACTCCACGAATCATCACGCCTTTTACATTTAGATCGGGACTCAGGAAGACGAGGTCAGCGTCGGCGCCGGGCGCGATCACGCCTTTCTTGCCCGCAATGCCGAGGCGATGCGCGGGGCCGATCGTCGCCATGCGGATGGCTTCAATCGGGGGCACGCCGAGGCCTACGACGTGGCGCACAGCGCGATCGAGCGTCAGTGTGCTGCCGGCGAGTTTTCCGTCGGCATTGCGCGCGACGCCGTCGCTCACCGTGACATCGAATGTTCCAAGGCGATAATTTCCATCCGGCATTCCCGTCGCGGCGATTCCATCGCTGACAAGAATCACGCGATCGGTGCCTTTCGATGCGAGCAGGATTTGAATCGCGGGAGAGTCTACGTGCACGCCATCGGCAATCAATTCGGCGGTGACTTCGCGATGGGTGAGCACCGCGCCGAGAACTCCCGTGTCGCGATGGGAGAATGGCCGCATGGCGTTGAAAACGTGAACAGCGTGCCGCGCTCCGTGCTGGAAAGCGGTGACTGCTTGATCGTACGTCGCATCCGTGTGGCCGATGCCGACGACGAGGCCGTCGCGTTGTGCGCGGTCGATCAATTCCGTGGCGCCGGGAAGCTCGGGCGCGACGCTCAGAATCCGCGCGTGTCCTCCGGCGGCGGCGAGAAATTGCTCGAGAAGAGCAACGGACGGTTTGGCGAGCGCATTCTCGAGATGGACGCCGCGGCGCGCGTGACTGATGAACGGGCCTTCGAGGTGCACGCCAAGAGTTTCGGCTCGCAGAGGCCGCGTGGGGGCCAAGTCATTCGGGCCCGCAATGAAATTGGCGATTCCTTCGAGACTGCGGCAAGTTTCATCGCGCGATGCGGAGACGGTGGTTGCCAGAATTGAAGTGGTGCCGTGACGAACGACTTCTGCCGTAATCGCAAGCAGCGCATCGGCGGTGGCTTCCATCACGTCGTGGCCGCCCGCGCCGTGAATGTGGATGTCTACGAATCCTGGCGCGACGATTGTATCTGGCGCAAGGATCTCTTTGGCGCCGGCGGGAACGCGGACTTCTTCGCGGCGGCCGACTGCAATGATCCTTCCATCTTCGATGACGATGACGCAGTCAACGAGCTCTTCCTGCGGCGTGAATATGCGGCTCGCGTGGATGGCTTTTGTTGTCACGACGATTCATCCTACTCGAACTCGCACGAAAAATTACAGCAGGCTTGCGTATGTGTGCCCGTTCGCTACAATTCGTATGACAACAATTGGGGAGGAATGGAATGGCAAACGAGAAGAATTTCATGACGTGGAAGCGGCAGCATCGCCACCGCAAATCAGCCAAAGCCAAAGTGAAGCTCTACGAGCAAGGCAAGCTGACGCACGACCAACTGCCGGCGCTGGCGAAGGAATTCCTCAGCCGCAAGCTGCGATTTTTGACCAAGTCCGCGTAGCGGTCCTGCCGCAAGCGAAGTGGAGCGCAGGGACTTGGCCTCAGCACGGCGTTTGCGCAGTTCGGTTGTCTTCCCCCGCAAGGTTGCGGTGGCAAAGATGCAGATCGGCATTGACAGTTTCGCCGCAGCCATCTCGGACCCAGCCACGGGTCTTAACCTCACGCCCGTTGAGCGCATGCACCACCTGCTGGAAGAGATCGAGCTTGCCGATCGGGTTGGACTTGACGTTTTCGGTATCGGCGAACATCACCGCGCTGAGTTTCTTGATTCTGCCCCAGTCGTGATTTTGGCCGCGGCTGCCACGCGCACAAGAGCTATACGTCTTACCAGCGCCGTTACCGTCCTCAGCGCAGCTGACCCGGTTCGCGTTTTTCAGGAATTTGCCACTCTGGACCTTATTTCACAGGGTCGTGCGGAGATCGTGGCCGGTCGCGGCTCGTTTGTCGAATCCTACCCTCTGTTTGGTCTCCGTCTCGAGGACTACGACTCACTTTTCGTAGAAAAACTTGATCTGCTCCTGAAGATCCGTGANNNATGCTCGGACTTCCGCTCATGGTCGCTATCATTGGCGGCGAACCCAAACGATTTCGCCCTCTAATCGATCTCTACCGTGAGTCGGGACGCCGCGCCGGTCACCCGGCCGAGAAACTCATCGTAGGCCTTCACTCCATCGGTTTTCTGGGAGACACGACACAGCAAGCGGCGGACGACTTTTTCCCGGGGTACGCGCACACGTTCACTGAGATTGGCAAGGAACGAGGCTGGCCCCCGACCACCAGGGCGCAATTCGACGCCGTGCGCGGGCCTACTGGCGCGCTACTTATCGGCGACGCCGAAACCGTTGCGAAAAAGATACTGTATGTGAATGAAGTTCTCGGCGGCATCTCTCGCATCACGTTCCAAATGGGTGTCTCGACGCTTCCGCATCAGAAGATGCTGCGAGCCATAGAAATTCTGGGCACCCGCGTCGCGCCCATCGTTAGGAGAGAACTCGCCACTTGAACTCCAGAGTCGCGTCGCGCCACGGTTGGTCATGAGTGCTTTCAGCTGGCCCCCGAGAACGAAGCTGGCGAAGGACTCTCGAAGCGCATCGTTGACAGTTGCCGCGAAGCATCGCAATCAAGGGCTAGCCCTCAAGTGAACTCTAGAGCCAACGCCCTTCTGAATTCCGCTGCGTGTGGCATGTATGGGAAAATAATGTTGACCCGGCTCGATGGTTGCTGGCGAGCATCTGCGAATACGCAAGCGGGAGGGAGAGATGAGCAAGGTAAGAGTTCTGGTGGGCACACGCAAGGGCGCATTTATTTTGACGTCGGATGGCAAGCGCGAAAACTGGGATGTCAGCGGCCCGCACTTTGCGGGCTGGGAGATTTACCACTTAAAGGGATCACCCGCTGATCCGAATCGTTTATACCTTTCGCAGTCGAGCGGATGGTCGGGACAAATTATGCAGCGCTCGAATGACGGCGGGAATACGTGGGAGACGGTGGGCAACAAGTTCGCCTACGATGGCGTCCCCGGCACGCATCAGTGGTACGACGGAACGCCGCATCCGTGGGAATTCAAGCGAGTGTGGCATCTCGAACCATCGTTGACGAATCCGGATATGGTCTACGCCGGGGTTGAAGACGCGGCTTTGTTCGTCTCGAAGGATGGCGGCCAGAACTGGCAGGAACTCTCCGGATTGCGCCGCCACGGTTCGGGACCGTATTGGCAGCCAGGCGCGGGCGGAATGTGTCTGCACACAATCATTCAGGATTCGAGTAACACGCGGCGGATGTATATCGCGATTTCGGCGGCGGGCGCTTTTCGAACCGACGATGGCGGGAAGACGTGGCGACCCATCAATCAAGGACTTCGCTCGCAGTACATTCCCGACCCGACGGCCGAGGTCGGCCACTGCGTTCACCATATTGCGATGCATCGCTCGCGGCCGGATGTGCTGTTCATGCAGAAGCACTGGGACGTGATGCGCACCGACAACGCGGGCGATTTGTGGCAGGAAATCAGCGGAAATTTGCCGACCGATTTCGGATTCGTGATTGATGTTCACGCGCATGAGCCGGAGACCATTTACGTTGTACCGATAAAGAGCGACTCGGAGCACTTTACGCCGGACGGAAAGCTGCGCGTGTACCGCAGCCGCACGGGCGGAAACGAGTGGGAAGCGCTCACGAAAGGCTTGCCGCAAGCGGACTGTTACGTCAATGTGCTGCGAGATGCGATGTCTGTGGACACGCTCGACAAATGCGGCGTCTATTTCGGAACCACTGGTGGGCAGGTGTACGCATCAGCCGATGCCGGAGACACCTGGGCGCCCATCGTCAGAGATTTTCCGGCGGTGCTTTCCGTCGAGGTCCAGACGCTACCATGATTCGAGTGGTGCTTCCGCCGCACCTTCGCGGACTTGCGCACGTCAGCGGCGAAGTGAAGCTCGATATTCAAGGCGCGGTGACGCAGCGTTCGGTAGTTGATGCGCTCGAAGAACGCTATCCGATGCTGCGGGGCGCAATCCGCGATCACGTTACGCAAAAGCGCCGGCCATTCTTGCGATTCTTCGCCTGCGGTGAAGATCTTTCGCATGTGCAGCCCGACGCGCCACTTCCCGAAGCGGTAGCTTCGGGCGCGGAACCCCTCCTCATCGTCGGCGCCATCGCTGGTGGCTGATAGCCCAGCAGAATCGTCGAATGTCACAATCGGTAATCGGAGCCGCTGGTGGGTAAAGACAAGCAAGCGATGACGGTGCTCTCGGTGAACACCGGACTTCCTCGTGATGTGACGTGGCACGGAAGAATCGTTACTACGGGGATCTACAAGCAACCGGTGAAAGGCCGCGTCGCTTTGCGCAAGCTGAATCTGGATGGCGACCGTCAGGCGGACCTGACCGTTCACGGCGGCGAATACAAGGCTGTCTACTGCTACTCGGTGGCGCATTACGATTACTGGAGGAAAGAGTTGCGTGGCCGAAGCTTGCCGTTCGCTATTTTTGGGGAAAACTTTACGACTGACGGCATGATTGAAAGCTCTGTAAATCTTGGCGACGTGTTTTCTATAGGGTCAGCAGAAGTGGTCGTGACGCAGCCTCGGCTGCCCTGCTACAAGCTTGGCGTGAGATTCGAGTCCGACGACATGGTGAGGCGATTCCTGGCCAGTGGACGTACGGGATTTTATTTCGCCGTCACTCGTGAAGGAGAAGTCGGTGCCGGCGATGCCATCAAATTGATCGATCGCGACCCCAACGCCGTCCCAGTTTCTGAAATCACGCGGCTGTACATCGCGAAAGAGTACACCGATGGCGACGTAACTGCTGTGCGGCGAGCCTTGCGAGTCGCAGGATTACCTGAAAGTTGGAAGGAGTACTTCCGGGAGCGGCTGCAGAGGACGGATGTGTGAATGCGCCAGCATGCGACATATCGGGGATTGTCCGACACAAAATGGCGCAGGCTGAAGGCCGCTGCTAAACAAAGCGCATAGCGGGAATTCAGATAGAATTCTCTGGCGAAAAACAAAAGGGCGGCCGCATTTGCGGCCGCCCTTTGTTTCTTCCCTCTTGTTTAGCAAGGGGGCGGGTGTTCGTCGTTGGGTGTAAACTCGGCTTCCGTTAATTGCCCGAGGTGTTTTGTGCTGTCGCTCCAGCCGGCTTTGGAACGCTCAGATAGCCGGTGATCTTGTCCTTGGACACTGAATTGACCACGAACTCAACCGGCTTGCGCGAACCGTTCTCGAAGAAGTACATCGGTTCGTTGACCGAGCGGTTCTTTTTGTCATAGCTCTTGTCGTCTGCGAAGAGCACCACGGAATACATGTTCTTCTTGGTGTTGGTGCCGCGCAATTCGACCATTACGTCGCCGACCTTCTGGCGCTCGCCCTTCTTGTCGATCGTGAATTCGTAGTAATCACGTTCGCCAAGGCGGCGCAGCGATTCTACGTCGTCGTGATTTTTGGCTATGAGCGTGCCGTACTCACCGCGGGTCAACTCAAGTTTATTCTTGGTGGCCTCGAGGTCGCTCCTGACGCCGGTGACGTCGCCGTTGACTTTGTTGAGGTCGTCAACGCTCGCCTTCGTCGCGAGCTGCCCGGTGACATTGGTCTGATTGTTCTCCATGTCGGCGAGCTGTTTCGCGTCTGCTTCCTGGATCTTCTTGGTTTGCGCCCGGGCGCGCGCAGCATCCTGCTGCGTCAGCTTCAGTTTGTCGCTAACGACGCTCAGTTCGCCCTGAATCTGAGCGTTCAGATCTTCGGCCTTCGCCAAGCGCTGGCTCAGAACATCTTCACTTTGCTTCGCAGTTTGAAGCTGCGCTGCCAGGTTCTGCTCATTGGCGGCGGAACGCGATGACGCCGTCCATCCGACTCCCAGAGCAACAAGCGAAACTGCACCCAGGATACCAACCGCCAGACCGATCCATCGCGGCGTTTCCGTCTTGTGGATTGGCTGGATCGATTCCTCGCTCATAGCGTTTTCCTCCGTAAGATGACCCTTGCAGAGGGTAGGGGGAGCATGTCCGGGGCCAAATGGCCAATCGGCGGCGACAGGCTAAGTGTAATGCTGTATTTCAGTTGCAGACTAGGCTTAGTACCTATGGTACTAGAACTACCACGCTTAGAATGAAAACTTTACGTGGCTATAATCCTTTCTGCGTGGGCGCAAATCGGGGCGCTATCGGGTAATAGTCATGTTCCGGAGGGCCGCGATTCGCTCTGCAAGGGGCGGGTGAGTGCTGAATAGCCCGGAAAAGAGCTGCCGGGGACTCAAGGGAGCCACGATGAAGAGGGCTGAGGTCGTTGGCGGGACATCCATCGGAATGCGCTGGTTGTAGGCACCGAGCTTCTGAAGAGCGCTGATCAGGCCGTCGGGATAGCCGACCATTCGGGCGCCGGACGCGTCCGCCTGATATTCGCGAGTGCGGGAAAGGCCGAGCTGAAGAAGCAGCGCGGCGAAAGGCGCGGCGATGAGCAATAAGAGCGTCTCCAAGCCGCCGCCCCGTTGGTTATCCCGTCCGCCGTAGCCGCCGAAAATCATTCCCCAGCGGCCCATATATCCGATGTAGCTGATTGCGCCGGCAAGAGTCGCGGCGATCGAGGAAGTCAAAATGTCGTAATTGCGCACGTGCGAGAGCTCGTGAGCGATCACGCCTTCGAGTTCATCGTCATTCATGAGTTGCAGCAAGCCTTCGGTGACCGCGACCGATGCGTGATGTGGATTGCGTCCGGTGGCGAAAGCGTTCGGCGCCGCTTCTGGAATGAGATAAAGCTTCGGTACTGGCAGATTTGCCTTGGCGGCAAGACGCTCCATCACGGCATAGAGGCGCGGCGCTTGCTCGCGGGTGATGGGCTTGGCGCCGGCGGAAGCGAGCGCAATCTTGTCGGAGAAAAAGTAAGCGCCGCCGTTCATGATGACGGCGAAGATTAAAGCGATTGTCACGCCTCCGCGGCCGCCGAGCGCCGCACCGAGGAAGAGGAGCAGAAGCGTCAGCGCTGTGAGCAGCAATGCTGTTTTTATGGTTTTCATTTGTTGCCGCCTTCCCAATTTCCAAGAGTCAATCTTAGATCGCGCAGAGGCCGCANNGCGCACGCGAGCGATGCGTATGATTACGCCGCGCCCGCCTTCGCGACCTCTCGCGTGAATTTCATTTCCTCGCCGGACTTATCCGCGTCGACAAGAACGTGATCGCCGGGAAGGATCTTTCCGTCGAGAATTTGCAACGCCAGAGAATCCTGAATCAGGCGCTGAATTGCGCGCTTGAGCGGCCTCGCGCCGTAAACCGGATCGTAGCCTTCTTTGAGCAGTAGCTCGCGCGCCGATGGCGTTAGCCGCAAGACGATCTTGCGGTCTGCGAGCAAAGCCGTGACTTGCGCCAGTTGCAAATCGATTATTTTTTCGATCTGCTTCTTCTCGAGCGGACGGAACATGATGATGTCGTCCACGCGGTTCAGAAACTCCGGGCGGAAAACAGCGCGAAGAGCCTCGAGCGCCTCTTCGCGTGCGCGCTTCGGATCTTTCGCGGCCAGGTCGAAGATCGCAGCCGAGCCGACGTTCGACGTCATGATGATTACCGTGTTGCGGAAGTCCACAGCGCGGCCCTTGCCATCCGTGAGCCGGCCGTCATCGAGAATCTGCAACAGGATGTTGAAGACATCCGGATGCGCTTTCTCGATTTCATCGAGGAGGACGACGGCGTAAGGATGTCGGCGGATTTGCTCGGTGAGCTGGCCGCCCTCTTCGTACCCGACGTATCCCGGAGGTGCGCCGATCATGCGCGCGACGGAATGTTTTTCCATGTATTCAGACATGTCGAGGCGAACGAGCGCGCGTTCGTCGTCGAACAGGAATTCGGCTAGAGCTCGCGCGAGTTCAGTTTTTCCGACGCCCGTTGGTCCCATGAAAATGAACGACCCGATGGGCCGTTTCGGATCGGAGAGGCCGGAACGGCTGCGACGAACTGCATTTGCCACCTGCCTGAGAGCGTCTTCTTGCCCTACGACGCGCTGGCGGAGGCGTTCTTCCATGTGCACGAGCTTTTGGGTTTCACCTTCGAGCAGGCGGCCGACCGGAATTCCCGTCCACTTGGCGACAATGCGTGCGATTTCCTCGTCGCCCACTTCTTCCTTCAACATCGGATGGCCTTTTTGCAGCGAGGCCAGGCGATCCTGAGCGGTCTCGACTTCTTTTTCCGCGGCAGCCAATTTCCCGTAGCGAATTTCCGCGACGCGCGCGAGTTCGCCGGAACGCTCGTAGCGCTGTTCTTCGGATTTCAGGCGGTCAATTTCTTCTTTACCCTTGCGGATGCGCTGAATGGCGTCTTTCTCGGTTTGCCAGCGCGCTTTGAGTGCGCTCGATTTTTCTTTCAGCGTGCCAAGTTCCTTTTCGATTTCTCCGAGGCGCTCCTTCGAATGCGCATCGGATTCCTTGCGCAGGGCCTGGCGCTCGATTTCGAGCTGCATGATGCGCCGCTCGATTTCGTCAATGTCGGTGGGCAGGGAATCAATTTCCATCCGCAGTCCGGCCGCAGCTTCATCAATCAAGTCGATTGCTTTGTCGGGCAGAAAGCGATCGGAGATGTAGCGATTAGAAAGCACCGCGGCCGCGACGATGGCCGAATCTTTGATGCGCACACCGTGATGCACTTCGTAGCGTTCTTTCAGCCCGCGGAGAATAGCGATCGTGTCTTCGACCGAGGGCTCGCCGACAAAGACGGGCTGGAAGCGGCGCTCGAGCGCAGGATCTTTTTCGATGTACTTGCGATATTCGTTGAGGGTGGTCGCGCCGATGGAACGCAATTCGCCGCGAGCGAGCGCGGGCTTGAGCATGTTGGAGGCATCCATCGAACCTTCGGCAGCGCCTGCGCCAACGAGAGTATGGAGTTCGTCGATGAACAGAATAATTTGGCCTTCGGAATCCGTGACTTCTTTCAGCACGGCTTTGAGACGATCCTCAAATTCGCCGCGATACTTCGCACCGGCAACAATCGCCGCGAGATCGAGAGCAACGATGCGCTTGGGCTTGAGCACTTCGGGGACATCGCCCGATATGATTCGCTGCGCAAGGCCTTCGACGATGGCGGTCTTGCCGACGCCGGGTTCGCCAATCAGAACGGGATTGTTCTTGGTGCGGCGGGCGAGAATCTGCATGACGCGGCGAATTTCCTCGTCGCGGCCGATCACAGGATCAAGCTTTCCGCGACGCGCCAGCTCTGTCAGGTCGCGCGCGTATTGTTCGAGAGCGCGATAGGTGGCTTCCGGATTTTGGCTCGTGACGCGATGGCTGCCGCGAACGCTGGTTAGCGCTTGCAGAATCGCGTCGTGGGTGCAGCCGGACTTCGCAAGAATTTCGGCGGCAGGATCACGCCCGCCGGATGAAATCGCGAGGAGCAAATGTTCCGTGGAAACGTATTCGTCCTTGAAGCGAGTGGCTTCGTCAAATGCGCGCGTGATCGCGTCGTTCAGCGATTGGCTGAGATACTGTTGCGACGCACCCGAAACTTTCGGCAGGCGTTCAATTTGCCGCTCGACTTCTTTGGCCAAAACTTCAGGCGCCACGCCCAGTTTCGAGAGAAGCGGCGGCACCACGCCGTCGCCTTGCGCTATAAGCGCCCACAGCAGATGGAGCGGCTCAATTTGTTGTTGCCCCGAGCGCGCACCCATTTCCTGCGCGGCTTGCAGAGCTTCCTGAGCCTTTACGGTTAGTTTGTCCATTCTCAGCATGGCAATTCCTCAACATCACTTCATTCGGTTCGACGTCTGATTTAGCCTTCCATCGTTTCGAGTGATTATACGTTCGTTTGGTCGCTAGAGACACGAAGGGGGCCGGGCCGATCGAGCGGCCGGCCCCCGTGCGACTGGAACGAATTTACTTCGTGCCGTTCGTTACGTTGACCTTGACCTGCTTCGGCTTCGACTCGGCACGCTTCGGCATTTCTACCCGGAGCACACCGTTCTTGTACTCGGCCTTGATCGCTTCGGTATCGACCGTGCTCGGCAGAGTGAAGCTGCGAGTGAACGAGCCATAGGAGCGCTCGACACGCAGATAGTTCTCTTCTTTCGCTTCCTGCTCGAACTTACGCTCGCCGTGGATCGAAAGGGTGTTGTTTTCGATGCGGATGTCGATGTCCTTCTCGTTGACGTCCGGGAGATCAGCCTTGAGCACCAGCTCATTTTCGGTCTCGTAGATGTCAACGGCCGGCGCCCAGGTCGTCAAAGACGAGTCTGAACCACGGCCCGGCAAAGTGGATTCGAACAGCCGGTTGACCTGCGCTTGCAGATTGGAAACGTTACGGAAAGGGTCCCAACGGATAACTGAGTTCATTAGTGTTCCTCCTGGAAAGTGTTCGTTATATCAGCGCAAGCACATAATATTATATGCGCATATCATTGTCAAGTATTTTGAAACGCAATCGTTTCAGTTGATTCCGAATGCGGCTCGCTATAAAACTCTCAAAATGAGGCACTTAAGATAGTGCGTTTCGGGCAACGTCAGGAGAATCGGGTGGTCTCGCGATTGCGTTCGCCGCTCGACGACCACAACGGTTCGGTGCGCATCGTTGGCGGCCTCGGCGACGATCTGGAGGAATAGCGCCTCGGCAATGTGGTGGGAGCAGGAGCATGTGACGAGATATCCGCCCGGTCGAAGGATTTTGAAGGCGCGGAGATTGATTTCCTTGTAGCCGCGTTGGGCTGCAGGAATGCTTTCGCGGTTTTTGGCGAAGGCCGGAGGATCGAGAATGATCATGTCGAAGCGGCGGTCTTCTTCATCGTACTGCTTGAGCACGTCAAACGAATTTGCCTCGCGAAACGACACGTTTTCGATGGTGTTAAGTGACTGATTTCTTCGAGCGGCGGCGACGGCCGCGGCTGATAGGTCAACGGCTTCAACGCGTGCAGCCTTACGCGCCGCGGGCAATGCGAAGCCGCCGTGATAGGAAAAGCAATCGAGGATCTCGCCGCTCGCGTAGGTAGCGGCAGCCTGGTGATTCTCGCGCTGGTCGAGGAATCCACCAGTTTTTTGGCCGTGATGCAAGTCGTAGATGTACTCGATGCCGCCCTCGCGCGCGCGAACTTCTTCGGGGACTTCGCCGTGGAGAACCGAGACGCGTTGCTCGAGACCTTCGAGAAGGCGGACTTTTGGATCGTTGCGTTCGATGATCCCGCGGGGCGAAAAAAGCTCGACGAGGAGCTCGACCAGCATCGGTTTGATTCGCTCCACGGACTGGCAGAGGTTCTGCATGACGAGATAGTCGCCGTAGCGATCGACGACAAGCGAAGGGATGGCGTCTGCTTCGCCGTAGACTAAACGGTAGGCTTCGGAATCTGTGACGGTGCGTTTGCGGAATTCGGCGGCAGCGAGAAGGCGCTGGCGAAGAAATGCGCGATCTACGGCGACATTATCGGCGGTGACGAGGCGAATGGAAATCTGGGAGCGATCGCTGTAGAACGCGCGCCCGTGGAAGCGGCCGCGTTCATCAAAGAGGCGCACGACGGCGCCCGGTTCGGCATCAACCCCGCGCACGTCACTGCGATAAATCCACTGGTGGCCCGAGCGTAACCGCTCTACACCTCGCGGGCCGATAACGACGCGGTCTTCCGGCACCGGGACAGCCTCGCCGACTGAAATAGCCGCGTAATTCAAGAGCGAAAATCCAAGTGGCAGGCGCCCCGCATCGGCCGGGCGGAGCACTTGAGGCACGCGGTGCGCGTCTGATAACACAGAATCCGCGAGAAATCCAGAGAGTTCGGCCGCGCGCCGAGGCCCGTCAAAAGGCCACGACTACGCCGGCTGATACGCGGGGCTCGTTCTGCGTGCTCGAATTGAAATGCGTGAGCAAATAATCGAACTGGATTGCTCGGATCGCGATGTGAGGAAAGATTTTGATGTCAATTCCTACGCCGGCAGCTCCGGCGACCGAGCTCGCGGAGGCGGTGGTGAAGACGCCACCGGAATCCGTCGTACCGCT
>PMAA01000094.1:0-32041 GCA_003152355.1 Acidobacteriota bacterium | reverse complement strand
CGATTGCTCACAAACTGCACAGGGCAACTCGGAAACGGACAGGGAACAATCTCCGGCTGCGAGACCGACGGGAACAGATACGAATACCCGCCAAACACCTCGAAATTACTCTGGGCACTGCATTTTGTGGGAATAATAAGCCAGAGAAAGAGAAGCCCGAAGATTGCTGCGACCTTTCGCATGAACGTTCCCTCCCGAACGACGTAAGATATCTTGCTGTAAGTCGGATGATGCGGACGCGCCGCCGGTTGCAGCATCACCGCGAAAGAAAATGATCGGTGCCGGCACGACCGACCGGTTTTTCCGCCGGCAAGTGCTTTAGTACAAGCGACCAGGAATTCGATGCTGCTTAGGGAACTCGACTACAACCTGCCGCCGGAACGAATCGCGCAGCNNAAGACCGCGCGTTTCGCGACTTTCCGGAACTTTTGCGCGGCGATGAACTGATTGTCGTGAACGACGCAAGAGTGATCCCCGCTCGGCTCCTGGGCCGGCGAGTTGGCGTGCATTCCGAGCCGCGCGGCAAATCGGAGACGACGAACCGGGAATTTTTACAATCGGAGATTGAAGTTCTTCTCGTTCGCCGGTTGGAAGCGAGTGTTTGGGAAGGGCTGGTGCGCCCGGGACGGAAAGTGGGCATCGGAGAAAAAATTGTTTTCGGCGACGGGGCGCTCGAAGCCGAGGTGGAAGCGCGCGGGGAGTATGGAATTCGGCGATTGCGATTTCGAGCGCAAGGCGACTTTGAAGAAATCCTGAATCGTCTCGGCCACGTGCCGTTGCCTCCTTACATACATCGCGCCGACGATTCTTCGGATCGCGAGCGGTATCAGACACTCTTTGCGAGCCATCCGGGCGCCATTGCAGCGCCAACCGCGGGTTTGCATTTTTCTCGCGCAGTCCTCGAGCGCTTGCGCGCGCGAAAAATGGAGATGGTGGAAATCACGCTAGACGTCGGACTCGGCACCTTCGAGCCAATTCGCACGGAGCGATTGGAAGATCATCCGATTCACCGCGAGAGTTACGAAATCTCTGACGCGACTGCAACCGCCATTGAGCGAGCGCACAAGGACGGCCGTCCGATACTCGCGGTCGGAACGACGGCCGTGCGAGCGCTTGAAGATTCCGCGGAGAAGAGTCGAAGAATGAAATCCGGCACACTCGCCGCGGTCGTTCAATCCGGCCGCGCTGAAGCAGATATATTTCTGTATCCCGGCAAAGAGTTTCGCGTCGTCAGCCAGTTGCTCACAAACTTTCATTTGCCGCAATCGAGCCTCTTGGCGCTCGTCGCGGCATTCGTCAGCCGCGACAATGTTTTGCGCGCGTACACGCATGCCGTGGAGGCCGAGTATAGGTTCTACAGTTACGGCGATTGCATGTTAATCCGGTGAGATCGGCGTGCCGCGGGCATCGTCGAGCGGATTTGTCGTGAGGTGGTTGTACTAGGGTGCAATTGCGCGTGGCGTCGTCTATAATGCGCAGCCTGCCCTGGGGGCACGTCTGAATGCGGTATCTGGTTCTTAGCGACATCCACGCCAACATGAGCGGCCTTGAGGCCGCGTTAAAGGCATCGGAAGGGAGATGGGACAAAGTAGTTTGCCTCGGTGACGTTGTCGGCTACGGCCCCGACCCAAATGAAGTGGTTGATAAAATTCGCGCGCTGAGCGCGATCACGATTCGCGGAAACCACGATAAGGCCGGCAGCGGTCTCGAGGACGCAAGCGACTTCAATCCCGTGGCGCGCGCCGCCGCGATTTGGACGCACGAAGTACTCCGTCCGGATAATCTCGAATATCTGATGAATCTTCCGACCGGCCCGATCGAACTGGACGGGATGTCGCTCGTTCACGGCGCATTGCGCGACGAAGACGAATACGTCTTCACGCCAGCGCAAGCGCTCGATGGACTCCTTGAAGCTCCTTCGCCCATCACGTTTTTCGGGCACACGCATCTTCAGGGCGGATTCGTATTGCGCCGCGATGGCAATGCGGTGGATCCGCTGCGCCTCAAAGTGCCCGCGGACTCGCAATTTGCTGAAATTCCGCTGGAGCCCGACACGACCTATTTGTTTAATCCCGGATCGGTCGGCCAGCCGCGTGACGGCGATCCGCGCGCCGGATTCGCGATTGCGGACCTCGGCGGCAAGAAGGTGGAATTCTGGCGAGTGAAGTATGATATTGCCGCGGTTCAGGACAGAATGTTTCGCGCGGGACTCCCCGAGCCTTTGATTATGCGGATCGCGTTCGGCCGCTGAGGCCGCTTCAACAACATCATGCCTGACGGAATTCAGTCCGAATCCCGAGAGAGAAGCTCGTTTCCCATTGCGTTTGCGTTGGGCGCTGCGATTGTGTTGTTGATCGTTGGCGGGCTGGTTCTGGCTTCGCGGCTGACGCGCAACCGGGGACCTGCATCGGCTGAGCACCTTCCATTCGGCGCAACTGAACAGGCCGCAGCGCAGAGGATTCATTTTCTCGATCCGCAGATGGGTCGCGCGTCGAATTTCCTGAATCAGGATGTGACGTATATCGCGGGCGCGATCTCGAATGACGGTGTCGCAACGGTGAAGGAAATTGAGGTGACCTTCGAGTTCCACGATCCGTTCAATCAGGTGATTCTGCGCGAGACGCGGCGATTGCTGGGCCCGAACGCTCGTCCGCTCGCTGGCGGAGAGCGCCGCGATTTTCAAATATCACTCGAATACGTTCCTAGCGAATGGAATCAGCAGTACCCAACGATTCGCGTGACGGGCCTTCTCCTTCAGTAGTTTCCGGCCCAGTTTTTTGGCAAGTTTCCCTTTGCGCGTGAATATCCTCCGGCTGTTTCTCGCACACAATTTTCGATATTCCAATGGACGATTGGTCACAACTCGAACAGACACTCGACACGATGACGGCATCGGGAAGCGTCGAAGTCCACGAAGATGGCAAGTGGCTCGCCGAGCTTTCGGGTCTTCACTGTGAAATCCGGCGGGAAGGAAAGCAACCTCTCGTGCATCTGTGGTCGGATGAGCGAAACCTTGTGCGGCGAATCTTGCGTGTTGCGGAACATTCCCCGGATCATATTGTCATCGAGGTGCGGCGATTTGGCGCAAACAGGCCCGCGCGTCTCGAATTCATTGCCACAGAAGGCCCCCGGCGCAAGAGCCGTGTGAGCGTAGAGAAATTCCGGGCGCGGCTGGCGAGGATACTGGCGGAAAATTTTCCGGACGCAAGAGTGGATTCGCTGGCTGCATCGCCCGACCTCGAACATTCGTTCTCCGGTTTGTTCGCGCGCGGTGTCATGTCGGAGGGCAAGCGAGCGTGGGCGATTCTCGCTGCACCGCCGGAATTGAACTCAAATGCAGTGGATGGGATTCTCACCTTTGGTCTGCTGTGGCTCGAATGGGCGCGCGATCACTCCGAACGGCGAGCCATCGAAGGCCTGCGGCTATTCGTGCCGGAAGGGACTGCGAGAGAAGTCCGGCACCGCACCAGGGCGCTAAATACGACAGCGCGCGTGGAGATTTTTGAAATGCTTGACGAGGAAGAGCTCGTTCGCGCCGTGGACCTTGCCGACACGGGGAATTTTGAGAGTTGGCTCACGCCGCGCCGCGAAATCGAGAAGACGGTCGATTCGGCCCGCGAAATCGTCGAGCGCATTCGCGCGATGGACGCGCGCGCGGCCGAGCACATCGTGGCCGACGTGCGCCCCGGTGTCAGAGAAGTCGCGGTTCGCTATCGCGGCCTGGAATTTGCGCGATGGGCTGACGGTCATGTCGAAATCGGCGTGGGTGACGATCGTAGAAAATGGAATGGCGGTGCACCCGGCGACCTGAAGAAACTTCTCGGCAATCTCGAGTTGCATCGGAACCCGGCGGCTAACCCGACGAATCACTCGTTCTACCGAGCCGCCCCGGAGCGTTGGCTCGAAAACATAATCCTGCGCGATCCGTGCCAGCTCGATGCGCAGCTCGATTCGAGTTTTCTGTATTCGCAGATGCCCGCGCTGTCGGATTCCGACCGCGGCATTATTGATCTTCTTGGAGTGACGCGGCAGCGGCGCTTGGTCGTGATCGAATTAAAAGCATCCGAAGAAATTCATTTGCCGTTGCAGGCTGTCGATTATTGGCTGCGCGTGCGCGAGCATCTTGCGAACGGCGATTTCGAGCGCGGCGGTTATTTCGCGGGAATCGAGATTGATCCGAGCCCGCCGTTTGTTTGGCGCGTCGCTCCGGCGTTGAGATTTCATCCCGCGAATGAAACTGTCCTGCGATATCTATCGCCGGAAATTCAGGTCACGCGCATCGGTGTGAACGAAAATTGGCGCCAAAAATTGCAGGTGGTCTTTCGTCAGTAACAAATCAAATGATGTTGAGAAAAAAAGAGGGGAAGCAGCCTTGGGTTGCCCTGTGCCGCTTCCCGGGGTGTGTCCTAGAAGTGATTTGTAGGTTTAGATGCACGCCCTCGAAAAAGGTTTCCTCAAAATGGCGAGGAGGCCTAGGGCTCAGTAGAAAAGATACTTACGCCACTTTTCATCTTTGTGGCCGATGAGGCGCATCAACTGCCGGGATGTATGCAGAGTGAATGGCCGCGGCCGCCGCGCCAGTTGCAATCCGGCCTCTTCGGGAGTCCGGTCACCCTTGCGATTGTTGCAGTCGTAGCAGCACGCCACGAGATTCTCCCACGATGAATGGCCGCCGCGAGAGCGCGGCATCACATGATCGAGAGTTAATTCGGATGCAGGCAACGCCTGTCCGCAAAACTGGCAAGTATTTCTATCGCGCAGAAGAATATTTTTGCGCGAAAGTGCGCGGCTCTGTTGCGGAATATGCCGATATGACAAAAGGCGAATCACGGACGGCACGGCAACGGCCCGCGAACTGGAATGAACTTCGGATGTGTGGGTCTCTTCGGCCTGCGCAACGCCCTTCAACATCAGAACAAGCGCACGCCGAACCGCAGTCACGTTGATTGGTTCGAAGGTCGCGTTGAGGACAAGTACAGGGGCTTGCATGACCGAGGGGCGGCTCGCACGCACCGAAGCTCGGGGCACAGATCCATTCGCCTGGCCTACGTTGATTCTCGGCCGGGGACGCAACCCGTTCTTGAGGCGGTTGTCCATCACAGCCATCCCTTCTGCCCTTGTCTCTAAGTACGCGATTCCGCGCGGGTCTGGATGTCCGGCCCTGCGGCTAGCTCTGCTCCAAGACTTACGTAGTATTTGACGCGTCTGGATGGCCGTTCGGTTCGGACCGCGCCACTTCCGGTACCACGCGCGCCACCGTTAAACCCGTAACGCTTGCTGCCCCAGCCCTCAAAAGCGCTCGCGAGCACGCATCGAGCGTCGCGCCGGTCGTAAATACATCATCTACCAGTAGTATACGCAACTTGTCAACTTTGGCCCCGGACCGGGTTTCGTAAGCACCACGCACCGAGCGCCAACGTTCCTTTCGAGTGAGCAGAAATTTCTCCGGACGAGGCCTGGTCCGGACGAGTAAATAGCTGCCCAATTTAATGCCTAACCGCTTGGCGAACGGCTTTGCAATCAGTTCGGCCTGATTGTAGCCGCGTTCGCGTTGCCGGGCTGGATGCAGCGGTACGGGCACGATGGCGTCAAACTTCAGGCCGGCGAGTTCCTCACGGACGATAGGCTCGAGCTTCGAGGCAAACCACGAACCGATGCGGGTGACTGCGTCGTATTTCAGCAGAACGATCGCGCCGCCCAATGTGTCGTTATAGACGCCGAAGCTTCTCGCGCGGATAAATCCATACACGCCGCGCCGGCACAACTGGCAATGCAGATTCGGATATTGCGCGGCAATTGGCGAAATGAACGGCCGCCCACAGGATGCGCACTTTGGCCCTGCGATCGGCTGCACTTCCGCGAGGCAATCGGCGCAAATCGGAATCAGGGACGCGCTCGCCATCGTCTGCCCGCAGATGCGGCAGGGGGCCGCGAAAACGATCGCGGCGAGAGCGTCGAGTGTGTCTTGGAGTATCAAGAGCGCAATTCGAGCGATGCGGAACGCCCGATACGGAAGGGCCGAGACGAATTGCGCAGCGGACACTACTCGAAATGCGAGGCTCGATACATCCGGGATTCTACTGAGCGTTTGTTAAGAGAGAAATCCTGAAATTTTCCGTGAAGTCTCGTGCTTTTCCGCGCCGCGGGGTCTTTGCGGCGAATGAGATTAGAGGATTCCCTGTTCCTGCTTCTCCTGGCAGGTAATGCAGTAACGCGTCCAGGGCACAGCTTCGAGGCGTTTCTGTTGCAACTCCGAGTGACAACTAATGCATTCGCCAAATTCTTCGTCCTTGATGCGTTCGAGCGCATCTTCAACAAGCCCCAAGAGCGTGCGAGCATCGTGCGTCTGGCCGAACAGGAATTCCTTTGTATAGGAATTCGCAGCCTTATCAGCGAGATCCACCGTGGGATCTTCGTCTGCTTCGCGACCCTCCTGTTCGGTCCGAGCGATCGCCCTCAGGAGCTCCTCGCGCCGCGTTTGGAGTTTCTTTCTGTAATAGTCGAGCCGCTTCTTGTCCATGTGCTGCTTTCCTGTCCTGCTTTCCAAGTTTCCACTCCCGCGCACTAGGTGAGCCCCAACGAGCTAACCAAATCACGTGATTGTAGCCAGCGACTATGGCAGTGTCAAATCAAGTGCGTCCGGAATTTCGCTGTAGCAACTCGCTTGCGCGAGAATCGTCTGGGATTTGATGCAGTTTGCGCTCGCAGGATTCAGAGGATGGCGAAGTCATGCCCGCTTTGGAGGATATTTGAGGTGAAATAGCAAGAAAAGCAAGGCAACACAAAGGAAGCAGAAGATGCTGCCCTCGGGGCCTACTGCGCCGCCGGTGATCCAGCGCGCGCCATGAAGCGAAGAATGGGAAAGCGCGCCAGCGGTGGTGGTGCCGCTGTTGGGAACGGAATAAAGATACGTCTCGCCCCAGTCGAAGCTGCAATGCAAGCCCATGGCGAACCACAGATCCCCGGTACGACGCAGCGTCAAGCAGAAGAAAATGGCAATTACGACCACGCTGAGCGCGCCGACGATGCCCTCGCCAGGATTATTGAGGTGGACTGCTGCGAACAACGACGAAAGAATGGCGGCCGCCGGCCAGAAACCGATTCCTGACGCGAGCGTGTATTGCATGTAGCCGCGAAACGCGAACTCTTCAAACACTCCGACGAGGAAAAAGCCAATCAGCCAAAGAACGGCGTTACGAAAAATCGCAGAACCCGCAAGGGCGAGCGATCCGAAGGAGTACGCGCCTACGGCAGCGATCAAGCCGATCACCAAAGAAATCGTCACGATGCCCCACAACATGCCTTCCCAGAAGCGCTTCCCAAGCGCCTGAGAGAGGGGCATCCCATATACGCCAAATGGACGCTTTTCTATCAGCGACATGATCCAAGCGGCTGCGAGGACGGCAAAAGCGACGGTGATTTCGGTTACGATCAGTCCCACGGGCGCAAGCTCACCGCGCTGGGCGCCGGAGAAGTATCGGTCTAAAGCGGGAATATGCCGGATGGCCTGAACCGCAAGGTAACCGAGCACAACCACCAGAGTGATATAGATCGAAAGCCGCCAGCCCGCGCGGAGGCCGTTTGGACCGATGAACACGATCCCCAAGAACGGCTTTTCTGGCTGTTGGCCTGTGGCGCTCTGCGGAACGTTTGAATCGCCTACTGAGCTCATGGAATCCATTCTTTCTTAGACATCGCGCGCCACGTCGTTGCTCCCCGCCGGAACGGCGTATTTGATCGCCGCACCGGGCCTTGCCTGCCGGAGCTGTGCGCTGGATTGCGAAGCATACATGGAGCGGGCCAATTCGGGAAGGCCCGAGGCACGGTTGCGGCATCGGGAACCGGCTGATAGAATCACGAGTTTGTACGGGTCGCGCGAGTCGCACCTGCACTATCGGGGCGCGCGACGAATCATCGAAAGAATCGCCTAAGTTTCAGCCGGCGTTCACCTAGGGCCATACACGGGCCGCATCACCGTGCGCCCGGGACCAGAAATGGGGCCGCCGGCCACGCACAATTCAGGGAGGCTAAGCTTGGCAAAGTATGATCTCGTCATCATCGGGAGCGGCCCTGGCGGTTACGTCGCGGCGATTCGAGCCGGCCAATATGGTCTGAAAACGCTAGTCGTTGAGAAAGACAGCTACGTCGGCGGAACGTGCCTTCACATCGGGTGTATCCCCACCAAAGTGCTGCTCTATCACGCGGAAATCTATGAGAACTTCCAGCGCGCCGCGGAATTCGGATTCGAAGTGAAAGACGTGAAGGTAAATTGGAACGCGATCCTCGAGCGTAAGCAGAAAATAGTCAACAAACATACCAAGGGCATCGAGTTTCTCTTCCGCAAGAGCAAGGTTGACACGATGACCGGATGGGGGCGCATCGCCGGACCGGGCCGCGTGGCCGTCGAGAAGGACGGAAAGACGACGGAAGTCGAGACAAATTTCACCATGGTTGCTACGGGTTCCGATGCACGGACGCTTCCCGGCGTCGAGATTGACGGCAAGACGATCCTTACGAACCGCGAAATTCTAAATCTGCCGCAGATTCCGAAATCGCTCGTCGTGGTTGGCGCGGGCGCGGTTGGCGTGGAATTTGCTTCGATCTACCGCAGCTTCGGCGCGGAAGTGACGATTCTCGAAATGCTGCCGCGCGCGGTTCCTCTGGAAGATGAAGAGATTTCCGCCGAATTGCAGAAGGCATTCAAGAAGCGCGGTATTCGCATCGAGACGGGAGCGAAAGTCGATTCAGTGAAGAAAGACGCGAAGGGCGTGTCGGTCATCTTTAAGAACAGCGCGGGAAAGTCCGAGACCCTGACGGCAGAAAAAGTTCTAATTGCCGTGGGACGCCGCCCGCTGACCGAAAATATCAACATCGAAAAAACTGCGGCGAAGCTCGAGCGCGGGTTCGTGCACACCAACGGATTCATGGAGACGGCTGAGCCGCGGCTCTACGCGATTGGCGACATCGTCGCGGGTCTGCCGCAACTCGCGCATGCCGCTTCGATGGAGGGGCTCATCGCCGTCGGACGGATGGCGGGCAAGGACGTACAGCCGTTCGATCGCGGGCGCTGCCCGGCGGCTACCTACTGCGAGCCGCAAATCGGCTCGATCGGCATGACGGAGAAGCAGGCGCGCGACGCGGGAATCAAGGTTAAGACGGGTAAATTCCCGTTTGCCGGCAATAGCAAGGCTTCGATCATCGGCCACCATGAAGGCTTCATCAAGGTTGTAGCCGAAGAGAAGTATGGCGAGATTCTGGGCGTGCACGCTATCGGGCCGCTGGCTACGGAAATCATCGCGGAGCCGGTGGCGGCAATAGGGCTCGAAGCGACGCTCGACGATATGATGGCGACGATTCACGCGCATCCGACGGTTTGGGAAGCGATGGGCGACGCATTCAACGCCGTGCGCGGATTGAGCATCAACGCGTAGAAAGCTTATCTGAAGCGCGTAGAAAGCTTATCTGAAGCCTGTGACGAATTCTGCGAACGAATGCTGGCTGGTTGATCTCGGGCGCATGGGCTACGAGCCGGCGTGCGAGCTGCAGCACCGGGCCGTGGAAGCGCGCAAGGCGGGCGCGATTCCGGATGTCCTGCTTCTGTGCGAGCACCCGCACGTGATTACGCTTGGCAGGAATGGCAGGCTGGAGAATCTAAAAGCGTCCGATCACGTGCTCCGGCAGAAGCGCGTCGAATTTTATCCGTCCGATCGTGGCGGAGACGTCACGTATCACGGTCCGGGGCAGATCGTCATGTATCCCATTCTCGATCTCACTTCGCACCGGCGCGATGTGAGGTGGTACGTCGACCGGCTGGAAGAAACAATGATCCGCGCGACGCGGGAATTCGGCATCGAAGCAAAGCGGATCGAAGGGCTTCACGGCACTTGGGTCGATGCACCTGCGGCGCCGGAAAAGCTCGACGCGCCTGNNCCTGCGGGTCCGGAAAAGCTCGCTGCGCTTGGTGTGCATTTGAGCCGGTGGGTCACGTCGCACGGCTTCGCGTACAACGTGTCAACCGATTTGCGCTATTTCGATTTGATCGTGCCCTGCGGAATTTCCGATAAGCGGGCGACATCGCTCGAGAAACTTCTAGGGCGCCGCGTCGATTCGAGCGAAGCCGCGGAAAAGCTCTCGCGCCATTTCGGCGAGGTGTTTGGACGGAGTATGACGCGGGCATCGCGCAGCGATTTCGAGGCGGCGCTAGCGAAGCAGCGGAGCGGCCGCTCCCGGCTGCAACCTGCAGGAGTTGGCGCTCTTTGAGTTTGTAGGGGCGCTGCTTGCTGCGCCCCTTGGCAAGGACGGAGTAGCAGATGAGTCCATCTTCCAACGGAGCCGCAGTCACACTCGTGACCCGGCAGCAGTGTCTCGACCTCTATTACTACATGCGGCTGAACCGCGCGGTCGAAGACCAGATGATGAAGCTCTTCCGCCAGAACAAGATCGTCGGCGGATTGTATTCCAGCCTTGGTCAGGAAGCGATTTCCGTCGGGACCGCGTACGCGCTCGAAAAGCGCGATTGGATCGCGCCGATGATCCGGAATATTGGCGCGCTGCTGGTGAAGGGCGTAAAGCCGCGCGACATTTTCACGCAGCACATGGCGAAATTCACTTCGCCAACGCAGGGCAAAGACGGCACGAGCCATTTCGGCGATCTGAAAAACCTGCACATCGTTTCGCCCATCTCGATGCTCGGCGATTTGATTCCCGTGATGACGGGTGTGGCGATGGCGGGACGCTACCTCGGGCAGGGCATCGTTACGATGACGTGGATAGGCGACGGCGGCAGCTCGACCGGCGCGTTCCACGAAGGACTGAATCTCGCGGCCACGCAGCGGGCGCCGTTCGTTCTGATACTCGAGAACAATCAGTGGGCGTACTCGACGCCGGTGAGCCGCCAGGTGCCGGTGCGCGATCTCGCCGAGCGCGGCCGCGCTTACGGAATTACGTCGGTGACGGTGGACGGCAACGACGCAATCGCCGTGTTCGAGGCGTCGCGCGCGGCCGTCGCGCAGTGCCGCGCGGGAGACGGGCCGGTGCTCATCGAAGCGAAGACGATGCGCATGAAAGGCCATGCGCAGCACGATCCGGCCGAATACGTTCCGAAGGCCATGCGCGAATACTGGGAAGCACGCGATCCCATCGCCCTTTTTGAGAAGTATCTCGACGCGAACAAACTCTGGGACGCGAAGTCGAAGCAGGAAATCGAGACGCGCATCGCGGCGCTGGTGAAGGAAGATCTAGAATTCGCGGAGAATTCGCCGATGCCGCCGCCGGAACTGGCCGAGCAGGGCGTTTACTGCGAAGGCTGCCACACGATCGAAGCCGAATGGCATCGGTCGAAGGCTGAAGTGACGCCGCCGGAATCGAGCGTCGCGGCGGGATGGAATGTAAAAGATTTTGGTGGAATCGAAACGTCAGCGCCAGGGGGAAACGGCGCGAGCGCTCGGCCTGCCGCAATTACTCCGCAGCAATCGGCCGGTAAGGCCGTATCGGAACCGCTCGGTAAGGCCGTTCAGGCATCGGCCGGTAGAGCCTTACAGAAATCCTCCGGTAGGCCAATCCAGCAATCTTCCCCCGCGAAGAAGATCGCCGAAGTTCCGGAGCGGCGTCCCTTCGGAAGAGGCCCAAAGGGCAAGAGGGGAGGAGGACGCTGACGATGGCTCCGGTGACCATGCTCGAAGCGATTCGCCAGGCGATGTTCGAGGAGATGGATCGCGATCCGGCAGTGGTCGCAATCGGCGAAGACATCGGAGTTTACGGCGGCGCGTTCAAGGTCACCGAAGGCTTGCTCGAGCGCTTCGGCAACGAGCGCGTGATCGAGACGCCGATCAGCGAAACGGCGATCGTCGGCGCGGCTTGCGGGATGAGTTATCTCGGCCTGCGGCCCATCGTCGAGATGCAGTTCATCGATTTCATCGCNNTGCTGCTTCAACCAGGTGACGAACTTCGTCGCCAAAGGGCACTACCTCTGGGGCGCTCCGGCGCCGATGGTGATTCGCGGGCCATCGGGCGGAGGCGTTCACGGAGGTCCGTTCCACTCGGCGAATCCGGAAATGTATTTCGCGCACACGCCGGGGTTGAAAATTGTGTACCCCTCGACGCCGTACGACGCGAAGGGATTGCTCAAGTCGGCGGTGCGCGACAATAATCCTGTGCTGTTCTTCGAGCACAAGTTTCTCTATCGCCGGATCAAGGAAGAATTGCCCGAGGAAGAGTACACGGTTCCGCTCGGCAAAGCAGTGACGCGCCGCGAAGGCCGCGACCTGACGATTCTGAGTTACGCGGCGATGATGCACACGTCGCTCGACGCCGCGGCCGAACTTGCGAAGGAAGGAATCGAAGCCGAAGTGATCGACTTGCGGACGCTCATGCCGCTCGATAAGGAAGCAATTATTGCGTCGGTGAAAAAGACGAACAAGCTTTTGATCGTTCACGAGGATACGCGGACGGGTGGAATCGCCGGCGAAATCGCGTCCCTTGTCTGCGAGAATGCATTTGAGGATTTGGACGGGCCGATTGCGCGCGTCACATCGCTCGACACGCCCGTGCCGTACGCGCCGACGCTCGAAGAACATTTTCTGCCGAACGTGGCCAAGGTTGCCGCCGCCGCGCGCGAACTGGCAAGATATTAGAGATTCGAGGAGAAGCCAATGGCCGTTGAAGTCGTAATGCCCCAGATGGGCGAAAGCATTTTCGAGGGCACGATTACGAAGTGGCTCAAAAAGGCGGGCGACAAAATCGAGCGCGATGAGCCGCTCTTCGAAATTTCGACGGACAAGGTGGATGCGGAAATTCCGTCGCCCTCGGCCGGCGTTTTGAAAGAGATCAAGATTGCCGAAGGGCAGACGGTTCCCGTGCAAACGGTCGTCGCGGTAATTGAAGCTGACGGCGCGGTCGCGCGATCAGCCGCTCCATCCGCTCAAGCTCCCGCGCCTGCCTCCGCGATTGCCAAGGCCGAGGCTCTAAAGGGCGGGCCGGCACCGGCGGGCACCGAAGCTCCGCCGCCCGACGATGAGAAAGCGGCGCCTGGGCCCGTGCCCACGAAGAGTGATCCGCAACCCGGTGCGCAAAAAACTGCCGCCGCGGCCGCCGCCCCCCCACGTGCGCCCGAATCAAAGACGGCCTCGTCTGCGCCGCCGGCGAAATCGGCTTCGGCGGATGCGGGGTCGCGGGAGAAAGTGCGCAGCTCGCCGCTCGTGCGCCGGCTCGCGAAGGAGCATGAAGTCGATCTGACGCAAGTGCCGGGAACCGGCGCGGGCGGCCGCGTCAGCAAGAAAGATATTCTCGGCGCCATCGAAGGCGGAGGCGCGCGTGGCGAAGCTCCGTCAACGGCCGCGTCTGCCGCTCCGTCGACCGCTCAACCGGGCGTCGGTGCCCCCGCGGCTCGCGTGACCATTGAATCCGCCGTTCCTCGCGAAAAAATCTACTTCGGCAAATACGATGTACAGCCCATGTCCGTGATGCGCCAGAAAATCGCCGAGCACATGGTGCTCTCGAAGCGCGTTTCGCCGCACGTGTACTCGGTGGACGAAGTGGACATGACGCCAATCGCCCATCTTCGCGCGAAGTCGAAGGCCAAATTCGAAGAGAGCACGGGCACCAAGCTCACGTTCATGCCGTTTTTTGTGCGCGCCGCGGTCGAAGGCCTGCGCGCGTTTCCTACCGTGAATGCGTCGGTTGATGGAACAAACGTCGTGCTGCACAAGGAGTGCAACATCGGCATCGCCGTCGCGCTCGATTGGGGATTGATCGTGCCGGTGATCAAGAATGCCGAGGAGAAAAATTTCCTTGGCATCGCCCGTTCGATGAACGATCTGGCGGAACGCGCCCGCTCGAAGAAGTTGAAGCCCGAAGAGGTGGCCGAGAGCACGTTCTCGATCACCAATCCCGGCGTATTTGGCGGCCTGTTCGGCTTGCCGGTGATCAACCAGCCGAACGTGGCGATCCTCGGCCTCGGCGCGATCGAGAAGCGGCCCGTGGTGATTGACGACGCGATCGCCATCCGCTCGATGGTCTATCTCACGCTCAGCTACGACCATCGCGTTGTGGACGGCGCAATCGCGCACCAGTTCATGGCCAAGATCAAGCACACGCTCGAGAACTGGACCGAGAGCATTTTGTAGCGCCGGACCGGGTTTCGTCCGGCACGGTTATCGACGAATGCACGATTGCCGTCCGAAAGCGCCGCACGAAAATCGGCCTGCCCTGAGCGGAGCCGAAGGGTGCGGCGCTACAGTTCGTGCATCCGCACCGCCGCGTTCTGATTCCTATCTGTGACTCCTAGCATGTACAAACATCCCTGGGGCGCGCCGCCGTGGGAGATTCATTTCAAGCCGCCGCGACGCGCGTTGCCCAAAGCATGCGATTTCGCCGTAGTCGGAGCCGGATTCACCGGGCTCGCCGCCGCGGCTTGGTTGCGCCGGGTCGCTCCCCATTCGTCCGTCGTGGTTCTTGAGGCGACTCGCATCGGCACGGGCGCGAGCGGCAGGACCGGCGGCGTGGTGCTGTCGGAATCCGCGGCGGGCGATCTCCCGGGGCTCGGCGATGTGCTCGCCGGCTTCCAGAAAATCCTTCAAATGCTTGAAGTGAAATGCGATCTCTCTCTCCATGGTGCGTGGGAAATTGGCCGGCGCGGCGGCCGCAAATCCTCACCGATTGAGTGGCAGGATTCCGGGACACTCCGCGTCGTCGATGAAGTTCCCGGCGGCACACTCGATCCCGGAAAACTCGTGAGCGGCCTCGCTCGCGCCGCGTGCGATGCCGGCGCCGCAATCTACGAAAACCATCCAGTTGATAAAGTCACCTGGGGAAATGTTCCGGAACTGAAACTTCAGCGGGGCCGGCTGCGCGCCGGGAAAGTTTTATTCGCGACGAATGCGCTTTCGCTCGCCCTTACCGGACTCAAACACGATGGACAAGCTCGGCTCACGCTCGCGGCTTCGTCCGCACCCGTGACTGATAAATTCCTAGAAGAGATCGGCCTCGCGGAAAAAAGCCGTTCTACACCACCGACCTGCCGTATCTCTGGGGCCGCGTGCGGCATGACAATTCGATCATCTGGGGCGCGGGACTTGTGGCCGCGCCCGGATCGTGGAATCTCGAACGCGTGGAAATCGCCGGGGAAAAGAGTTCGCGGATGTTTGATTCGCTCGAAAACCGAATTCGGAATATGCATCCCGCACTCGCGGACATTCGCTTCACGCGCCGCTGGGGCGGCCCGATCCTGTTTCGTGATAACTGGCGGCCGGTGTTTGGGGGGCATCCGGAAAGCCGGGACGCCATCGTTCTCGGTGCATTCGCGGGGCACGGCGTAGCGCTCTCAAGTTATCTCGGGCGGTGGGCCGCGGAGGCGCTAGTCGGCCAGCGCGAATTGCCCAACTGGGACGCGCATCATCGCAAGTAAGCAACTATGTAAATAAGCAACTACCCAAATAAGTTCGCCCATACGATCGGCCGTATCGCCATAGCTGGCGGCGCGCACGGTCGTGCGCACTGAACAAGCCGACTAGTTGATGCGCATGCGCAGCGAATCCGCAAATTTCTCGACGCTGTTGAGCGGAACTACCCCGATGCGCTGTTCCTCGAACAGCCGCGCGACAAACTGGTGCCGCGGATTTTCACGCGCCGGCTCGATCTCCGTCACCGCCGTGAATTCCGTCTGCGGCAGCCGCGCACGAATGCACTCAGCCGTATAGGCGAGGACCTTGGCCTGCGCCGGATCGCGCCCGAGCGCCACGGTATGCACGAAGCCGCGCGTGCCGTTGACCCGGTAGCCATAGTCAAGCTTCATCGGATCGCCCGGCTGGGTGAATTCCTCGGCACGCACGCCCTTTTCGATCTTGTCGAAAATGCGATGCCGCCGGAAGACGTCATTCAATTTCGTGCGTATCCACGCGCGCGTGCTCTCGAGAATCCCCGCGCGGCCGCGCGCCGGCGGAGGCGCCACGTGATCGCGGTAAAGGCGGTCGAGCTCGGCATCGAAATCCTCGGCCAGCACGGCTTTCCGCGAGCTGAACTGGATGGCATTCGAAAGCGTGTCGTCGAGCTTGGCGAAAACAGCGGGCGCGGCGAGAATCGTTTCAAGCTCCAAGGGAAGCGCGCGCAGGAGCGCTTCCTCAGCCGCCGGATGCAAGCGTCGCACGCGCGCAAGCTCGGCGGGCTCTTCGATCAGCCGCGCCTGCCTCCGCGCTTCCCCCTCGTCTTCGAGAATCACGCCGACGTTCACCCACTCGTCGCGCACGAGGTTCGGCGTGTAACGGAGAATCCGGTACGTCAGCGTCCGTAGATCGTCTTCAGCCATGCTTCACGTCCAGTTTGGGAAGGGGTTCCGCGATGATTTCCAGGCCGAGCGGATGAGTTCGGGAACAAGAGCACGGCGCCGGTAAAGCTGTTCGAGCATGCGGTAAAGCGCGTCCTGGTCGAACTCGTACCAATCGGGAGGGATTTCGCTCGCGGCTTCGTCGAGCGCGTCTTCCCCGATGTTCATGATGCGCGCAAGCCATGGTTCGAAGGCCTCCATCCCCCGCACGTTTTCGTAAACGCGTTGCCGCGTGTAGATTCCGCGCAGCGGGGCGTCCGGGAAATTCCATTCGCCGGCATTGAAGCAGAAGCCCTCGTCGATCATCACAGCGCGCATCCGTGGCGGCTCGGCCGCGCGATCGCCCGGAGCCCGCGGCGGACGAAAAAAAATCGCCTGCCGTCCGTTGGTATTGCACGTCCACTTATCGAATGCCAGCATGCCCACGAAGCTGTCGAGATTTTCAAGCCCGCGCAACTGTTCGTCGGGAAGAAAGTCGTAGACCACCGTCCCAGCCGGATCGCCCGGATATCGCGAGCCGAATTGCTGGCCCGCCACGCAGGCCTCGCGGCCCCGCCCAAGCTGCATCACCAGGTCGTCCGTCCGGGCGATCAATTCGGGACGCACTTCCACCACGCTCGCGCCGGCCACCGGCAATCCCAATCGCGCGGCCAGCCTCGTACCCAGCAATTCATTCACCAGGATGCGGACGCCTTGCGGATTGTTCTGGAATTTGACGACGTAATAGCTATCGTCCGCGCAGCGCATCAGATGCGATTGCGCCCCGCCCCGCATCCGCCGGATTTCTTCCACTGCCAGCGCCATCGGCGGGTATGCTAACGAGCCCGAAGGGCCGCAGCAAGGGAAACATTTTCATATCGGGAACGTAACGAAATGAAGCACCTTACACGCGAAATGGAATGCGTGCGGTCAATTGCGAGAAAATCAAATGCGGCGGGAAGGCCAAAACTAGCGACAAAATCATAAACTGCAGGAAAATTCAGATCGCCGGAGCGCCGCGATGACGAGCGCTCCGGCGGTGTGGGAAATCAAAGCTACCGTTTTTTCTTCTTGGGCTTCTTCGCGGCCTTTTTCTTCGGAGGCGCCTTCGCTTTTTTCTTCGGCGCTTTCTTGGTCTTTTTGGCCTTCTTCGCAGGCTTGCTCGCCGCCGGGCGAGCTTTGGGTTTGGGGCGCGACGGTGCCGCGGGAGCGGCTGGCTCGGCCGCAGGAGTCTCTTCAGACTCGTCTTCTTCTTCCACGATTACAATTTCTTCGGTTTCTTCTTCGGGGGCGTCAGCGCCGCCACCGGCCTCGTCGTCTTCTTCCTCGTAACGGGGCAGATCCTCGCCGTCGTCGTCCTGCATTCTTGTGTCAAACATGGCTTCCTCCGTTCGGGCTGCCTCGCGCACGCTTTTCGTGCCCATCGCGCTTATAAACGCAGAGTCCGATCTTTGTCAAGTCGCAAGACTATGGAGCCGAAAGATTCCGCGCCAAAGCGACAACTTGCGGGCCACAGAGCCGTACATTCCTGCATAAGATCCTTATTATCTGCGAGGAGGAGAGGCTGGCCGTTAAGCTCAGCGGGCTCCGGCGACCGAGAGGACATCGCCGGCTTCCAGTTCGCGATCCTTCAGCACGGGGTTTGCCTGGCGAAGGGCGGCGACGGTAGTGCCGTATTCCCGGGCGATCGAGAAAAGCGTCTCACCTGCCTTCACGCGATGTTGGCCGTCAGATGGGGGATTCTTCTGTTGCGCCACGTTCTTCACATGGCCTTCTTCGGCAACTTCCGCCGATTTTCCTTTTGCGTGTCCCACTGCCGGCTCGCCGCCCGCGTAAATCCTCAAGCGCGAGCCACGCGGCACCTGGTTGCCGCGGATGCCGTTCCACCGCTTGATGTCAGCGATAGTCACGGAAAATTGCTCGGCGATGCCCGCGAGCGTATCGCCGCGCTGCACTCGGTAGTGAACCAACTGTAGCGTTGCGGGTGCCGCGGCTGGAATCGTGAGCTTCTCACCGAGCGAAATATCTGACACCGACTCAAGATGATTCGTTTCCTTGATCGTGGAAACCGAAATCCTGTAGCGCTTCGCGATGGATGCGAGCGTCTCGCCTTCCACCACTTCATGAATCCGCCAGCTTTTCCATTTGTCCGCAGGAATCGTCGCAATGGCGGCCTTGAATTTCGCCGCCGTGCCCACCGGCAGGCGCAGCTCGAAGTTCGGTAAATCCGGCGTCACCAGCCGCAGCAATTCCGGGTTCAACATGCGCAGGTCGTCGAGATCCGTGCCGGTGGCGTCAGCGGCGAGCCGCAAATCAATCGGATGTCCAGGCTTGACGAGATCCACGTCAGGCGGTTTGTCCGGATCCACCTGCACACCATAGAGAGGGGGATCTTTGGCCACCAGCGCAAGCGCCAGGATGATGGGCACGTAATTTTTGGTCTGCTCGGGCAGCACGTTTCGTTTCTGCAATTCCCAGAAGTCGGCGTAGCCCGTCCGTTCGATCGCTTTCGTCACATTGCCCGGCCCCGAGTTGTACGCAGCCATCACCAGATACCAGTCGCCAAACATACCGTAGAGGTCCCGAAGGTGATGCGCCGCCGCATGCGTTGCTTTCTCGGGGTCGCTGCGCTCGTCAATCCACCAGCTCCGCGAAAGATCGTACTCTTCGCCGCGGTAGGGCATGAATTGCCAGATTCCGCGCGCGCCAGCACGCGAGACAGCCGTCGGCTGAAAAGCCGATTCGGCCTGCGCGAGGTAAATCAGGTCCTGAGGCAATCCTTCTTCCCTGAGTACGCGCCGGATCATGTCGTGATAGCGCCCAGCGCGGCGCAGGCCCGTCTCGACGATCAACCGGCCGTGCGGCGTCTGAAAGAAGCTCAGATATTGCAGGACGGAATCGTTTACGGTGAGCGGAAGGTCGTGCGGAACTTTCATCAATTCCGCTTCGGCTTTCTGCGCGAG
Source organism: Acidobacteriota bacterium (assembly GCA_003152355.1). GTDB lineage: Bacteria > Acidobacteriota > Terriglobia > Acidiferrales > UBA7541 > Palsa-147. The sequence goes on along the minus strand of PMAA01000094.1, from coordinate 12,781 downwards.
GCGCGGGTCGCCTGGAGGAAGCGTGGTCAGGTCGGCAATTTCGTCAATCGGAGCCGGCTCGGACATCGTGTCGTCCGGCGTCTCGTTCTCGGCGGACTTGGCATTTTCAAGCGCGTCGGAATGAACGGCGTCAAGGATCTGGTCGAACAGCGCCGCGAGCTGCGGGTCCGAATCCACCGCGATGCCGCTCGCGAGAACCAGGCTCACGGCCTGATCGAAATTCTCTCGCGCGACGTCGAGCTTGCCCGCGTCAAACGCCTTTTGCCCTTCGTCGAAGCGCGCGCGCATCCTCGCCATCAAAATTTCAAGCCTGGAACGGCGGTCGAGCAGGTTATAAGTCGAGAACTGCGGATTCGCCGGAAGCGGCAAAATCTCGGCCTGTTGAGAAGACCGCACCGGAACTGCCGTGTTCGGCCGAACTCGAACGGCATTCTTGGCGGAGTCGTTGCACCCGGCGGCTAGAACCGTTGCCGCTGCCAGGAGCAACGCAGCTTTCACTGGTCCGCGCTTCGCAGATTTGCTTCGGGGCCGCACGATCCCTCTTTCTTGTTCGACTTCGCCCGTTGAACGTCACGAGTACAACTTCGTTCGTTCAATTTCGCTGATTCAAAGTCGGATTCAGGCCGGCAAGTTTGAGGACCGGCGCCCGTCTGCGTGGGGCTCCCTGAGGCGGGCCCGTGGGCGGGTAACAAAAATTGTATGTTTGGAGATGAGGCGCGGTCAATGGGCCGTGCTGTGGAGATTGCCTGAAAGGGGACAGGGAGTACTAGCCGAGAGCCTGCCGCAAATCCTCGATCAAGTCGTCCGCGTCCTCAAGCCCGACCGATACTCGAACGGTCCCGGGCTCGACCCCGGCGTTTCGCAATTCCTCGGGCGACAATCCGTAATGCGAAGTGTAAATCGGCAGGATCACCAGCGATTCAACGCCGCCGAGGCTCGCCGCAAGCAAAAACAGTTTCACCCGATCGCAGAACCGCCGCGCCGCGGGCAAGCCGGCCTTGAGGTCGAACGCCAGCATGGCTCCGAAGCCGCGCATTTGCTTCTTCGCGAGCTTATGATCGGGATGCGACGCAAGGCCCGGGTAATGCACGCGCTTGACCTTCCGATGTCCCTCGAGATACTTCGCCACGATCATGGCGTTCTCGCACTGCTTCTTTACGCGGACCTCCAGCGTCTTCATGCCACGAATGAGAAGGAACGCCGCCTCGGGATCCATCGAGCCGCCCAGATGGATAATATTTTCGCGAACGTGGTGAATCCACTTCCGGCTGCCCGCCGCCGCGCCCGCGATCACGTCGGAATGCCCCGCCAAAAATTTCGTGGCGCTGTGCACCACCACGTCGAAACCCATCTCGATCGGCTTCTGGAGCACGGGGCTCGCGAATGTACCGTCAATGATCGAAACCAGGTCGTGCTTTTTCGCGAAAGCTGCCGCCTTCTCAACGTCCACGATCCGCAACGTGGGATTCGTCGGCGTCTCGATGTACAGCGCCTTGGTTTTGGCCGTGACAAGTTCTTCGATTCCCGCGAGATCCGATTCGACAAGCCGGACGACGATGCCGAGACGCGGAAACGTGTCGCGCATCAGCCGGTACGAACCGCCATACACTTGCCTCGTGGCGATCAACTCATCGCCGGAGCTAAGCACCGCCAGCAGCGTGCTTGATATCGCCGCCATTCCCGACGCGGCCATCACCGCCGCTTCGGCCCCTTCGAGCGCCGCGAGCTTCTCTTCCGCGGTCGTGAGCGTGGGATTGCCGTAGCGCGTGTAGATGTAGGCCGAGCTCTTGCCTTCGGCCCACCGTTTCATCTCCGCCGTGCTCGCGAACGTGAAATTCGAAGTCCGCGAGATCGTAGTCCCGACCGCTGCGCCGATGCCGTGCCGTTTCTCGCCGAGGTGAATCGCGGTCGTCGAATCTCCCCAGCGCTTAGGCGTTTTTTTCATGGTGAATCGAGAATGAACTCGGCCGTTGCCCCGTGCAAGCGCCAATTTGGCAAGGTAATGCCGCAGTCGCACACAAAACATCTATGGGNNCGCCTTTAGGTTTTCACAGAAGTTACGATCGTCGCGCCAATCACCGAACTTCCGACATCTAACACCGATCGGTAACCGTCGTTGGGCTAGGCGGATGCCGCGTGCTCGTCTTCCTCGGTGGCGTGCGGTTTGTGCGCGGCGATCACTTTCTCCGCGAGCTCGGCCGGCAAGAAATCGTAGTGCGAGAACTCCATCGAATAACTTCCGCGGCCCTGCGTCATCGAAGTCAATTCGTTCGCGTAGCTCAGCATTTCCGAAAGCGGCACCTGCGCCTTGATGTTGACGCTCGTCCCGCGCGTCTCGCTTCCGCTGATTCTTCCGCGCCGCCCGCTCAAATGGCCCATCAGGTCGCCGGAGTATTGCTCGGGCGCATACACCTCGACGTGCATGATCGGTTCGAGAAGCGCCGGGCGCGCTTGCTTCATCCCTTCCTTGAACGCCAACGACCCTGCAATCTTGAAGGCCATGTCCGACGAGTCCACGTCGTGATATTTTCCGTCGTAAAGAATGGCCCGAAAATCCACGACGGGAAATCCGGCCAGGAAGCCGCGCTCAGCGGAATCGCGAAGTCCCTTTTCGACCGACGGTATCCAGTTCTTCGGAATCGCGCCACCAAAGACGTCATCCACAAACTCGACGCCTGCGCCACGCGGCAACGGCTCAAGTTTGATCCGGCAAACGCCGAACTGGCCGTGGCCGCCAGTCTGCTTCTTGTGCTTGCCTTCCGCGTCGGCCTTGCCGCGAATCGTCTCTCGATAAGGTACCTTGGGCGGCTTGAGCGTCAATTCGACGTGATAGCGCTTCCGCAATTTCGCGACGACCACTTCGATATGCTGCTGGCCCGAGCCGGAAAGCAAAAATTCCTTGGTCTGCGGATCGCGGCTGAATCGCAGCGCGGGATCCTCTTCGAGGATTTTGTGAATCGCCACGCCAATGCGATCTTCATCCGCGCGCGTCTTCGGCTCGATGGCAAACGTGATGGAAGGCTCCGGAATTCGCGCCGGCGGGTAATAAATCGGCGCAGCTTTGTCGCCGAGCGTGTCGTTCGTCAGCGTATCCTTCAATTTCGCCACGGCGCCGAGATCACCCGCATCAAGTTCCGGGATTTCGAGCGCCGTCTTGCCCTGCATGGCGTGAATGTGCTGGAAGCGCTCCTGCGAATTCCGGTTGTAGTTCGGCAGCGTCACGTCGTTCTTCAAAATGCCGGACATCACTTTGAAATAACTGATACGCCCGGCGAAAGGATCGGCGAGCGTCTTGTAGACGAAGACCGAGACCGGTTCGCTGGTGGCAATTTTGCGATCGATCGTTTCGCCTTTCTTGTCCGGCTGCTTGTGCCCGGAGGCCACCTTGCGAACATCCGGCGCCGGCAAGATCTCCGCGATGAAGTTCATGATCGAATCACTGCCGATGTTGTGCAGCGCCGAACTCAGCAGCACGGGAAAGATTCGCTTCGCCTGGACAGCGTCGCGCAGCCCCCTCTTCAGATCTTCTACCGGCAACGTGCCCTCGTCGAAAAATTCCTGCATCAGCGCGTCGTCGCCCTCCGCGACGATCTCAACAAGTTTCTCGTGTGCCTCCTTCGCTTCTTCCGCGCACTCGGCGGGAATTTCGCCGGCCTTTGCTTTGCCGTCGCCATCGGGCGTGTACGTGAGCGCTTGCATGGTCACGAGATCGATCACGCCCTTGAATCCTTTTTCCTGGCCGATCGGCAACTGCACGGGCACCACGCCCCGGCCGAACACGTGGTCGAGCGATTCCATTGCTCGCTCGAAGCTCGCCAGTTCGCGGTCCATCCAATTGATCACGAACGCGCGCGGGATATCGTACTCGGTGGCGTAGTCCCAGACCTTTTCGGTCACCACCTGCACGCCTGCTACGGCGTCAATAACGATCAGCGCCGCATCGGCGGCCACGAGCGAAGCCTTCGTATCGTTGATAAACGTGCTGTAGCCGGGAGTATCGAGGAAATTAATTTTGAGTTTTTCGGATTGGCCCGGCGGCGCCCACTCGGCGAACGCAAGGCCGGTGTGAATCGTAATCTTTCGCGCGATTTCTTCTTCGTCCCAATCGGTGACCGTCGAACCTTCGCTGACTTTGCCGTGACGCGGCGTCATCCCCGCAGTGAACAACAACGACGACACGAGCTGCGTTTTCCCCGTATCGCCGTGGCCAACAATGCCAACATTACGGATTGCACTGGTCACATAAGTTTTCATGGTTTGCCTCGGTTGGTTGGAGCCGGAAGGAAATGCTTCGCTGCAGTACGTCGTGAGGAACAGTCATGCACATCGTCCCCTGTGAGAACCGGGATGCTAACACACGGTTACGCCCCGTTCAATAATCCGCCAATATTTGGGCAATCAGCGGCTCGATTCCAATTTTAGCCAGGTTGTTGGATCATCTTCTGATTGCAGATGAGGAGCGCGCCTATGCGAGACGCTGCGTACTGGATCTCCAGCTTGAATCTCACGAAGCACCCTGAGGGAGGATTCTTTCGCTCGACGTACGCATCGCCTTTGCTGATTGCGAAGAGCGCGCTACCGCCGGGATTCAAGGGACCGCGGTTGGCATCGACCGCGATTTATTTCCTGGTGGATGGAGCGAATTTCTCCGCGTTCCACCGCCTTCAATCCGACGAAGTCTGGCACTTCTACGCGGGCAGCACCCTAATGATTCACGTGATTGATGCAGACGGCAGCGCTTCGGAGATTTTCCTCGGAAGCAATCCCGAATCGGGCGAATCGTTTCAAGGCGTGGTCAAGGCAGGATGCTGGTTCGGCGCACGTGTCAAAAATAGCCAATCGTTCGCGCTAGTGGGCTGCACGATGGCGCCCGGCTTCGACTTCGAAGATTTCGAGCTAGCCACGCGCACCAAATTGACCGCCGTCTTCCCGCAACACCGCGAATTGATCGAGCGATTGACGCGCGCGTGAGGCGAATGGGCCACCTTAGTAACGCAGCTTTAACGCGCCTGTAACATTGGCGTAACCAACCCCGCGCCGTCGCCTGCGTATAGTTCTGCCCTTATGAATAGTCCGAAACTTTCCATGACGCGGACCGAAGGCGCTCCCGCCGGGCCGCTCATTCTTCATCTGAACGGCCCAATCGTAATGGCCACCACTGCGGATTTTCAGAATTCGCTTCGTGGCGAGACATCGCAAATCGTCGTTCTGGATTTTACGAGCGTGCCATTCGTAGATTCAGCGGGGCTGGGCGCTCTGATTTCCATTTTTCTTCATTACAAGACGGGTGGACGCAAGCTAGCTCTGGTTGGATTGAACGAAAAGTGCCGCGCACTCCTCAAGATGAGCAACGTCGAAAATTTATTCCCCACATTCGCTTCCGTTGACGCCGCCCGTACCGCCCTCGCGTAAAACATCCGTGCGTCGGCTGGGATTTCACACCTTCGCCGGAATGAAATGCATCGCCGCGGCGTTCATGCAATAACGCATTCCCGTCGGCTGCGGTCCGTCATCGAATACGTGCCCGAGATGCGCGTCGCATAGCGTGCACGTCACTTCCGTGCGGGACATCATCAAACTATTATCTCCGCGGTCGACGACATTTTCTTTCGCGATCGGCGCCCAGAAACTCGGCCAGCCGGTGCCGGAATCATATTTCGTGTCGGAGCTGTAGAGAGCGTTGGCGCAGCAGACACAGCGATAGAGGCCTTTGTCGTGGCGATTGTAGCCTTCGCCCGTGAATGCCATCTCGGTGTCGGCGCGGCGCGTGATGTCGTATTGGTTCGCCGTAAGCTGCGCGCGCCATTCCGCATCCGTCTTCACGACTTTCGCAATCGTCACCACGCTGAGCTTTTTGCCCGCATCATCGAATTGAACGATGGTGACCTGGCCAGGTTTTGCATTCTCGTTGCTAGACGAATTGCGCGAGGACGAAACTGGACCGGGCCCTGCACCAAGCCCCAGCCAGTTCGGATGCCGCCAGGAAACCGCCGCAATACCCGCGAACGCCGCTGCCCCAAATAGAAAATCACGTCGGATCATGTACGCCTCATCAATCTGCCTTCAATCAATATACGCCGATGCCGATACGTTGGATGTCGGTCGGAGAAAAATGATACACGGCGCAAAGTCCCATGTTCCGCGCGGACATCGAGACAGTCGGAGGCCCCCGCCTCGGGGAACAATTGCCGTCGATGGCGATCCGCGCGCCCGGAGCCTCGGGTCTCAGCCCTGGACTAGCTCTCCACGGGGGAAAGTTTCTGCAACGACCAGCTAAGGAGCTACGATAAACGATCCATCCGGCGCAACGTAACCAAATGCCATCCGCGCCGTATTAAACGCGAATCCCGGCGCGCCATCCTTATCGAGGAGGATCAATCCACCAGTCCCGCGCCCGCGTGCGAGCAAAAGACGCGTAGACGCCTCAGCCGCCGCTTGCGGCGATTTTCCCGCACGCAGAAATTCCACCGCAGTTTTCGCCATCACGATGCGCATAATGGCTTCGCCAAGCCCCGTGCACGAAACGCCCCCCGCTTCCGCATCCGCGTAGCACCCGCATCCAATCAGCGGCGAATCGCCCACGCGCCCGGCATGCTTGCAGCAAGTTCCCCCTGTCGAAGTTCCCGCGAAAAGATTTCCGTGCGAATCCATCGCCACCGCGCCCACCGTTCCCATCGCGTGATCCACATGGAATTCCACGGCGTGCTGGTCCTCGCGGCAGCGTTGCCACGCCATACGCTCGCGGTCAAGAACAAGCTGCTCGGGATCGCACAGCGTGAATCCCTGTTCGCGCGCAAATTGCTCCGCGCCCGCGCCGACGAGCATCATGTGCTCGCTCGATTCGAGGACGCTACGCGCGAGGCGTATCGGATTGCGGATGCGCTCGACGGCCGCCACAGCTCCGGCCTTCAGCGTCGCGCCGTCCATTACAATCGCGTCGAGCTCAATCTTCCCATCGAGATTCAGATGCGAGCCGATTCCCGCGTCAAATGTTGGATCGTCTTCGAGAAGGACAATCGCCGCTTCGACGGCATCAAGCGCCGCACCGCCCTTAGAGAGAATCGCCCAGCCCACATCGAGCGCGTGCCGGCAACCGTTACGGCAATCCTCAAGCGCAACGTCGGGGATATTCCACGCGCCGCCGTGAACGATAAGAGAAGGTTTCAAGTGAGAGTGTTCGAGCCCGCTAGAGTTTCGGCCCCTAGAGTTTCGGATAGAGGATCAAGGTCAGGCTCAAAGCGATCAGCAGCGGACCCGCGACCGCGAGCCCCATGCCCAGAAGCATCGCCAGCGTCTTGTGCGATCTGGGCGGCGCAGCTTCCGGTGCAAAGGGAGGGGCGGGTGATTTTTGCTCGCGGAGAACAGAGCGAAACACGTGCATGTAAGAAGCAAACCAGAATGCCGCTTCTCGCCGGGATTGCCAAAGCAGATCGAGCCCCGCACAGAAAATAATCACGCCGACAACGGCGAGCAAACGCGGATGCACCGCTATCCTCCTCGATGTGCTGTGCGGCTGATGAGCGCCGGTGTATCGCGCACGTCGTGGGCGGCGCTGATTTCACGTTGCGCGTTTGCCTGAGCGATGGCCGCTTCATCCGCCTCAGGCTCGGCCTTCGTGCGCTGCCACGTGTAGATGATCCGGTGAATCACGGTGATATTCGGGCCAATGGCGAGGACCCAGAGGGCCAGCGGCATCCGGTTCGCCAGCCCGCCGATAATCATCAGCACAATGCGCTCGGGCCGCTCCCAGAATCCCACTTCGACTTTGCCGATCAACGACTCCGCGCGCGCTCGCGCGTAACTCACCATTACCGCCCCGGACATCGCGATCCCGGCAAGACACGCGTACGCAAATCGGTTCACTTGCGAGTAGTAAATCAGCAAGCCGAGGAAAAGAATTAGATCGGAATAGCGATCGAGGATCGAGTCGAGAAATCCGCCGAAGACGGTGACGCGCCCCTGCTTTCGCGCCACGGGACCGTCCACGATGTCGAAGAATCCCGCGAAAATCATCATGCCGCTCGCGGCTGCAAAACGTCCGGCGCCGAAAAGAATTCCTGCCCAAAGATTTAGGATGAGGCTCGACCAGGTGAGGAGATTCGGCGGGACTCCCGTCGCCGCGATACCAGCGACGATCCGTTCGAGCAGCCATTCGAACGGCTGTGCGATGCGTCGCGTCAGCATCGTCCCGAATTCCTAATCTTCTTCGTAAATGGTTTGAAGGCGCACAACTTCGAATTCCTTGGTTCCCGCCGGCGTAATCACCGTAATTTCGTCGCCGACTTTCTTGCCCAGGAGCGCCTTGCCGATCGGCGACGTCGTCGAAATCATCCCATGCGCCGCGTCGGCTTCTTCCGCAGTTACCAGCTTATACTCCACTTCCTGAGACTTCTTCAAGTCCAGCAGCCGGAGGCGTGATCCGTAGGCGGCGCGATCTTTCGGCAGGCTATCGAGATTCAGCATGGCGAGATCGGCCATGCGTTGATGCAGCTGGCCGAGTCGTGCGCTGACGAAAGACTGGCGTTCCTTAGCGTACTTATATTCGGCGTTTTCAGAGAGATCGCCGTGAGCGCGCGCCTTCATCAACTCTTTCGGAAGCTCGTTATGGAATTCAAACTCGAGTATCTTGATTTCGTCGAGCAGTTTTTTCCGGATTTTATCAGCGATATCGACCATGGTACGTTTGCGAGCCGTCCCTTGCCGCGAGTGAGCTCGACCCATTCTTTGAATCCGCCTCGATTATAGAGGATTTGTTTCTCGCTCCGCAAACGCCAGTCATGTGGTCAATGGATATTGTAGGCACGGAAAGAGTTGCACGAACCCGAAGTGCCGCTCGTTATTCTGGCTTGCAAAGGATTGTATTTTGCGGATCGATCGCGATTTTTCCCGGCTTGAATGCGCTCGTGAAGTGAAAGGAAGTTTGCGGGCTCGTCGTAATCACTGTTCCCAGTAAAGTCGGCTTTCCGCCGATGCGAGTGGCGTAGAGCGGAACCGCTTCGGTGAAATAGTCGGGCACGTCATCCTGTTTTAGTTTTCCGCTGACCAGGAATTCCTGTCCGTGCGGCCGAGTCGAGAACTCGACGCTATAGTGTGGAATTCCCGTGTCGCGCACCCATTCTTCGAAAAACCAATCGAGGCGGTGATTGCCTTCGAGATCCATCGCCGGCGTCATGCGCTTCTCGGTGGCATGCTGCAGATCGTTCGTTGTAATGGGCTGAAAGCGATGGTCGTCGAGAGCGGATCGCAGCATCTGCTCGAATTTTGCGTCGGGAGATTTCGCGCTGGGTTCGCGCAGCATCACGCGCAGCATGTGAATCACCCACGTCCCTTTCCCGTAGACGATTTCCTCGTAAGCCCTTGGCGTTTTCGATGAATTCAGCCGGTACCCGAGCGTGAGCGGGCCCGCCGCTTCGTCCGTCTCTTCCGCACCGGAAGCCATCGAAAGCAATTGTGTCCGGAAATGATTGAGCCAAGTCGTAAGAACATGCGCGGCGGGCTTCTTGCTGTCGGCGTACATCAGCGCCTCGTAATTCGCTATCGCCTCGTACAGCCATCCGTCCCGATAGCTCGCCGCCGCGGACTGGTTGCCCCACCATTGGTGCGCCGCTTCGTGGAAGGGAAGCAGCTCCGCAATTTCATCCTGCTGGCGGCGGTCGATTCCCGCGACCTCTTGCGCCTCGCGCGGGAGATAGGCCAGCGTTGAAAGATAGACGAGCCCCGGCCATCCCTGCCCGAAATCTCCGGGAATCGGCGCGACGTCCAATTCGTCGAACGGGAACGGCCCGTTGATTCCCTCGAGAAATCGGATGCCATCGGTGAAGACAGCGCCCAAATGTTTCAGCACGCCGGCCGGACTCGGCGGCGCTCCCGGCGCGATCGACATTATTTGTCCGAACGGATCTTTGATCGACGCGCCTTCAGCGCCTTCCGTCATTCGCATTGTGTCCGACATCGCGTGCGAACGCAGCCTCTCGACAATCCATTCGTCTAGTTGATGGTTCGCGTAAAGTTGAATTGGCGGCTTTCCTGTGCCGGCGCTCTCTTTTTCGTATTCGCCGAGATTAAATCCAGCCACTGCGATCGGCACCGGCGTGGTCCAATGCCCGACGCGCCGGCCGCCCTCTTCGCGCTCGTCGGTTTCGTGGCCCGTCGCTACGAGCGTCAGCTTTCGCGGCCAGCGAAACGTAAGATCGAATCGCGCGAATTGCCCCGCATGGCTCGCGTGCGGATACCAGCTTCCCCGGTCCCCGACGAAATAGACGCCGTTCCCCGTGTCGCTGATCACGCTCCCGCGATATTTCACTTCGAGTTGAATGTCTTCTTGCGCGCGAGTAGCGGCTGGCAGAACGACATACAGCGCATCATTTCCGCGCGATGCGATTTCTTGCTGGCTCAAATCCTCATTTTGAAAAAACGTGAGCGCAGGGCCGCCTTCGGCCGACACGCTTTCCACCGAGAGGGCGCGTGAAAGCTCGAGTCGTATCATCCGTTCCCCATCCCGCCGAGCCTCAAGCTCCAGATGCGCGTCGCCCGAAAGCGAAAGATCCTCGGCAATCGTCGTATCCACCCGATACGCCGCGGGCGATACAGTTTCTGGCGCGCTCGGAATGTCGGCCGGCGTGAATGACGCCCAGATGTCGTAGTGCCCAGGCCCGCTTCCGGCGGTCGGTTGCCCGATCATGACCGGCTCCGCCAGCCGCCGGTCAACCAGCGCATCGAATGGACCCACGCGCGAGCCTCCAACCGTCGCGGCAAAGTACGGCTGCGGATCGCTCGAGAGCCAGTCGAACATGATTCGCACCGAATGCGCCGGATTCAAATTCGCAATCGCCGTGTTCCAGCCATCGGCAAATGCCGGATCGCCCGCAACCTCCGCCTTCGCGGCTTCCAATCGGCTCTCGAGAACCGATGCCGTGTCGTCCGTGAAGCGCAGATACGCGCGTGAGAAAGGCTGATCGAGGATCGGCACGCCGAGAAATTCCGCCAGAGATCTGCGTTCCGCCACTTCGCGGGGCAGCGCCACGATGCTGCCTCGCCCGGTGAAAACGGCCCCCGTAACTCGATTGTCGAGAGGCCTCAGGAAAGCCAGCTTGCCTTCATTCAATGTGATGTCGAAAGCACTGCGCTTCAGATGCAGTTCGCGAATGTTGAACACGCGCGAGCCATTCACGCGCAGCTCGTTCAGCGCCTGGTAAAGAGCTTTCGGATCTGTGGGCGCCTGCGCGGATTGAGAACTCGGAATCGTCGATTGGACGGGCCGCGCGCACACGCACGCCACAAGGACTCCCAGCGCGAGCGCAAATCGAAATGAAACACGCATCATTTCGACTGTAACAAGTAGGGCATCGGGCGGCAAGCCGCGCCGGGACCCGATTCTGGCGCTCTGCTAGACTTCTTTCGTGCGATTCGCAGTGCCAGCCGCGCTACTTCTATTGCTTGCCGTGTCTGCGGCTTCCGCGGATACGATTGTGCTGAAGAATGGCCGGCGCATCGTGGCCTCGAATGTCGTCGAAGCCAACGGCCGCGTCAGCTGCGAAACTCCCGCCGGCGAACTCGCTATCCCGCAATCCATTGTTGCCCGAATCGAACGAAACGATCTCGCGCCAACGTCGTTGGCTGATTCCGCGCCGCCGGTCAGCGCGCCTCGCGTGGACGTCAGCGCAGGGTACGCCGATGCGGCAGCCGGCGCGATTCGCGATAGCTCGGTGGATACCGCATATCTCTTCCATCTCGAAATTGACGCGCGCAGCGGAGATGCGACGGCCATCGCGAAAGTGGCCGCCGCGCACCACGCTGCCGCGCAATTCCTGCTCGCCAAAGGCGATCTCGACGGCGCCGCCGCGCACTACCGCGAGGCTCTGATGTTCGCGCCGGATAACGTTCCCCTTCTCCTCAATCTCGCCATGATTGATCTTCGCGAAAGTGAATTCACCACGGCCATGGAGCCGCTCGAGCATGCGCGCCGCGTCGAGCCCGAGTCCGCTGACGTGGCGAAGCTGATGGGCTGGGCCTACTACGGCGCGAACAAACTCGATCAGGCCGTCGCCGAATGGAAACGCGCCCAACAACTCCGCCCGGATGAAGAAGTGGCCAGCGCGCTCGCGAAAGCCGAACGCGACCGCCAGGAGGAAGCCGGCTATCGCGAAGGTGAGACCTCGCACTTCTCGTTGAAATATTCCGGCGCAGCCGCTCCCGATCTTGCCAGCGCCATCCTGCACGTTCTCGAAGATCACTATCGCGATCTCGAATCGCTGCTCGATTACACGCCACCCGAAAGAATCGGCGTGATTCTCTACACCAACGAAGCTTTCGCCGACATCACGCGCGCGCCCGGCTGGGCCGGCGCCATCAACGACGGCCGCATTCGCGTTCCCGTCCAGGGCCTCACGTCGGTGACCAGCGATTTGAGCCGCGTGCTGAAACACGAATTGACTCACAGCTTCGTCGGCCAGAAAACGCGCGGCCGCGCTCCCACGTGGCTTCAGGAAGGTCTCGCGCAATGGATGGAAGGCCGCCGCAGCCGCGACGCCGCTTCAGCTCTCGTTCAAATCGCCGATAAGAAAGCCGCGGAACCTTTCGGGCAGATGGAAGGATCGTGGATGGGTCTTTCCGGCGATTCAGCCACGTATTCCTATGCGTGGTCGCTCGCCGCGGTCGAATCCATCATCCGCGAGGGCGGCATGAGCGACGTCGAAAAGCTCCTCGACCACATCGCCACCGAGCCTTCCACCGAACTTGCCCTGCGAGATTCGCTGCGCATGAGCTACGCCGATCTCGCCCA
>PMAA01000270.1 GCA_003152355.1 Acidobacteriota bacterium | reverse complement strand
TCCGATGGACACAAGCGCGTTTCTCGGTACTAATCCGGCGGACGAACTGATAACTTCCGGGTTGCCCGTGATTCGCCCACTATCCGTTGATTTGACATTGGTGTATCGAGGAGTGCTTGAATGCATTGGCCTTTTCGCGTCACTCCAGAATCGTTCCTGGCGATCAGGCCGTTTCTCGTTATCTGTGGGTGCTTCCACCCCTGTTTGGACCTTTGGGACCTGCAGCCAACTGAGCGGCTTTATCTTCCAACCGGAAGATCGAGGTAGCTGTCACTATAACAATGAATTTCCAAAGGAGCATGGGCGTTCTGGACAGTCTCCGCGCTCACGTCCTTGCCTGTGCCGTAATTGATCTGACGGCCTGGCTCTTTGATCACTTTCAGCTGGAACGATGCTCAGCTCTGCGCTTCGTGCTCTCAACCGTCCCTATTCAGGTAGTCTCAAGCGGGCCGAAAACATTACAAGATGATGATCTGCGCCAGAACGCTGACCGAACGAACAAAGGGGGATCCCCCGGTCGTTCTTTTTCGCTCCGAGCTCGGGACGAATTCCTACTAGTCAGTTCATAGATTGTCAGCAAGGCGTCTTACCAGACGGGTTAAAGATCGTCCGCTTTGAGAAATCGAGATTAGAAACTTCGATACGGAAGACTTCCTCGGGCCTCATGCCGGTATCGAGAATAATTCGAGCAATGTCTTTCAGCTGTTCGCTGGCGGTGGCGAGGTAAGCATTCTCGTCCTCGAACAAGCGTCTACAGGAATGAATGATTTATTGCAGTGGGATGCGGTACAGATTGCGGCGAGTGGTTTGTTGAACGTAGGCGTATACGGAGGGGCTCGCGGCAGAGCTGACGATGTGAGGGATTACCGCCGCAGGTTTCGCATTGGTGATGTCCTCCATGCGAGCGATTCCCGCGGCGGGCAGTTTCGGAAGCTCGGTGCCATGCCGGAGGGGCAACACGTAGGTATTTTCTTTGTCGTTGAAAATGTAATTGACGAGAAAGAACTCTCCGCGAACGTCCCACTTGGGCATGCAGTAATCACCGCACAGAGGGACGGGATCGCCCCCGGCCAAGGGATACGCTTTTGTTGAGACGGTGTGCTCCGGGTCGGCCGCGTGCCCGGCTGCAACGGCCCACTGACCGTCGGGAGAGATAGCCACCAAGTCGAAAACGGGCTCGGGACTTATCTTTCGGCGATCGGTTCCGTCTGATTTCACGCGATACAAGAAATTTGTTCCGCCTTCATCGACGGCCCGAAAAACCAGATCGCCGTCCGGCAGGAAAAAGGGCGAATCCTCGTTTGCGGAGGCGCCGATTCGGACAGATGCTGAAGGCCGATTGGCTGAGGAAACGATATGCACGGGTGACGAACGGCGGTTCGCCGGCGCGACCCACAAGCCAGATCGATCGCCCTCACCAGTCATCGCGAAGGCGATTTGTTTTCCGTCCTGAGACACGGAGTAGCCGTCCATCGAATAACCTGGCAGAAGTCTCTCGGTCTTTCCGCTGGCTAATTCCCTTTCCCAGAGTTCGAACCCTGTAGTCTGGCCATTAGCCATCAGAAAATAGAGCTTCGTTCCATCGGGCGAAAATGCAGGCTCCATCGCAGCGCCTTCGGATGAGACTTGATGGTCGCCGTCGTGATCGTGGACCCAAACGGTCGTGTCAACCGAGCCCACAGCGGTGACGAATGACTTACCATCCGGTGCCATGGCAATGCCTGCCTCGCTCGTTGGTCCGCTGGTCACTTGCTCTGGCTGGCCATCCGGAAATTGCTGGCGCCAAATATGAAAGCCGGCGCCGTTGGCGGCGCTGAGGTAGACGAACTTGCTGTCAGGAGACCAGGCACCCGCATAACAAGTGCTGTCGGCCGGGCCGACGATGCGAGGTTCTCCGCCGCCGAAAAACGGGACGACGCGGCATTGAACCAATTGGCCTCGATTGTCCATTTCAACGACGAGGACCCAGTGGCCGTCGGGAGAAAGATAGGAATGGTGGGCCATACTGCGCCCGCCGGAAGGCGAGTAGACATCACGACTCTGCCCGCGGGCTTGATCGGTGGTCACTACCACCATGTGCAACCCTTCTCTGGTCTCGGAGAACAGAAGCCCTTTTCCATCTTCAATCCAAGTGAGTGAGGAAGCGTTGGGAAGCATCAAGTGGGCTTCGACTCCTCCAACGACTGGCACTTCCCAGGTATCCCACGGTACGGCCGAGCCGTAAACAATCCGAGAGCCATCAGGAGAGAAAGCGGGGCTCATTTTATCCGTCGAGTCATGGGTCAGTTGGACGGGCTCGCCGTCCGGCAGAAATTTGACGTAAACCTGCCCGGGGCCGAAGAAAGCGTCATTGCCGCGGATGAAGGCAAGCATGTGGCCGTCGCGAGAGAGAGTTGGATAGACGGCGGAATCCGTGAAGAACGTTAATTGCTCCCAATTGTTGCCGACGGGAGCGTTCTGGCGGGAACGACGAGAGAAAAAGAAACCTGCAACGACGGCGATTAACGTCAGGGCGATCGCGGCCGCGACGAGCGGGAGCGCGAATCGCCGGATTGGGGAACGCTCCGGGGATATTGCCGCGCCGGATGCGCGAGTTGAGTCTGAATCGCGCTTTAGGCGCTGCAAATCGGTACGAATGTCGGCGGCATTCTGGTAGCGCAGCTTGCGGTCTTTCTCGAGCGCCTTGCTGATGATTTCTTCCAATTTCGGGGGCACTCCGGGATTTAGCCGCACTGGCGCGACTGGCGCGCTGTTGAGGATCGCGCCAGAAATTACGCCGGAGGTCTCGCCGCGAAACGGCGGAACACCTGTCACCATTTCGTACATCACCGCACCGAGCGAAAACAAATCCGTGCGCGCGTCCATCTCTTCGCCGCGCACTTGTTCCGGGGACATATATGCGATGGTGCCGACCACCGTACCAACGTGAGTGAGTTGATCAACGTCGCTCGCCGTAGGCATGGACGAAATATTTGCGGCCGCGCTTGGGGGTGACAGCTTTGCCAGCCCGAAATCGAG
>PMAA01000160.1:4862-5018 GCA_003152355.1 Acidobacteriota bacterium | reverse complement strand
TGGGCATCGCGATTGGAGTCCTCGCAGCGGCGGGAGCGACTCGCGGAATGAGCGCCATTTTGTACAGGGTGAAGACGGGAGATCCGATTACGTTTATCGCCGTTGCGGCGCTCTTTACGCTGGTGGCGCTCGCCGCATGTTACATCCCGGCGCGGC
>PMAA01000160.1:0-4848 GCA_003152355.1 Acidobacteriota bacterium | reverse complement strand
GCAAGATGCCGGCGCTACGACCGCATTTCTGCATGGGATGGCGTGACACGGAGGCGAAATGGGCACTCTGATTCAGGACGTCAAGTACGCGCTTCGCATGCTGCGCAAATCGCCGAGCTTTACGATCATCGCCGTGCTCACCATCGCGCTCGGCGTGGGCGCGAACACGGCGATTTTCTCCGTCGTGAATGCCGTGCTGCTGAAGCCTTTGCCATTCCACAATCCCGATCGGCTCGTCGAGCTTTGGGAAACCGAATCGTCCTCCGGCAATTTTCCGCTCACCGATCAGGACTTCCTTGATTGGCGCGCGCAGAATCGCACGTTTGACGACATGGCGGTGTTCACCTGGCGCGAACCGAGCAACGTGAGCGGCGCGGGCGCGCCTGAGGAAGTGCCGCTCATCGAGACGCAGGCGAATTTCTTTTCTGTTCTCGGTGTCGCGCCTCAACTCGGCCGCGAGTTCGTTGCGGGTGAAGACACGAAAGGCCGGAACCACGTCGCGATAGTTACCAACGCATTTTGGAAAACGCATTTCGGCGGTGGCGCCGACGCCATCAACAAGACAATCCAAGTGAATGGCGAATCCTACGCGGTCGTTGGCGTGATGCCCGCATGGTTCACCGCGCCGGCTACCGCCGATGTTTGGACGCCGATGGACTTGTCGCCGTCTGCCATTCGTGGCCGCGATAGCCACTATCTTCGCGCGCTCGGGCGCGTCAAACCTGGCGTGACAATCGAGCAAGCGCGCGCGGACCTTGGCGCGATTTCGGCGCATCTTGCGAAGGATTTCCCGAAAACGAACAGCAACGCGATGCCGGTCGTCGTTCCGCTGCAGAAGGAATTGACGGGCGATTCAAGAACGCCGCTCTGGACACTGTTCGGCGCGGTCGGTCTGGTGCTGCTGATCGCCTGTGCGAACGTCGCGAATCTCTTGCTCGCGCGCTCGATTGGAAGGCGGCGAGAGATGGCGCTACGCGGCGCAGTCGGCGCCAGCCGCTGGCGATTGGTGCGGCAACTTCTCACGGAAAGCGTGATCCTCGCGCTCGCTGGAGGCGCTATCGGCGCGCTCATCGCGTATAACGCCGTTGATCTCCTGGTGTCGCTCAAAGGCGTGCAGGTGGTGCCGCCGAATCCGATTCGGCTGGACGTTTCCGTGCTGCTTTTCTGCTTCGCCGTCAGCGCCGCGGTTGGAATTCTCTTTGGACTGGCGCCCGCGTTTCAGATTTCGGATTTGGATCTCATCGAGGAGCTTAAATCGAGATCGGCCGGCGCAGCGCGGAATGGCCGAAGCGTTTTGCTGCGCGATGGGCTGGTAGCCGTTGAGATCGCGCTGTCGCTCGCGCTGCTTGCGGGCGCGGGCCTGCTGCTGCGCACGTTCGCAAATCTTCGCGCTGTGAATCTGGGTATACGCACCGATCACGTCCTTACCGGGTACGTCATGGTTCCCGAAAAGGACGACGCGACGTTTGATCAGGCGAAGTCGTTCATTGACACCCTCCTCTCGAAGCTGAAGAGTGCGCCGGGAATCCGCGACGCCGCGTTCGATACGCTGGCGCCGCTTTCGTCGGACTCAAACGGGTATGTGACCGCGGATGGCCAGTCTGAGGATTACAAAGGCGGGCCGCTCGTCGCTTTTAATGAAATCACGCCGAGTTACTTCCACACGATGGGCATCCGGCTAATTGCCGGCCGCGAACTGACGGATGAAGACGTGCAGAGCGCCGGCGATGCCTGGCGGCAGATACTTCCTTTGGAGAAAGCGCACGACCAGAAAGCGGAGGAAGCGCTCGAGGGGAAGTTCACGACGTCCGCGGTGATCAGCAAGGACATGGCGGCGCACTTTTGGCCGAATCAGGATCCGCTTGGCAAAATGTTTCACAGCGGCGGCGCGCCGTATCAGGTTGTCGGAGTCGCCGAAGTTGTGCGCAATAACGGCTTGCGCGATCCCGCGATGTACGCGGCATATATTCCGGCTGCCGTGGGACTCGGCGATGGCGCGTATGTCCTCTACATCTCGGTGCTGACTTCCGGCCCGCCGCAGAGCGCGGAGAGCACGATGCGCAGCGAGTTGGCGTCGCTGAACAGCACGCTTGCGCTTTCGGAAGTGAAGACGATTCCGCAGCTCGTCGGCGACAGCATGGCGGACACGAATGACGAAGCGTTGCTGCTCGGCGCGCTTGCGGGCTTGGCGCTGCTTCTGGCGGGTGTTGGGACGTACGGGGTGATGTCCTACGTTGTCAGCCAGCGGACAAACGAGATCGGGATTCGCATGGCGCTTGGGGCGCAGCGCAGGGACGTGGTGCGAATGGTTGTGCGGCAGGGAGGGGTCTTGGTGGCCGCAGGGGTGGGCTTGGGCATTCTGCTGGCATTGGGCGGCGCGCGGCTGATGCGAGATTTGTTGTTCGGAGTCGCGCCGTTCGATGCGTTGACGTATGTGAGTGTGGCGCTGCTGCTGGCGAGTATTGCGTTGATTGCGTGCGCGATTCCCGCGCGTCGAGCTATGCGCGTGGATCCGATGGTGGCGTTGCGATACGAGTGATCGTGTCAGCGCCGAGCGAGAGTAGAAGTGGCCGTTTTTCGTGTACGGGGCGTGAAATCGAGGCGGAATGAACACGTTAATGCAAGACGCGCGCTACGCAATTCGTATGCTGGTGAAATCTCCCGGTTTCACGCTGATCGCGATCCTCACGCTCGCGCTCGGCATCGGTGCGAATACGGCGATCTTCTCCGTCGTCTACGTTGCGCTGCTGCGGCCACTGCCGTATTCGCATAGCGATCAGCTCGTCACACTAGCCGAATCGCGGCTGCCAACGAGCGAGGACGCGTTCAACGTCTCCTACCCCGATCTCAGGGATTGGGAAAAAATGACGCGCAGCTTCGAGTCGCTGACGTCCTATGGATTCGACGCTTTCACGTTTTCCGGCAATGGCGATCCGAAAAACGTCTTCGCCACGCAAGTGCTCCCGAACTTCTTCTCGACACTTGGCGTGAAGCCGATGCTCGGCCGCGATTTTGTGGATGGCGAAGACAAGCACGACGGCCCGTACGTCGTGATCCTGAGTTACGGCACGTGGCGCAGCGATTTCGGCGGCGATCCGAACGTTATCGGGCGCACGTACCGCATCGACAATAATCCGGTGACGGTCATCGGCGTCCTGCCGAAGAGTTTCGAATTTGCGCCGGCGGGGCAGTCGTCCGCGATGTGGGTTCCGATGCACGCCGAAGGCGATCTCGTAACGCGCCGCAGCCTGCGCTGGATGAATGTGATCGCGAGGTTTGCGCCGGGCACGACGGCGAAGAAAGCTCAGGCCGACCTCGATGCCGTCACCGCGCAGCTCGACCGCGAATATCCCGGACCGAACGCCAACATCCACGTCGTCATGGCCGGGCTGCGAGAAAAAATCGTCGGCCAGGTTCGTCCGCTGCTTTTGATTTTGACCGGCACGGTCGCGTTCGTGCTGCTCATCGCCTGCGCCAATCTCGCGAATCTTTTGATGGCGCGCTCGGTGGGCCGGCAGAAGGAATTCGCGATTCGCGCGGCGATGGGCGCGACGCGAATCGATCTGATCCGCCAATTGCTTACGGAGAGCCTGATGCTTTCGTTTCTCGGCGCCGCGGCAGGAATTCTCGTGGCGCAATGGGGCGTGAGCGCGCTGATCGCGGCGATCCCCGTGCCCATCCTGCAATCGTTGCCGTATTTGAGCGATGCGGGACTGGATCTTCCCGTGCTGGTCTTTCTCCTGGGCGTCACTGTTTTGACGGGCGTCGTTTTCGGCCTCGCGCCGGGGCTGGCCGTGGCGGAATCGCCGGTCGGCGAGATTTTGAAAGAGGATTCGCGCGGCGCGACGAGCGGCACTCACGCGCGCTTGCGCAACGCCTTCGTCACCGGCGAAATCGCGATTTGCCTCGTCCTGCTTGTCGGCGCGGGGCTGATGGTTCGCAGCTTTCGCTCGCTCGTGCGGAAAAATCCCGGCTTCGACGCGCACAACGTCCTCACGTTCGCCGTGAATCTCCCGGATTACTCGTATCCTTCGCAGAACGAATATCCGTTCGCGAATCCCTCGGCGATCCGCTTCGCGCATCAGTACACGGATTCACTGCGCGCGCTGCCCGGCGTCGTGAGCGCCGGTATTGCGAGCAGCACTCCGCTTTCCGGCAACGGCGGTACTGTGCGCTTTGTGGTCGAAGGCCGGCCGGTGGAACCCGGGAAGGAAGACGAAGCGCAGATTCGCGGCGTGGATTCGGGCTTTTTCCCGGCGCTCAAAATTCCGCTGATTGAAGGCCGCTTCTTCAACGATTTCGATAAATGGGAATCGGCGCCCGTGGTTATCGTGAATCAGGCTTTCGTAAAGCGATATTTTCCGGGCGAAGATCCGATAGGGAAGCGCATGCGTTTCACGTTCAATCCGAAGGCGCCGTATATGGAAATCGTGGGAGTGGCCGGTGACATTGCCGAGATCGATTTGGCCGCCGCGCCGCCGCCGATTCTTTACACACCGAACGATCAAGGGCCGAACACGTTCGCGATTTTCCTCGTGCGCACGGCCGGAGATCCGTCGGCGTTCATCGGCGCGGTTCGCACGGCGTTGCGGCAGCTCGATCCGCAGCTTGCCGTGATCATCGCGCAGCCGCTCGAGCAGGTGGCGAACGACTCGCCGGCAGTTTTTCTGCGGCGGTATCCCTCGTATTTGATCGGGATATTCGCCGTCGTGGCGCTGATTTTAGCCGTTACCGGATTGCACGGGCTGATTTCGTATTCGGTGGTGCAGCGCACTCGCGAAATCGGTATTCGCATGGCGTTGGGAGCGCAAGCTTCCGACGTTCTCAAGATGGTTTTGCGGCAGGGTA
>PMAA01000041.1 GCA_003152355.1 Acidobacteriota bacterium | reverse complement strand
TTCCCCAATCGCCGCCTTGGGCCACATATCTCTTGTATCCGAGACGCTCCATCAGAACGCCCCAGGTGCGTGCGATGCGGATGGGGTCCCAGCCGATCACCGTCGGCTTACCTGAAAACCCGTGGCCAGGCAGCGAAGGGATCACTACATCAAAAGNNGGCCAACCGTGCGTGACGATCACCGGCAAAGCGTTCGCATGTTTCGAACGGACTTGAATGAAGTGGATATCGACTCCGTCTATGTTTGTTATGAATTCAGGCAAGGCATTCAGCCGCGCCTCCACCTTCCGCCAGTCGTAATCCGTGCCCCAGTAACGTATGAGTTCCCGCATCGTTTCGAGCTGCACGCCTTGGGATCGATCGTTGACTATTTCCCGGTCAGGCCAACGTGTCGCCACAATTCGCCGGCGGAGTTCGACGATCTCCTGTTCCGGAACACTGATGTGGAAGGCGCGAACTGAACTGTCTCCGCTCCCCGCTGGCGGCTTTTCAGTAAGCGCGTTCGCGCTCGCCGCGGTGACATGTCTGGATGGTGCGTTCGCAGAANNAATGCTCATGGCCGCAGTGCCACAAAAGCGTCGGCGATCCTGGTTGATTTCTTCGGAACCGTCCTTCGTGCTCATCGGGGAATCTCCTTGAGTGGATGGTTTTCTGGAAAGCCTAGCCGGAACGAGAATAGATTGAACGCGAGCTGGCGAAATCATTTATCGCATGTTCGCTTGACTGTCAATGCGAATTGAGCNNATCGCGCTTGCCAGCGAAGTGAGATTACCGAAACGCAGATGTCCGCTAGCGCGACAATCAAGCACATGCGCGTGGTGCTCGAATTAGTCTCGTTGGTGCGATCGCTTAGTTAATCACGACCCCACGATGCGGTGCCTTAGCGCGTCAGCGTGCATCATAAGGAGGTAGGTTCCGGCGGTGGATAAAAAACCGGCGCGACCGGGGCAGACGGTTCGGGCCACAGCAGCGACGCCAACCGCGAATATCGCGGCGCGAAGAAATAAATGGAATACGCTGGAAAAAACACGATTACCGGCACAGAGATCAGCGCGGCCACAAAGACAAGAATTGCGAGCGCGATGCACCCCAGGAACACCGCCAGCGTTATGGTGTAGGGGTTCCAAGTCCATCCAGCCGCTTTTGCGCCAAAAACCGCCACGATCCCAACTCCGCCGATGATGATAAGCAGCACGATGAGTGCGATTACCGTTACGATCATGAAGGCAATCGTGGCGCCGACTGCCAGCACAATTTTCATCCCGATGTACCCGGCATAGCCGCCCTTCTCATGTTTGATCCACAGCCATAGCCTACGCCAACCTTCCATGACGCCAATGTTTTCCAGGGCNNGATCGCGAGCGTGCGTGAACCATCCCAGAGCCGCGGCGCACGCCGCTGGAACGCCCAAAACGATCAGTAAGGCCGCCAGAGTTGCGAGCAAAAACAAAAGCCGCCACAGAAAGAGTCGGTAGCCCGGCTCCTTGCGTCGAGCCCATCCTCGGCGGATGTGACATTCTCGCGCAACGATGCTATCGAATAGAACGAATTGCATCACGCTGCTGATGTACGTGAACAGCACCAGCAACGCAAACCCCACTACAACTAGAGCTGCGATCAGCGCCGCAAATAACGCAGGATGATCCGTCAGTTGCGCAGGAAGTGTGCCGCCAAGAAACTGCTGCGACCCCCGGTGATCGGTATTCGGGGGGTAACTGAAATTACATCCTCCGAAGGTACCCATCTCGCCCGCGAGAAGTCCGACGAATGCTAAACGCATCCATTGGCCGAAGCGGAACGGCTTCAGGAGCTGCTCCTTGGTATGGCGAAAAGCGGGCTCGATGACATCAGGCGCAGAGATTGGCAAACGCACACCTCACCACGGCGGATCGCTCGACCGACAGAAAGTACTGCGAAGATGCTAAGAGATCAACCAGCATTGTCGCGACAAGCGTCTATTGTTTTTGCGTAGAACCTATCGCCGATCCCAGCACCTGATTAACGCGGGCGGTCTCAATGGGTCGACGCAACACTAGCTCAAAGTCTACGTGCGGGAATCTACGAGCTAAATTCGTCCAGGGGCGTTGATGTGAACGGAAGACTGCCCTGCTTAGGTTCTGATTGAGTACGGCCTTCTTAGTGCGTGAGGCGTAAACCCACACCGAACCAAAAGTGGTCGAAAAAGCCCCGAAATGTGCCAGCGCAGTCGCCGCAGGCTCGCCATGCGCAATCAATTGACAAACTGTTTACAGCGACATGACAAAAGCAATAATCGCCTCTGGCTAATTGGTCTCACCCCGCAATCTCCAGGGCGATTTTGTGGACGCTCAGGAATCGGTCGTTGACTCGACCGGAAAAGACCTTAACAACAAAGATTCTCGTCGCGCTCTAACCTTCGAGGAGGTTGCCATGATTTCTAGAAACGCCCATCTCTTTGCGTCAGTTCAAGCGCTCGCGTCAGCCACGCTATCCCTTACAGCAAGAAAATCTCGTATCCCATTGATGTTGGCGGCGCTCTGGCTGTGGGCGCCAGCATCGTTACCGGCGCAGACTTACACCACGCTCACCAATTTTAACTTCACGGACGGTGATGTACCCACCGGAGGGCTAGTACAAGCCACCGACGGAAACTTTTACGGGACAACGGCCACTGGCGGGCTCAACGCCTGCAAGGTCGACCGTACCCATTCTGATCCCAACGGTGTAAACGAAGGCTGTGGGACGATCTTCAGAATCACTCCAAGTGGCGCCTTGACTTCGCTGCACACCTTCGACGGCGCCGACGGCGAGTACCCCGAGTCGGGAGTTATCCAGGGCATCGACGGCAATTTCTACGGCACAACACAAGCGGGTGGGACCGGCACCTCCTGCACGGGCGAAATCCCAGGTTGTGGCACCATCTTCAAAATCACCTCCAGTGGGACGTTCACCTCGCTGCACAGCTTTCAGAAAACGGACGGCGCCACTCCCGCGCGAAAGCTGGTACAGGGCAATGATGGGAATTTCTACGGCGCAACAGGAACTGGCGGTGCCAACGGCGATGGCACGATCTTCAAAATCACTCCCGGCGGCG
>PMAA01000009.1 GCA_003152355.1 Acidobacteriota bacterium | reverse complement strand
AACGCATTAATCGGAAACTAGCTCTCAATGTCCCGTAACCCAACTTTCTGGTAATCCTCGATCTTAGATTCGCAGAATGGATCGAGCTTCCCCTCGACATTACGCCATCCGTCCGACGTCAATGAGAATTCAAAGTTCAAGACGGATGATTGCTGAAATTCCCTCTGACGTACTCTCCGACGAGAGACGGGTGGTATCATGCGCAGCGACGTTATCTGAGGGGAAGGCGGACGTGGAGAACCCGTGGCTTGCATTTCTTTTCAATTTTATTTTTGCCGGCGCGGGATTTGTGTATCTCGGGAAGCTGGGGTGGGCTTTGGCGGACTTTGTCGGCACGATTGTAGTTGGAGTCTTCATTGCTTATTTTCATCATGACTCGATTCGTTTGGCCTCGATCGCGTTGCCGATCATCAATGGGGTAATTGCATATTCAACCGCGAATAAAATGAATGCAGAAGCGCGGTAAATGCAGGTCACTTCTACGCAGGTGATGTGAGTCTTTGTCACATGGACGAAACGAAGATCGTGGCATCGAGACTCGCAATTGTCAGTTGCGGATGCCGCGCTAATCTCCTGAGGTTTCCTTAGTGCCTGCAATCCAGAAGTCGAGCTATTTTCGGCGTCGCGGATGGAAGGACCTGATTTTTATTGCAGTCGTCTTGCTCTTAGGTTATGCGGTCAAGCTCTTTCTCGATGCCAACAATCCTACTGACTATAAGAAATGGAACGCGCGTCCCAAGCTAAACCTCGCTTCTGCGCACCAACCATCACAGGCCGGAGCCGACCCGTGTCTATTCCTGGCCCCATCAGATGCTAGGAACCAGGCTGAAGCTTCTGGCTCCATCGGCGACTGTTCGGAACTGGTTCCCGACGGTCGAGAATTAGACGTCTGGGAAGTAAAGCTTTGGAGCGGGCAATTTTTTCGAATCAAGTCTGACCTTCATGTCCAAGACACCATCCCACTCGCGTTTACCAGAACCTACAATCCTTTTGACCCTGCTGCACCGGCCAATGTTCCGTACCTCCGACACGTTTACGATCTCTTTCTTTATGGGGACCGCTTTCCGTATACATATTTGAAGTGGGCCTTACCCAGCGGTCCTAACGTGCTGTTCAAACGCATTTCTCCGGGCACACGTTATGCTGATGCAGTGTACGAAGAAGCCATGCCTAGTCCAAAATTTGAGGGTGCGAGAATCGATTGGAACGGATTCGGCTGGGATATTACGCTTGAGGACGGAACGACCTACCTTTCGCCCGATGCATACAGAGCCAAACGCCCGCAACAGGGATCGCTGGTTGGGATTTTCGACAACGCAGGGAATGAAGTCCGGCTGTCACGGGAAGAAAATGGCGATCTCGCGGAGATTGAATCTCCTGGTGGACGCTCGATTCGATTGACGTATAAGGATGGCCTGGTCGCACGCGTCACCGATAGCACTGGAAATTTCGTGGATTACAACTACGACTCCAAAGGTCGCCCTCGCGGCATCACTGATAACCAAAGGCAACGAGAAGAATACACGTACGACGACGGCAATCGCATTGCAACGATCACCGCCTCGAACGGATCGAAAGCACTTGAAAACACGTACGACACCAACGGACGCCTGGTTTGGATGTCGATTGCCGATGAGAAAACCTATCAACTTAAATACGATATCGACGAGGCGCGACAGCGCGGGCTCGTCGAAATCACGGGGCCGAGCGGCGACGTGACGCGCGTCAGCCTGGAAGCAAATCCCGAGCAGGGCAAGGCTTTTTACAGCGTCGAATCTGTACCGAAATCAGCGGCTCGCCGAAAATCGCCACCAGCGCAATCCAATGTCCGGTAAACCGACTTTCCGGGACTTGACCGGGAATGTTGGCGATATTCGTCAATGGTCACTGGATTCGGGTTGGTTCGGATGAGACCGGCAAAATCTGTTTTACCTCTGGGGGGGCGTAAGCTGCCACATCAATCAGGTGATTCAAGCACGTCAACTTGTAATGCAAGATTGCCTCGGTGTGGCCGCCAGTGTCGCGCGAAAGATGCTCCAAGAAGTGCGACTTGGTATAGACCCGAAATAACTTGCCCGCATAAATCTCGTCGGCATATTGCCCACACGAGCCGACACATTCTTCGGTAACCAAGTAGGCCACGTAGTGTTTCCACGTCAACTCAAAGCTTCGGCAAGCGTCAGTGGACTCAATTGGCGAACCGCCTCTAAGGACCTCATCTATTTCGGGAAGTTCAGGATGGGAAGAACAAATTGAACCGGCAGGATTGACGACTGCCTCTTGAATGACCAAGCGCAGGGAATTGTCTCTCGGTTCTGAAAGTTCTCGCAGGTACAGGTACTCAGCAGAATCTAATGAATCGAGTTCCAGTCTGTTGGCCACTCGCAACTCCGATTGCAGACAAAGTGAATTGAACTCAAATGCACCCTACAGTAAAACGGAGTGGACGTTGAACGCAAAGATTCCGAAGGCATTTCGGCCAAGTCCTGGTAAACGCATTAATCGGAAACTA
>PMAA01000084.1 GCA_003152355.1 Acidobacteriota bacterium | reverse complement strand
CCACACTGGGATCGCCGGTCGTGACTTGGAACTGGATGGTCGGAACGACAACCTTCTTGCCTTTAGTAAGTTTCCAAGCGTCCCAACCGATACAACGATGGGAAGCGAGTTCCGCAGGATCGGCGGGTGCACCGGCAACTTTCAGGTAATTGCGAGTGGCGAAAAGTCCGCGCGCGGTCCCGGGATAGCGGCGCACTTTTCGCGACGAGTCACGCGGGGCACGAATCTTGAAGAAAACATCGACATCTTCGTTTGGTTCTTGATCCCATCCGGAAGAATAGCCTTCGAGCTCAACTCGCAGATCCGGGTAGGCTTGTATGAACTTGCTTAACAGTGGCGCAATCATGTGTCGTGCCATTGTTCCTGGACAAGCTACTTTAATGACGCCGCCAGGATGCGAGTGATGCTTCTCTAGCAAATCCCCCGCGTCTCGCAAGGTTCGCAGGGCGCGACTGCAAGATGAAAAGTACTCCTTTCCGGCATCTGTCAACCGCAAACCCTGCTGTCCCCGCCGCACGAGCAAAAGTCCGAGCCGCCGCTCAAGCCGGGTCAGAGACCTGCTTACCGTGGATGTCGCTACTCGCAGTTCCTGTGCAGCCCCGCTCAAACTGCCGCTCTGAGCGGCAAGTGTGAACATTCGGATGTCATCAAGATCGAACAATCTGCCCATGGGCACTCTTTGTATCAACTTGCATCGCGCGCACGAGAATTCCGCGCAAAAGTTTACAGTATCTTGAAATCGACGGATGTGAAATGCCGAACCGAACTATCTAGTTTGCTCCGACGCAAGGGCTGTTTGCAATAGCGCAACATCTGCACCATAACTTTCTAACGCAGCTGCGGCGGAACGGCGAAACCAGGTTCTTTTCTGAACGCAGGCGCTCGCCTCCGCTCGGTCGATCGGAGAGATCCGTCAGGCTTCATTGCCGCACGTGAGCCCGTGCGCCTCGCGCTCCTCGACGCGAACGGTCCGACCGGCACGTTCTCGACCGAGGACGCTCGCTCCCCTGGTGATGCCGCTCAACCCCACCACCAGGCCCGCAAAGAATGCACACTCGCCCAAGAAAACACTCAGTTCGGGGTGCGATGCCCGTTACCGATAAGCAGGGCGTTCGCTGTACACGTATTTCTGCCGCCGGTCTTGTGCACGAGCTGTGCAAAGTTGCATCGTATTCAATCGATTCGGGCTCTTCTTGAGCGAAGAGCAGATTCCCCGATTTATTTGTGAACGTTAGTAGTTAAAGAAAACGGAAAGAGCTGTTGGAGACGATTGTCCGGCTTTGCAAGCAGGGGGTCGCCGGTTCGATCCCAGCCACGTCCACCAACTCTTGGCATGAAGATTCTCATCGCATAAGTCCTACCTAAATTCAGGGAAGCTCAAGTAATGTAACTTCGGTCTTGGGAATCCACAATTGTGGTTCTTGTCCAAGTTTTAAGTCCGAAGGGAGACTTCCCCAATCTTTCAAAGTCGAATATTTTTACCGACGAAATGACACGAACGACTGACTTGCCGAATCTCTGACTCGGAGAGATAGCAAATGGAAGCGAACCCAGTTCTGTTCCGCGACCTGACTTATATTTTCGTGGCTGCGATAGTTGGGGGGCTGGTGGCGTGGCGGCTCCGATTGCCGCTGCTCATAGGATTCGTTTTCGGCGGGATCGTAGTCAGCCCGTTCACCCCCGGCCCGCACCTCTCTAACCTGCATACCTTTGAAGTGTTCGCAGAAGTCGGCGTCGTTCTACTTATGTTTTCGATCGGAGTGGAATTCTCGATCCCGGATCTGATGCGCGTGAAGTGGGTTGCGATCTTCGGCGCGCCAATCGGGATTTTATGCATGGTGGGCATCGCGGCCGCCGCGGCCAAGCTCGGCGGATGGACCGTTAAAGAAGGAATTGTAATTGGAGCAACAGTTTCGGTTGCCAGCACGATGGTGTTGGCGCGACTTCTGAACGACGCCGGAAAAATGACGACAACTTTTGGCCGGGTGATGATCGGTATCACTATCGTTGAGGATCTCGCCGTCGTCTGCATGACGATCATCCTCCCCGTATTAAGCGGGTCCGGGGAAGGCATCTTCATGAAGGTAGCGTGGACTTTGGGCAAGGCTTTGATCCTTCTGGCTCCACTAACTTTTTTTGCGATAAAAGTGATTCCGCGCTTGCTGCGGCAAGTTAAACGAACCAATAACGCAGAACTTTTTTTGTTAATCGCAATTGCAGTCTGTCTTGGTACCGCGGCACTCGCACAAGCTGTTGGCTTTTCGGTCGCTCTTGGCGCTTTCCTTGCCGGGCTATCAATCAGCGGTTCGAAGGATCTCCACGACGTGGATACGCAGCTCATGCCGCTTCGAGAGGCTTTTGTGGCGCTTTTCTTCGTTTCGCTCGGAACGCTGATTGATCCTAAGGTGCTTCTCAAAAGTTTGCCGCTACTCGGCATGATGCTTCTGCTGATCGTCGTTGGCAAATTTGTGGTCTGGACGGCAATCGTACGGCTCTTCCGCTATTCTTTCCGGACCGCAATCGCCGTGGCCGCGGGACTGACGCAGATCGGCGAACTCTCCTTCGTGGTCGTACAAGTCGCGCGATCGGCGGGGATGGTGGCCGACGATGTCTACACCACGGTGATCGCCGCGTCATTGATTTCGATATTTTTAAACGTCTTTATTGTGCGCGGCACGCTCGGATGGCTCGACCGAAAACATCCAGAACCAGCCGTGGCGTAATTCAGCAAATGGTGCAGAAGTCCTCGAAGCACGGGAGCAATGGCTACTTACCCCAAATAGTCCAAATCGATTATTTGTTCACTGATGATCAGGATTTGGAAGGTAGTATCCGGCATTCCCCCCTAGTTCCCAATCTTGCGCGCGCCTGCGTCCAGGAATAAACTCATCGCTCGAAAAGCAATGATCAATTAATGGAACGAATCTGTTCGCAGGAGGGAATCCTCATGGTGCGAGAGTTGCATTCAGGTAGGCAGTTCATGCGGCGCGCAGCGAATTTCTTATTCCCGTCACTTTTCATTTTTTCATTCTTCTCGGCTCCGGCCCTTGCACAGACGCGTCGCGCCGTCCTTGTTGGCGTTAACACGTATATTCCCGAAGGTGTGACGGCGCAGAAAATCGTTGTCGCCGAAGGCGCAAGCTCCGGCGGTGCGAGCTCGGGCGGGCCCAGCAAAGGCCGAGGAAGTTGGACGAACCTTGAGGGCTCGCTGAACGATGTTGGCAGCATCCACCAATTGCTCGTCACTCGATACGGCTTCGAAGAAAAAAATATCCACGTACTCACGGAAGCCGAAGCATCGCATGAAAACATTCTGCACGCGATTCAGACGTATCTAGCCGATCCCGCGTCGCCCGGCGATATCAGTTTCTTTTATTACGCTGGCCACGGCTCGCAAATGAACAATTCGAAGAGCTGGAAAGGGGACAAGAAGGATGAAACCACCGTGCCTTCCGATTCCTACAAGGGCACGACCGATATCCGCGACAAAGAATACTCGCGCGCGTTCATGAAGGTGATCAACAAGGGCGCGACGCTCACGGCTATTTTCGACAGTTGCCATAGCGGCGCGGTCACTCGGGGCTACTCAAAATTCAATCGCGTTCGCGCCGCCGATCCCGACCCGCGCGATTCGCTGGACGACTATAGCGGCCCATTTCCGGAAAAGAGCGGCGCGCTCGTCTTCGCGGCCGCGCAGGATATCGAAAGCGCCGCCGAAGGCCGCGACGAACATGGCGTGGACCACGGCGCTTTCACCGCAGCGCTCATCAAAGTGCTGAACTCGGCGCCAATCAACGAATCCGCGAACGATATTTTCCAGCAGACATTCGCGTTGATGCGTTCCGCGGGCGCGAGCCAGGTACCAGTGATTTCGGGGACGGAGGAGCGCATCGCTGGGCCGCT
Organism: Acidobacteriota bacterium; assembly: GCA_003152355.1. Taxonomy (GTDB): domain Bacteria; phylum Acidobacteriota; class Terriglobia; order Acidiferrales; family UBA7541; genus Palsa-147. The sequence continues at coordinate 10,847 of PMAA01000084.1, read as the reverse complement.
CTTCGGAACTAGCTCCGGAAATCTTTCGGGCAAATTCACTTTGCCCGTCGTTGAAGTGGATGGCCCAGAGGCCGTTCAGCTTTTCAGCGGACTCACGCTGGGATTTGGGGTCGGCACGGAGCTTGTGCCTGCAGATAAGAACAGTCCGGCCAACGGCGTGCGTCTGAAAGTCACCGACGAAACGGCCTCGGGTTCAACGGCGAAGGTTATCGCGGGAAGCGCGGACAAAGTCACGCCGGCCACTTTATTCATTGTGGATCGCTGGGTGCCGTCGGCCAGCGGCTTGCTCGCGTTGTGGATTCCTCCGGCGACTCTTCCGCTCGCTGATTTGAAAACTGCGGCAGCGGCTGTTGACAAAATCAGCGCGGTGCCGGGCGTCACGGTCGTGACAGACCCGTACGAAACTACGCCCACGCACGTCATCACATGGAACGGCTCGGCATGGCTGCTGACGGATCAATCCACTCGCGCGTCCAAGAATCTCGGCCAGAATCCCGATTTCCCCTCGGTCGCAAAAACTTTGCCTTCGGGCAAAACGAAAATATTCGTGAATCTGCCGCTCCCGAAAGAAGCAAGCGAAGCGGCAAAGGCGATCGGAACCGAAGAGTCTCCGACGCGGCTCGCAAAATCGCTCGGCGACGCGAACTACATTCTCGTCGGCAGGGCTGGAGCGAATGGCGTCGAGTACGCGTGGCTGCTTCCGGGCGCTTCGAAAGAAGCGAGCACCGCTCTCGAGGAAACAGCGAACAAGAGCGGCGCTTCCGGACAGAAGACGCTGCATGCCTCGAGTTCTCTACCGCCTGAAACTCGCTGGGTGTCCGCTCAACTTTCGAGTGATGGATTCAATGGCGCCGTCGACGAACTCACCAGGCTCGCGGGAAATCTCGCGCGAATCCACGGATGGCTCGAACTTCCGGCGCCTCCCGACGACGGCAGCTTTCCCTATCATCTCGCCGTGGTGGAAGCGGCGCATATTAATGACGGCCCGGAGATCACGACAGCCTATGGCGACGGCCGCAAATACGCTCTCGTCCTGCGCGCGAGCAAAAAGAGCACTGGCTCGGGAACCTACGCCGAGCCGCGGCGCGTTTATGTATTTGTGATTGATAGCGACGGAAACGGCACGGCACTTTTCCCGCGCGCGGTCTTTGGCGACGTTCAGAATATCCTCCCGAGAAACGATCAGGCAGCCAACGGACTGCCGGAACAAATTGTTCTGGGCAAGCCAGACCTGTTCACAATCACGCCGCCATTCGCAACCGACACCTATTTTCTGCTCACGACGCAGCCGCAGGATTCGATCAATCTGGCGAGTCTCAATTGGAAAGGCGTGCGCGGCGCCACGCGAGGGGCGGGTTCTCCACTCGACCGCTTGCTTTCAAGCGTCGGCACGCGCGGCGCGTCTGGCGATGTTCCGACGAACTGGTCGCTGCAGCGCCTCGCGATTCAGAGCGTGGAGAAGCCGTAGGAGCGCGCTCGAGCGAAAAACTGTCTTTGACTGCAACGGAGCCTTTTGGTAACGTTCGCGGCACCCGTGCAGTTTCTCCCTGGAGGAAGTAGATGAAATTCAAAATCAATCCCATCTTGCAATTCGCGATAGCCTTCGTGCTCGTTTTGCTCGTCGGAGTTGGCTACACGTACGCGCAGGACGACGCGATGAAGAAGGCCGACACACAAGCGCCCACCAAACAAGTGATCAAGGCGGCGGCTCAATCGAGCCGCGGCGGTGGTCCTGATCCCAACATCAAATCCGACGCCAAGCCGGTAAACGATCCGAACGCCAAGATTCCGCCACCGCCGGAGAAGTCCGGCCAGCGCGGCGCGCGCGGATGTTCGGTGGATGTGAATAACATGACGGCTTGGTTCGTGGACATCTACTCGAACGGCATTTATGTCGGGACCGTCGGCCCGTGGGGCAACGGCTGGACATACCCGCCGCTGGTGGGCTCCGCGGTGTACGGCCGCGCCAACTTTACAGATGGTACGTGGAAATATTGGGGCCCGCGGCAGTTCGTTTGCGCGCAGGGCGGCATTTACAGTTGGCAATTGACTCCGTAATTTTTGCAAATCTCCGCAGGGTCTAATCGCCGCTACAGTCCGGTCGCTCGGCCTGTAGCGGCGATGCTTGTCTGGTATATACTGCCGCGCATCCGGCCCTGAGCATGAAACCTTCTCTCCTTGCTATCGTTCTTCTCGGCGCGACTCTCTTGCTTGCGCCCATCGCCGGGGCGGCCACGCCGCCGAGCGTCATCGTTCTCACCTATTCGGGGCCCATCAATCCAGCCAGTGCGGAATACATCGCGCGCGGCATTTCTGAAGCCGAAGCGCGGAACGCCGCCGCGTTTGTTCTCCAGCTCGACACGCCCGGCGGCCTGGATTCCTCGATGCGCGACATCATCCAGCACGAGATGAACGCGCGCGTGCCAGTGATCGTGTTCGTCGCGCCGCGCGGTGCGCGTGCCGCCTCCGCAGGCTGCATCATCGTCCTCGCCGCGGATGTGGCCGCGATGGCGCCGGGAACCAACATGGGCGCGGCGCATCCGATTTACATTTCCGGCGGCACCGTCTCCGAAAAAATTCTGAATGACGCAGCCGCTTATGCGCGCTCGATCGCCTCGGCGCGACACCGCAATTCCGAATGGGCCGAGCGTGCGGTTCGCGAAAGCGTCTCTGCAACGTCCCAGGAAGCGCTTTCGCTCAACATCATCGATCTCACTGCAAACGACGTAACCGAACTGCTTTCAAAGCTCGACTCGAAAACGATTCATCGCGCCGATGGCGATATCACGCTTTCGCTGGCGGGCACGACGCAGATCGAAATCGCCATGGACTCGCGCGAGCGAATTCTGGAAACGCTGAACGACCCGACTGTCGCATACGTGCTGTTTCTCCTCGGCGCGCTCGCCGTCGTGATCGAGATCTTCGCGCCTCACGGATTCGTGACTGGGACGATAGGCGCAGTGGCCGTAATTCTTGCGCTCGTGGGATTGATCAGCATGCCGATTCAGATTTCCGGCGCAATCGTGCTTCTGCTCGGAATGCTTTTGCTCGGGCTTGAGCTGAAGGTAACGTCGCACGGGGTATTGATGTTGCTCGGACTGATTGCTTTTGTGTTCGGCTCGATTCTCGTGTTGCCGCGCATGCCCGGCTTCCGGATTTCACTTTACGCCATCGGCAGCGTTGCCCTAGTTTGGGCGGTGATGCTCGGCGCGGTGGTGCGGCTCGTTCTTCGCTCGCGCCACCAGCCTGTGCTGATGGGAACGCAGCGGGTTGCGGGTTCATCCGGAATCGCGAAAACGAATCTTGCACCGCGCGGTGTCGTTCTGGTGAACAGCGAAGAATGGGACGCGCTAGCCGATGCGCCGCCCATCATGAAGGGCGAGCGAATTTCAGTTCTCTCGGTCGAAGGGCTAACGCTGCACGTTCGAAAGATATCCTGAAGGGAGAAGGCCGAAATGGATTCCACGGTCGCGCTGGTGCTGGTGGCTGTAGTTCTCATCGGATTTATGCTGCTCCTCGCAAACATGATTCGCATCGTGCGCGAATACGAGCGCCTCGTCGTCTTTCGGTTCGGGCGCGTCATGGGGCAGAAAGGGCCGGGAATTATTTTTCTTGTGCCCATCGTGGACGTTGCGACCCGCGTGGACCTGCGCGAACAATATCTCGAGGTGCCGCGCCAGACGTGCATCACGAAGGACAACGCTTCGATTTCGATCGATTTTCTCGTCTATTGGAAAGTGACAGATCCGGTCCAGAGCGTCGTCGCCGTGCAGGATTTCGGCGGCGCCACGCGGGGAATTGCGATGACCACGCTGCGCGCCGTCGTCGGCGATATCCCGCTCGACGATGTGCTGGCGAAGCGCGAGGAGATCAACACGACTCTGCGCGGCAAGCTCGACGAGGTCACCGAGCGCTGGGGCGGCAAGGTCACTTCGGTCGAGATCCGCGAAATCGATCCGCCGAAGGACATCCAGGACGCGATGACCAAGCAGATGAGCGCGGAGCGCAGCCGCCGCGCCATGGTCACGGCCGCCGAAGGCGACCGCACCGCGAAGATCACCGTCGCTGACGGCGAAAAGCAGTCCACCATCCTCAAGGCCGAAGGCGACAAGCAATCCGCCATTTTGCGCGCTGAAGGTTATGCGCTGGCGCTCGGAAAAGTCTTCGAGATCGCAAAGACCCTCGATACCAACACGATGAGCCTTCAATACCTTGAAACGCTCAAAGTGCTCGGCGCCGGCGCGTCCACCAAATTTATTTTCCCGATGGAGTTTGCGAGCTTCCTGAAGCCATTCACTAATTTTGGCGGCCAGCAACCGCCAGCGGCGAAATGAAATCGCGCGACCGGGTGCCGTAGCGTCCCGGCCGCGCGCAGTCGCGAATCCAGGTTCAGCAAAAATCGCTGCTTAGGCCCACTTCTTGCCGATGGCCTCGAGTCCGGCTTTCCCCAGGTCTTCGGGCGTCATCACCGGGCGGAACTCGCATTTCGCATTGAAGAGCAGAAACCAGGGCTCGGCAATTGACGGGATCTTCGAGGAATCGGCCATGTCAAGAATCATCATCGTGCTGCGATGGCCGTCGTATTCCATGAAATAGGTAGCTTCGGGCTTCAATTCATCGAGAATCTTCTTAATTTTCGCGCCGACCGTCCCGTCTTTCACGGCTGCATCGAAAGGATCGTTCGGAATTTTGGCATGGACTAGCATTCGCATTGTTGCCTCCGGAAAAAGTAAATTTGCAGTTCTAGGTGAATCTAGCGGAGCAGGCCGGATCACAAGAACACGGCGCGGAGTCTACACCGAAGAGCCGCATGCGTCCAGATTTGGCCAGCGCCACGGCGCGGCTTCTCGGGTTAGTAAATTCCAGGAAGCAGCCGCGCGGTGCGCGCCGCGTAGTCGTCGTAGGCGGCTCCAAATGCTTTGCGCACGTGCGCTTCCTCGAGCGGAATTCTGCGCAGTACGAGCGCGATCCACATCGGCAGCGCGATCCACGCCAGCACGCTGCCCAGGAGAAACGGCGAGGCCAGCTTCGCGAGAATGATTGAAACGTAGCGGGGATGGCGGACGAAGCGGTACGGGCCGCCGATCATGAGCTTTCGCGCAGCTTCGTCCTTCGCAAAATGCCGGCCGAGCCATGCATCCGCCCACAGGAGCATTCCGAGCGAGCCGGCCGCGCAAGCAATCCCGGTCCATTGCAGCGGCGGCTGTTCGAGAGCGGGCACGAAATGCAAATGCGCGTATTCGAAGAGGATCGCGTAATCGAGAAAGCCAAGCACGACCGTCACGTTGACGAGCACGGGATCGTACGTCGCGCCCACTGCCTCGCGGAACGTCTCTCGCGAGCGAAACGCGCTGCGAAGAAACGTCAGCGATTGTTCGATGTAACTGATGCTCGCGAGTGCGATGAATGCACCTGAAAAAAGATTCAGCCGCGCCCACGGCTGCGGGCTGGCCCACAGCCGCACGCACGCGAGAAAAAGAAATGGCGAGAAAAAAGCGCTGGCCATTGCGACGAGATGAGCGACATTGAGCTTCTCATTTTTGACCGTGGATTCTTGCATCGGCCCGAGGGCTACCCCGATTCCGCGCCGAGAAAATCGCGAATGTGCCGATTCACCAGATCCGGCATTTCGTGAATCACCCAGTGCGACGCGTTAGTGATGCGCTCAAGGCGAAGATTCGGAACGTATTCCTCGAGCCCGTCGAGATTTGCGGGCAGCAAATAAACATCCTTTATTCCCCAGAGCACGAGCGTGGGCACATGCACGATCCATGAATGTGCTCCCGGAATGATTGCGGACGCGTCGGCAGATTCCTCGTTCACCGCGTTGAAAGGCGCCGCGCGATAATAATTTAGCGCGCCGGTCAACGCGCCCGGCTGCGACCACGCCGCGATGTATGCCGCGCGATCCGCTTCGGTGAAATAGCCGCGCTCGAGTCCTGCCGCGAGGAAAAGCTGCGAAAGCGGCGCAAAGTGCTCGGCGGCAAGCGCCGTTTCCGCGATCGGATTGCGCAGCAACTGGATATACTCACTCGCCTTTTGCTGCGCGGGGTTGCTCGCCAGCTCGCGCTGAAAAATCGCCGGGTGCGGCGCGTTGATGATGATCAGGCGCGCAAGCCAGTCAGGATGCGCCAGCGCGAAGGCCCAGGCAATTACGCCGCCCCAATCGTGCGCCACAAGGGTAAACTTGTTGTCGCCGCCGCAGCCGAAATGCGCCGCGAGGCCGCGAATGTCTTCGACGAGATGCGGAATCCCGTAATCTCCGACGTTCGGCGGCTTCGAGGACAAATTGTGGCCGCGAAGATCGGGCGCGACGGCCAGATGCGTTCGGCCGAATTCAGCGAGTTGATTTTTCCATTGGTACCAGAATTCGGGGAAGCCGTGGACGAAGAGGATCAGGTTGCTGTCCTCGGCTCCCTCAGCGGCGTAGTGGAGTTGGACGGATTCGAGTTGTGCGTGACCGTGGCGCAGCATAATTGGCAATTGGGTCCCGCGATGCTATGTGCATCGAGCCATCGGCGTCAATGCGGCGAATGCATCCATTTCAGAATGCGGCGGGTCTAAGCTCTAGCGTCCTGCAGCTATGACCGCCATCGAGCGGCTGAGGTGAGTGAGATGAAGCAGCTTCGTAAAATAGTTTTCGGTGCTTGGACGATCGGTGCTTGCGCCTTGCCGCTCGCCGCGCAAGTCCAACCTCGCGTCCCTCCGCCGAGTCACGACATTACGCCGCCCGCAGCGGCGCCACAATCCGCAGCGCCGCCGCAATCTGACACAAAGCAGCCTCAAGCGCCCGCCGCAACTCCCGAATCCATTGAAAAGGGAAAGGCGATCGTTCTCGCCGCAGCAAGGGTGGCCGGTGGCGATGCGCTGAACGACGTGAAAAACATTGAAGTCACGAGCAGCGGTCAGGCCGACACGCCGGGTGGCATGATGGACATCTCACTGAAGCTCGTGATTGTCTATCCAAATATGCTTCATTCCGACGCGCACCTTCCCGTCGCGGATATCTCGCAGGGATTCGATGGCTCCACGGGCTGGGTGGTCTCCCCCCAGGGCACGATCGATCTTCCGCCCGATTACAACGGCGAATTCGATCGCGCGATTGCCATCGCGGGCGCATGGGGGCTTTACAAGCAAGCGCTCGCCGGGAATATCGAGTTGCAATATCTCGATGACGAAGATTTCGACGGCAAGAAAACGCAAGCAGTGCAATGGCATGCGACAAACGGCCCCGTTAAGCTTTTCTTCGATCCGGCGGGGCATCTTCTTGTTGGCGCACATTTTCAATCCATTACGCCGCAAGGTATTGTCGAGACCGATCAGCACTGGAGCGATTTCCGCTCTGTCGGCAAACTGCAATATCCGTATCACAACCTGATCTTTCGCGACGGTTCGAAATTCTCCGAGACGACCGTTCAGGCCGTCAAAGTGAATACGAATCCCGATCGCGCAATTTTTGCAAAGCCCGCGACTCCGCCTGCAAACTGAAACGCCGGCGTTCACGAAAGCTGAAGAAGCATCTTTACGCGATATTCCTGTGCGCAGGGAACCGGTTTCACCGCGCGCTAGTCTCATTCATTGTGTCTTTGCGGCTTGGGAATTCGATGCGGGTAGCTTAAACTTAAAAATTCGGCTCTGAAAGATGATGCGAATGGATAGAAGTACCCCTCGAAAATCAGTGGCTATCGCAGCGATCGTCGCCGGATTTCTTTGTCTTGGCGGCATCGCCAGAAGCACGCCAGATCCAGCGGCTCCGATCCTTGGGGCGATGCAAGCGGAACTCGATCGTTCTGTGACGGCCCTCAGTAAGGCCGATCCTGCCGCTTATTTTCTCGCGATTACCGTTTCCGATCGCCAGCTTGCTTCCGTGACGGGCTCGAATGGCGCGCTGCTCTCGAGCGACCAAAATCGCGGCCGATGGCTCGAGGTTCAGACGCGCGTCGGCAGCTACCAGCTCGACAACACGCACCGCATCGGCGATCGCCCGCCGAACTGGACAAGCCCGGGCACGACCGCAACGATTGACGATGATACGAATGTCCTGCGCCGCGAAATCTGGAGCGAGTCCGACCGCCAGTACCGCGCAGCCGCCGAGGCCCTGATCAAGGTCGAGACTGGACAACAAGTGACGGCGCAAACTGCCGAAGGCAACGCGCCGGATTTTTCGCACGAAGAGCCCCACACCTTCGTCGGCCCACGCGTCGATATCCGAGTGGACCGCAAGCCGTGGGAGGAGCGCGTTCGCAAGTATACGGCCATGTTCAGCACTTCGCCGGACGTCCTCAATTCGATCGCGACATTCACGGCGCAAGCCACCAATCAGTATTACCTCAACAGCGAAGGTACGAAGCTCGCGTTCGGCCAGATTCACTACCGCCTCGAGCTTTTTGTTCAAAGCAAGGCCCCGGACGGAATGGACATTGACCGCTTCGCAAATTTTGATTGGCTCGACCCGAAGGAAACGCCCGACGACAACACGGTCTTCGCGCGCATCAAGATTATGATTCGCGAAGTCGAAGCGCTCGACCGCGCGCCCCTAGTTGATCCCTATGCCGGGCCCGCATTGCTGACCGGCCGCGCCACCGCCGTTTTCTTCCACGAAGTTCTTGGTCATCGCCTCGAAGGTTTCCGTCAGAAGGACATCAATGAGGGCCAGACGTTTACGAAGAAAATCGGCGAGCAAATTCTGCCTGATTTTATTTCCGTGAAAGATGACCCGACCAAAAAACGCCTCGACGGTCAGATGCTGCTCGGCTATTACCCGTATGACGACGAAGGCGTCCCATCGCAGGATGTCCATTTGGTGGACAGCGGCGTGCTGAAAACATTTCTGATGGGCCGCTCACCGCTCGTGGACGTGCCGCATTCGAACGGCCATGGCCGCCGTCAGCTGGGATATCAGCCGATCGCGCGCATGGGCAATACGATTGTCAGCAGCACGCGCACAGTCACGAACGCGGAGCTGCGCAACAAACTCATCGAACTCATCAAGCAGCAGGGCAAGCCATACGGATTGATGATTGACGACATCGCCGGAGGATTCACATTCACCGGCCGTGGCCAACCGCAGGCATTCCAAGTGCTGCCGCTGGTCGTCTACAAAGTTTTTCCCGACGGAAAGCCCGACGAATTAGTCCGCGGAGTGGACATCGTCGGAACCCCGCTGATTTCGCTGACGAAAATCGTTGCCACCGGCGACACTCAGGAAGTGTTCAACGGCTATTGCGGCGCGGAATCAGGTTCGGTGCCCGTTGCCGCTGCAGCGCCGGCGATTCTCATTTCCGAACTTGAAGTCCAGAAGAAGGAGACTTCTACGGACAAGCCGCCGATTTTGCCGCCGCCGGCTCACGATCCCGAAGCGAAGGCGAAGGGAGCGGGCCAATGATTCGCGCAAAGTCTTCGCTCGTTTTCGGAGTCGTTATCGTTTCGCTCTTGAGCATAACTTTGAGCGCTGCTACGTTTGCCGCGAACTCGCCCGCAGCGAAGAAATCAGCCGATCCTTCGCGCGCCACGCAAGCGGCCGAAACAGACAACGACCAAACTTTGCACGCGATGCGCGACGAGATGGCCCGCTCCGTTTCCCGCCTTCAGATTCCCGGCGCCGAGAAGCCCTTCTACATCCAATATCAACTACTCGACGTGGATATCCGCGAAATCAACGCTTCGTTCGGCGCGCTGCTATCCTCGACCACCACGCGGAATCGTTTCATGCTCCTGGGCGTGCGCGTAGGCGACTATCATCTCGACAGCTCGAATTTCGTCAGCGAAGACGGCTTCCGCGGATTTCTTGGCTCCGCCGGCCAGGTCGGCATAGACCGCGATTACAATTCCCTGCGCCAGGATTTGTGGCTTTCGACCGACCAAGCCTACAAAGAAGCCGTAACTTCCATGTCGCTCAAGCGCGCGTTTCTGCGCAGCTTGACGAAGCCTCCAGAGATTGACGATTTTTCGAAGATCACCCCCGTTGTTCAAGTGGAACCACGCCTCGAGCCTGACTGGACTTCGCGCAATTGGGAAGACGAAGCTCGCGAAACCTCCCGCTCGATTCGCGGCAACCCTGAATTGAAAGATTCGCGCGTCACCTACTATCTGATTTACACCACGTATTACCTGGTCACGAGCGAAGGCACCGAAATCCGGACGTCGCGCAGCTTCGCGGCCATCGAAGGTTCGATGGATGCGCTCGCCGACGACGGCATGCAAGTTCAAAACTATTATTCGAAATATGTCGCGCGTCCAGCCGATCTCCCGCCGCCCGCGGAAGTCAGCAAGGCGCTCGAGCAAACGGCCAGCGAAGTTGTCGCTTTGCGCTCGAGCCCTCTCGTACCGGATTACACCGGCCCGATGCTCTTCGACGCAACAGCTTCGGGTTCGTTCCTCGCGCAAACCCTCGAGGCCTCGCTCTCCGGCGCGCGTCCGCCCCTTTCCATGCTTCCCAGATTCGACGAAATTATGGAGGGCTTAGGCGGGCGCAGCGAATGGACCGGCCGAGTGAACACTCGTGTACTTCCGCAGACCGTTTCGCTGACGGACGATCCGACAGCAACGGCATTCAACGGCCAGCCGCTGATCGGCGGCTACGCCGTGGATGATGAAGGTGTGCGCGCGCAGCGCGTTACGATCGTCGATGGCGGAACTCTCAAGAATCTCCTGATGTCGCGGCGGCCAGGTCCCGAATTCCAGCAGTCGAACGGTCACGCGCGCGCCGCGCTTCTTTCGACGCCCAAGCCGCTTTCGAGCAATCTAATCTTCGAATCGAATGCGGGCTCAAACGCCGCCGATTTGAAGAAACAATTTCTTCAGATGTGCAAGGACGATGGACACGAGTGGTGCATCGAAGTGCGGCG
>PMAA01000190.1:40026-40246 GCA_003152355.1 Acidobacteriota bacterium | reverse complement strand
GACGCATATCTATAGTGCACGCTTCGTGCCAATCCAAAGGTTGTGCCAGACAGTTTCTACTCCGCTGAATTCACGCCGGTTAGACGGAAGCCGGGTTGTGGTACCAGCTGGTCAGATTCACCAGGAGTGTTGGAATTTTCATCTCACGTTTGTTTATTCAACGGCAGGACCGGCAAATCGTGAATGAGGGCTTTAGCGCCGGATTTCACTTGGATTTGGT
>PMAA01000190.1:27148-40006 GCA_003152355.1 Acidobacteriota bacterium | reverse complement strand
CAACGATCTTGTTGGCCTTCTTAGCTGATTTCAGTTGCGTCTTTTTGGTTGCCATTTTCGTGTATCTCCTCGCTTTGGGTTGGCCCTCGTGGGCGACGCATATCTAAGATGCACGCTTCGTGCCAATCTCACTGTGACGTTAGGCCGGCGTACTCGATTGAATTTAGGCCGGTTATGGGCAGGACAAGTTTTAGTACCGTTGCGGCGAATTGAGCATTTGTGCTGAGTTTTTAAGATCGAGTTTGTTTTTTCAACAACGAACTTACAAATCGTACTTCCGGCAGAGGTAATTGATTCGGTTCCTGTCTACGCCGAGAAGTCTGGCAGCTTCCGACTTCACCTGATCAGCTTGAGCCAACGCTGTTTCCACCCATTGGCGCTCGAAGGCATCAAGCTCCTCATTGAGCTTGATGCCGCTGGCTGGCAGACGGAACCGGCCCTTGCCGCCCTTGCCAGCAGCTTGAACTACATCGCTGGGAAGATCCTTCAAATTGATCATGTCGGCATCCGTCATCAGAACAAATCGTTGCACCACGTTTTGAAGCTCCCGGACATTTCCCGGCCAAGCGTAGCGCTTCAGAGCCTGAAGGGCATCTTCGGCGATGCGTTTCGCCGGGGTGCGGTTCGCCGCACAGTAGACACTCACAAAGTAATCAATCAGCAGTGGAATATCGTCCACACGCTCGCGTAGCGGCGGAATGAAAATCGGTACGACGTGGATTCGATAGTACAGATCTTCGCGGAACCTGCCCGTCTTGGCCATTTCCTCGAGGTCTTCATTCGTGGCGCTGACGAGGCGAAAATCCACTTTGAAAGACTTCTTGCCACCGAGCCGGAGAAGCGCATGATCTTCGAGCACTCTCAGAAGCTTCGATTGCAGGGCCGGCGTGAGCGTGGCGATCTCATCCAGGAACAATGTGCCGTGGTTGGCCAACTCGATCCGGCCTTCTTTCATGGCCACGGCCCCGGTGAAAGCTCCACGCTCATAGCCAAAAAGTTCGGCCTCCATGAGAGTTTCAGGCAGAGCCGCACAATTTACGCTTACGAACGGTTTCGTGCGGCGAGGGCCCTGCTCGTGAAGAGCGCGAGCGACCAGTTCTTTTCCCGTTCCGCTCTCGCCGCGAATGATCACGCTGGTGGAAGCCCGGGCCATCCTTCGAATGGTTTCGAGGAGGTCGCGCATGGAATCGGTCGAGCCGATGAGATCTCCGCCGAACTGCTTTCGGGAAACCTCTTCGCGCAAGATGCGATTTTCGCGTTGAATGTGGAGCTTTTTGATCGCGCGCCGCATCAAAGCGCGAACCACGTCCGTATCCACCGGCTTGACGAAGTAGTCGTAGCATCCCGCCTCGATCAATTTGAGTGCCGGGGCTTTGTTGTTGTCTTCATTCAGAACGATGACGAGGGTATCAATCTCGCTTTCTGCGAGACGGCTGAGGAGTTGAATGCACTCGCGCACGCCTCCCGAGGGCAGTGGCAGGCCGAGCAGCAATACGTCGAGCCCGCTCTCCTGAATGTGATGGTACGCGGCTTCGAAATCATCGCCTTCGAGAATTTCGAATTCGTCTCCGAGGTCCGCGGCAATTCTCGAGCGAAACGCCTCGTCCGTGTCGATCACCGCGACTTTTGGATTGGATGTGCCGGCCAGCGTCAAATCGGCCTCCCCAGACATGGTTGGGCGCAATTCGACAGAAGGTGCGCGCCCCAAGCGCGAGGTGATTTTACGGGGGTGCTGTTGAAATTGTCAACGATGCATGCGCGCGAATGAAAACTACAGCTGCTGAAAAAGCAGGCGCCCGGATGACATCTTCACCGGGCGCCGAAAACTGCAAATGCGTTGAATTTTCGCTCTATTGCGTAATCGTCTTGACCGAGTCGCCCACCTTGAAATCGGAACCTGAAACAGGCGTGCAGACGGAGGAAATGTCGTCCACGTCGGTGATTCGAATCGTCCCGACCGGAGCCGTCATTCTGCGAATCACTGCGCCGGTTGACGGATCCTTGATTTCGCGCGTCACGCGCTCGACCGTAAGCTGGTCCCCGACCTTCAATCCGGCCTTCGCTCCCACATTGAGGATGATCTGGCCGCTGTCGACCGCCGCGACCAGACCCGAAACCGAAATTGTGCGCGTCTGAAGCTTGGTATTGTCAGCAACAATTCCCGTGCTCAACTGTTGGACCGCCAGATTTATCGCTTCTCCAATGATGGTCTGCTGAAAGTCGCTGCTGCCGAAATCCGCATTTCCGCCGCCGAAGCCGTGCCAATTGCCGCCGCCACCCAGCAGGGACGTGCTGTCGCGCTTTGACTCGCCCTTACCGTCGGCCACGCCGAGGATCTCGGCCGTGTCAATGTCAACCAAGCGTGCATCCACCACGACAACTGCTTTCGAACTCTTGTGCCCGACTCCACCGACTCCAAAACCGCCCCAATTGCCTCCTCCGCCGCCGATGTTTTTATTTTTCGTTTCGTTGCCGAATTGTGTGACGCTGCCGACGATGATGGCGTCAACGCCGAGTAATTTTCCAATCTTGGCCGCAGACGTAGGGTTGGCGCGGTCGCTATTCGAGAAATTCTGCTCTGTCAAGATTTTGTCTAGCGCCTTGCGCTCGATCACCGAATACGTGCCGTCCTGCACCAGGTATCTCACAAGAAGGTCGCAGATCCCTTTGCCGACGTCGACATTCTGACCAAAAATCGCCGCCGAACTAGATTGGACGGTTGCGAAGTCGAAATCAAAAACAGCGATCCGCTTCTTGCGCCCTTGCGGTTGGGCTGGGGCGACTGCGGGCGCGGCCGCGGGCGCCGCTGTAACTCCCGCCGGTGGCGGGCTGTTTTGAGGTCGCGCCTCCGCGGAAGCCGCGAAAAAACACGCTAAGGCCGCTACGGTCCAAAGAGCTTTTTTCATGATGAGTCTCCCGCCGGGCACACCACCCGGGCAGATGGTCAACTAGGACGCAAATCTTAACGGCGGGTACATAGGGGTGTCAATATAACTCTGGCTGGCCGCGCTGCCGGCCCGGCGGCTAACTTGTTCGGTTCCGCCCCCGGTCAACTAGATTGCGTCGCCGCCAAGCTTCGAGATAGCATCAAAGGTGCAAGGCGCGGGGTTCCCTCAGGAATGGTAGGCTGCTGCGCCGGATGTTTTCGGAAGCCATGGAAGCATTACTCAATCTCGTTTGGCTGCTGTTGGCGCTGACCAGCACGACGTTGTGGGTCGTGTATTGGCGCCGGGACATCTTTGCGCGCAGTCGTTGCAAGCAAATCCTTTACAGTGCGGTCGGTTTGATGTGCGTCCTGGTCTTAATGTTCTACGCCATCTCGCTGACTGATGACCTCTATGAAATTGCCGCGCTGGTGGAAGATGCAGCCCTTGTCAGTGCGAGATCTTCCAAAATCTCCATCCAGCAACATCGCCCGATCCACGCGCAAGCCGTACTCAGTGCCATAGTTTCAGCTCATGCTTCTGTCCCTCCCTTAGCGTTACAAGGCAACGTTCTAGTCACCAACGTCACGATCGTTCGCCCCGTTCTGCTGGGATTCCTCGATTTTCGCGGTCCCCCCGTTCTTTCCCTCTAGCGTCCGTCAATTTATCTAATCGCGTTCTAGAAAATCGAATTTCATTCGTAGGTCGCAAGTGAGGATTTATGACGCAAGCGTGTTTCTTTCACGCGCCTGCCGGATCTAGCATTTTTCCGGCAATCGCTCGTGCACTTTTCTCAAGCGCACTATCCTTGTGTCTGGCAGGATGTGGCTTATCCAAGAGCGACCCGGCAGCCGAGGCGCCGCCGCCCGCTCAGGTCGAAAACCAGCAAGATTCGAACGTGTTTCAGGTTGACCGTCCTGAGCAATTCCCCCTATTTGCCGCGGTCGGGCACAATGCCGCTTCGCAATTGTCAGCCACAGGTACGGTAAGCCCGGATGTTGCACGGACGGTGCCCGTGATTTCGCTGGCCTCCGGCCGCGTTGTCGACATTCGCGCGCGGCTAGGAGACACGGTGCACAAGGGTCAACTCTTGTTGCGCGTCCGAAGTGACGACGTTTCCGGCGGTTACTCCGATTACCGCAAAGCCGTTGCCGACGAACTTCTCGCGCGAAAGCAACTTACCCGCGCGAAGGATCTTTACTCGCACGGCGCCATCCCGGAGTCGGAACTTGAAATCGCTCAAGACGCCGAAGACGACGCGAAGGTCGCCGTCGAAACCACCGCAGAACATCTTCGACTTCTCGGTAACGATCCCGATCATCCCACCGGAATCGTCGATATTTACGCGCCCATTTCGGGGGTGATTACCGACCAGCAAGTGACCAACGCGGCGGGCGTACAGAGCTTGTCCGCCGCGAACCCGTTCACAATCTCCGATCTGTCTTCCGTTTGGATCGTTTGCGATGTGTACGAAAATGCTTTGCCAAACGTGCGCCTGGGCGAGACCGCCGATATCAAATTGAACGCATATCCTGACAAGGTTCTGAAGGGCACGATTAGCAACATCGGCGCCGTTCTTGATCCAACTACTCGCACATCGAAAGTCCGAATTGAAGTCGCCAATCCCGGATTCATCCGCCCTGGTATGTTTGCGACCGCTACTTTTCACGGACAGAAGCAGGAAGTTCACACCACGATTCCCAGTACTGCAATCTTGCATTTACGTGATCGCGACTGGGTCTTCGTTCCTGCAGGAGATAACAAATTTCGGAGGGTCGAAATCGTCACTGGAAATACGCTTCCTGCCAACATGCAGGAGGTGGCGTCGGGCCTAACCCCCGGAACAAAAGTAATTCTGAACGCTCTGGTATTCGAAAATTCAGTGGAACAGTAGATGATCCGCAAGGTTGTCGATTTTGCTTTGGAGAATCGTCTCCTCGTCCTCGCAGCCGCTCTTTTTCTATTCGGCTGGGGCGCGGTGTCATTTCATCAGCTTCCCGTAGAAGCCTATCCCGACGTGGCAGACAACTATGTCGAGATCATCACGCAGTGGCCGGGGATCTCCGCGGAACAAATCGAGCAGCAAGTCACCATTCCGCTCGAAATTCAGATGAGCGGAATCCCGCACGTAACCCATCTGCGATCGTTTTCGCTGTTCGGGCTCTCCGATCTGAAGCTGATATTCGATGATGAGGAAGAGAATGCTTGGGACCGCGAGAGGGTACTTGAAAGACTTTCGCAGGTTACCTTGCCCCCTGGGATCAATCCTCAAATGGGTACGGACTGGAGCCCGGTAGGCCAAATCTATTTTTATACTTTGCACAGTACGAACCCTCAATACGACCCGATGGAGTTGAAGTCGATTGAAGACTGGGTGGTCGAAAAGAACTTCAAAGCTGTCCCTGATGTGGTTGACGTATCCAGCTTTGGAGGTCCCACCCGCGAATATCAGGTTCGCGTCGACCCCGATAAACTGATTTCCTACGGTCTCAGTCTCGCCCAGATGGAGCAGCAACTCACGAACAACAATGCCAATGCGGGCGGCAGCTTTATCGAGTCCGGCCTCCAACAACTGAACATCCGGGAAGTGGGCCTCGTAAAGAACGTTCAAGATATCGAAAACACAGTCATCGTCACCAAGAACGGAACTCCGATTCGCGTAAAGGATATTGCGCAGGTCGCGCAAGGTCCGAAAATCCGGCTCGGGCAGACTGCGAAAGCAATCCATCGCGAAGACGGCAAAATCATCGATGACGGCGATGTGGTTTCAGGAATCGTGCTCCTGCGTAAAGGCGCAAATGCAGACGTCGCGCTTCGTGGGATTCACGCGAAAGTCAAAGAACTGAACGAGCGAATCCTGCCCGCCGGCGTAAAGGTGGTTCCATTCATCGATCGCAGCGACTTGGTGCACTTCACAACCCACACTGTTCTGCGAAATCTGACGGAAGGAATTATCCTCGTCGCCATCATTCTGTTTCTATTCCTCGGGAATATTCGGGGAGCGATCATTGTAGCGCTTACTATCCCTTTTTCGCTGTTGTTCGCCGCCACATGTCTGAGCCTAAAGGGCATTCCTGCAAACTTGCTGTCGCTTGGCGCGTTGGATTTCGGAATGGTTGTGGATGGTGCCGTAGTAATGGTCGAGAACATTGTCCGCCATATGAGCCAGCGTCAGGAGGGGGATAATTCAAGGAAACCGATCCAGGTCATTGCCGAGGCCGCGCATGAAGTCCAGCGTCCCGTATTTTATGCCATCGCAATCATCATCACTGCATATTTGCCCATTTTCACTTTGCAGCGTGTGGAGGGACGTCTATTCAAGCCCATGGCATGGACCGTCACGTTTGCACTCCTCGGCGCCATCATATTCTCCATTGTCATCGCGCCGGTTTTAGCCAGCTTCTTCTTCGGGAAGGGCGTGCGCGAATGGCGCAATCCGGTGATGGAGTTCTTGAAAACGAGATATCGTAGTGCTGCGAGATGGGCGATCGAGCATCGTCTGGTTACGATTGGCGTGGCGGCGGCCGGTTTGCTCATCGCCATCTATCTCACCTTCGGCGGTGTGATCGGTTCTGAATTCCTGCCTCACTTGGATGAAGGCGCGCTGTGGGTGCGCGGTACGCTTGCGCCTAGCACCGGACCAACCGAAGGTATCCGCGTGATGAACCAGGCCCGAATTCTGCTTTGTTCGTTTCCCGAAGTGCCTCAGTGCTGGAGTCAGGTAGGACGTCCAGATGATGGAACGGATACGACAGGCTTCTTCAATACCGAATTCTTCGTGGATCTGAAGCCCAAGGAAGAGTGGCGGCCCGTGTTCCACGAGAACAAGGATGAGCTGATTGCCTCTATGAATCGGGAATTGGAGAAAATCCCCGGCGTGACTTGGGGTTTTTCTCAGCCCATCGAAGACAACATGGAAGAAGCGGTAAGCGGGGTGAAGGGCGAGCTCGCAACGAAGGTTTATGGCGATGATTTGAAAGTGCTCGAGGAAAAGGCCGATCAGATAGTGAACGTGATGCGCCAGGTCAAGGGAATCGAGGATCTCGGCGTCTTTCGTGCGCTCGGCCAGCCAAATATTAATTTCGAGGTGGACCGCGAGCAAGCCGCACGCTATCAGATCAACGTATCGGACATTCAGGACGCCATCCAAACCGCTGCCGGCGGTACCGCTCTGACTCAAGTATTACAAGGCGAGGCGCGGTACGACCTCGTGCTGCGCTATCTCCCGCAGTACCGCACAACGGAGCAAGCTATCGAGAATATTCGTCTGCTGTCGCCATCCGGCGAACGGGTCTCGCTTGCACAGCTTTGCAAGATCAAAGAACAGGACGGCGCCTCGGAAATCTATCGTGAAGGAAACGAGCGGTATGTCGCTATCAAGTACAGCGTGCGCGGCCGCGATCTCGGCAGCGCCGTTGAGGAAGCGATCAAGAAAGTAAACGCCCAGGTTCAATTGCCCCGCGGATACCACATTGATTGGGAAGGCGAATACGAAAGTGAGAAACGCGCCGAAGCGCGGTTGTTAGTGATCGTCCCGCTGACGATCATGGTGATCTACCTGATCTTGTACATGATGTTTCGCTCCCCAAAGTGGGCCGCTCTCATTCTCGCCACGGTCGTGATGGGTAGCTTCGGCGGACTCTTGGCACTGCTGTTTACCGGTACCCATTTCAGTGTTTCGTCCGGCGTTGGCTTCTTGGCGCTTTTCGGCGTCTCGGTTCAAACCGGCGTCATCATGCTCGAATACATCAACCAGCTCCGCGCCCGAGGGCACTCGATCGAGGATTCCGCGATTGAAGGGGCCGTGCTGAGGCTCCGTCCGATCATGATGACGATGCTTGTGGCAACGCTGGGTTTATTGCCAGCGGCTCTGTCACACGCCATCGGCTCCGATTCACAACGCCCCTTCGCGATCGTCATCGTGGGAGGTCTGATGGTCAATTTGGCGATGAGCATCTTCATCTTGCCCACTCTCTACGTATGGTTTGCGCGAAAGGGTGACAGACTTCCGGACGTCGAGCTCGACTTTGAAACGGGCACATAGATTGCTGCCCGGCCGCTAGCACCGATAAAACTCCACAGTTCATTTTTTGTGAACAGCTCGCACGCGATTTCTCTTTCGTTCTCAGTCTTTTCCCACGGTGGTACATCTCTTTTTCAGGGAACTATCTTCTCAGTGTAGAGTAATAGTACATGGCTAAGTCACTCTTGCCGCCGCTGCATCTATATATGAGCGCGAAGTGTGCTTCAGAAATGGAGAAATGAAGAATCAATCGATACTCAGTTGTTGCCGCCCTCGCGACGAGGAAAGCACAGTGATGAAGCGCTTCTTAATCTCGCTAATAATGGCGGCGGGAATGATCGCTTGCGGTAGCCAGGCGCAGCAGCAGACTCCTGCGCCTGCTGCCGATTCTAGCAGCGCGCCGTCCGAAATCTCGATTCCGGCGAATTCATCCGGCGTCCAAACGATCGTGCTCGCGCGGAAATCTGTTCCGGACTACCTCGAGATTCCTGGCCGTGTCGAACCCGACCCGACAAAAGTCATCCGGGTTTATCCGCCGCTCGGCGGACGAGTCACATCGGTCGAGGTGCGGCCAGGCGATCACGTGCNNTCGTGGCCAGGTGATCGCGGTTCTCGATAGCAGCGACGTCGCTGCGGCGCGATCGGACTATCAGAAAGCGCGGACGGACGCGGAACTCAAAACCCGAGCCCTCGAACGCGCTGCCGACCTCTATCAGCACAAAGCTATCGCCGAGAAGGATTATCAACAGGCGGTCGCGGACGACAACACCGCAAAATCCGAACTCGACCGCGCCCAAACCCAACTCAAAGATCTCGGCGCATCGCCGGAAGGCGCGATGGATCGCTTGGCCGTGACCGCTCCGCGCGACGCGGTCGTGCTCGATATCGGCGCCGCTCCAGGAGAATTTTCGAAATCCCTCGATGCGCCGGCGCCCTTGTATACGCTCGCTGATCTGTCCACCGTTTGGGTTCTGGGGGACGTCTACGAGAAAGACATCGTCGGCGTGAAGGCCGGTGATCGCGCGGAGATTGCCGTCAGCGCTTATCCGGGACAAACATTGGAAGGCCGCGTCGGCAATGTGGGTGACGCGATCGACCCAGTCACGCACGCTCTGAGGCTGCGCGTCGTTCTGCCTAACCCCGGTGAAAGGCTCAAGCCGGAAATGTTCGCTTCGATCCGGGTTCTGCGCGCGACCTTGAACGGAATCCAGGTTCCTACGAGCGCGCTGCTTCGAGAATCAGGCGGCGTCTTTGTATTCGTTCAAAAATCCCCGGGCCATTTTGAAAAACGTGCGGTCACGCCCGGACGCGCAGTCGGTTCTGACGTCGAGATCACGCAGGGCTTACAGGCCGGAGAGACCGTGGTGGCCGAAGGAGCGCTTCTGGTGCGGGCGAGCTAACGAATAACCATGCGAGCCTTGACCCGCTACCTTTTGCAATTCCGCCCTCTGGTCGTTTTGGCGCTCGTGGCCTGGCTGGCTGGCGGGCTTTACATTTTTCACGGCCTCAATATTGAAGCCTATCCCGATCCATCGCCGCCACTCGTTGAAGTGATCACGCAAAATCCGGCGTGGTCGGCGGAGGAGATGGAACGGCAGATCACGGTGCCCGAAGAGACGACGCTCTTCGGCATTCCACACATCCAGTACATCCGTTCGATCAGCGTATTCGGCCTCAGCGACGTAAAACTCTATTTCGATTACGACAGCGAATATCTTTGGGATCGCCAGGAAGTCTTGAATCGCCTGCAACTCGTGACGCTGCCGCAAAATCTCACGCCGCAGCTCTCGCCGTGGTCACCGATCGGTGAAATCTACCGTTACAAACTCGAAGGCAACGGGTATTCGCTGAACGAACTGAAGGCGACGCAAGATTGGTTCGTCACCCGCGAGCTCAAGCAGGTGCCGGGAATCATCGATATCACAACCTTCGGCGGCACGACGAAGCAATATCAGGCAGAAATCGATCCGCGAAAGCTGCTGCAATATGGCGTGCCTCTGCCGCAGGTGGTAAACGCGGTAACGGCCAGCAACGCAAACGCAGGCGGGAATTATCTGACGTACGGCAGCCAGAGCGTCAATGTCCGCGGCCTCGGATTACTTCGCAATCTTGAGGACATGCGCAATATCGTGCTGGCATCACGCAATGGCGTGCCCGTCTTTCTCGGCGACGTTGGCGACGTTCACGAAGGCTATCAGCCGCGCTTGGGACTGGTCGGAGCTGACGCCCAGAACGATGTTGTCGAAGGAATCGTCCTGTTGCAGCGCGGCGAGAAGTCGCTTCCGGCGCTCGCGGCCCTGCGCGTGAAGGTGAACCAGCTCAACAATGGCTTGTTGCCGCACGGGATTCATATTGTTCCGATCTACGACCGCACGGACTTGATCAACGTAACAACGGGCACCGTGCGGCACGTTGTGTTGATGGGTCTTATCCTTGTGACGACAGTCTTGCTTTTGTTCCTCGGCAATATCCGATTGTCGCTTATCACCGCGCTTGCCATTCCGTGCTCGCTGCTTTTTGCCTTTGCGCTAATGGTGTCCACCGGAGTCTCGGCAAATCTTATCTCCATCGGCGCAATAGACTTCGGCATTCTCGTGGACGCTGCGATCATCGTGCTCGAGCGGATCCATCGCCGTTTGCAGACTGTTCGTCCGGGAGAGCAAATTTTCGACGTGATCGCGGACGCGACGGCGGCTGCGGCCACACCCGTGCTGTTTTCGGTAATGGTCATCATCGTCGCACTGATTCCGCTCTTCACCATGCGTGGCGTCCCCGGCAAGATTTTCGCGCCCATGTCGGCAACATACGGCTATGCACTCCTCGGAGCACTTTTGTTCTCACTGCTGATCGCGCCGACGCTCGCGTCGTTTGGAGCCAAAAATGCAGAGGCGCCAGTCGCGGAAATCCCCGGCGAGCATCATCATCCGAAAGAAAAGATGACGTTCATCGTCGCGTGGATGCGGATGCGCTATGCGAAATTATTGCCGCGAGTGATCGCCCGTCGCAAAGGCGTCCTTGCCGCGGCCATCGTGGTACTTGCGGCAACTCTTGGGGTCATGTTTTTCTTGGGCGGAGAATTCATGCCGCAGCTCGAGGAAGGCAATCTCTGGGTGCGCGCCGTCCTGCCGCAGGATGTTTCGCTTGAATCGGCCACTCGCCTTTCCAACGACATTCGTACGATCTTGCGGGATTTTCCGGTCGTGACGCAGGTGGTGTCCCAGCTTGGCCGGCCGGACGACGGCACCGACATCACCACGTTCAACAACATCGAGTTTTTTGTCCAACTTAAACCCGCCGATCGCTGGGGCAAACTTACGAAGCCCGAACTGATCCGACAGATGAACGAGCGCCTTACGAAGTTTCCGGGCATTGATTTCAATTTCTCGCAGAATATTCAGGACAACGTCGAAGAAGCTATGTCCGGCGTCAAAGGCGAAAATTCGCTGAAGCTTTTCGGCGACGACATAGACGTCCTCGTCGCGAAGGCGGGAGAAATTCGCGACAAGATGGCTGGGGTGAAGGGCGTCACGGATCTTGGCGTTTTCCCCGAAACGGGCCAGCCGCAATTAATCGTTTCGATCGATCGCACGGCGAGCGCGCGCTACGGCCTGATGGCCTCGGATATAAATTCGGCCGTCCAAGCTGCCGTGGGAGGGCAGGCGGCGACGCAAATTCTTGAAGGCGATCGCCGTTTCGATTTTGTCATCCGTTATAAACCTGAATATCGGCAAAGTCCGGAAGCCATTCGCGGCATCCTGCTTCCCACGCCCGACGGCAGCAGCGTTCCGCTGGGCCAGGTGGCCCATGTGGATTTGCAATCGGGCGCTTTTATGATCTATCGCGAAAATGGGCGGCGTTATATTCCCGTGAAATTCAGCGTCCGCGGGCGCGACCTCGCGAGCACGATGAATGAAGTTGAGAACACGCTTGCGGGCAAAGTTCAATTGCCCGAGGGTTACCATTATGAGTGGGCGGGAGAATACGATGCCTTGCAGAAAGAACAGAAGCGGCTGGAGATTGTCCTGCCGATCAGCCTCCTGATTATTCTCGCGCTGTTGTTCATGACGTTCCAATCCCTGCGTGACGCGCTATTGATTCTCGCCACGCTTCCATTCTGCGCCATCGGCGGTGTTCTTGCGCTCGCTGTGACCGGCACGCCATTCAGTATCTCCGCCGCAGTCGGATTCGCTTCGATCATCGGCGTCGCCACGCTCGGCGGAGTGGTGTTCTTATCCGGAATTCGCGAAGGAATGAAGCGCTCGCACGTCGTGGGTGGCATTGAGAGAGGCGCACTGGCAGAAATGCGTGCCGTAATGATGGCTTGCACCGCAGCGGGGCTCGGGCTCTTGCCGGCCGCGCTATCGAGCGGCATCGGCGCTCAGGCCCAGCAACCGCTCGCACGCGTGGTCGTCGGCGGCATGGTGACCTCGCCGCTCGCGATTCTGCTTCTCCTCCCGGTTTTCGTCCGATTTGGACACAAGGACGAAGAACCACATTCCGAATCCAACGCGACGCCCAAACCCGCATAGAGTCCCGCGCCCGAGCGCGATTGCCGCGTACGGTATCGGCAACGTTTGGGTTCAGCCGCTCGACGGCTCGCCTGGTCATCGGTTGACGAACTTCATGTCGGATCGAATTCGCACGTTTCAATTCCCGCCCGACGGCAAGTCGCTCGCCGTCGCCCGCTTTCACGTGGTCTCCGACGTAGTCCTCTTGCGCGAGTCGACCTTCAAGGAGCAGTGACGCGCGGCTTGAGTAGTTATTTCGCGGGAGGCGCGTCAGGGGCGAGGGCTGTCTTCACGGAATTGGGAATCTTGTCGGCGGTCGCCAGCAATTGGCTTACTTGCCAGAGTTGGGTGTCGCTGAGTTGTCCTTTGAAGCCCGGCATACCCGTCATCCGAATTCCGTTGG
>PMAA01000190.1:0-27115 GCA_003152355.1 Acidobacteriota bacterium | reverse complement strand
AAATTTGCCTCGTCGGCAGGCACGGGCGAGTCTTGCGGTTTTTCGCTGTCAATCCGCGCGTGCAATGCTTTACGAGCGAGCATTTTTTCGAAAGGCATTTCCGGATCCGTCATAGCAACCGGTGCTCTTCCGGTGGCGAAGTAAAGATACACGCAAGCAACGAGGGCAAGAACCCCCAAAATAAACCCAATCACCAGGCCTTTGACCATTCATCGTCTCCCAGAACGATTTGACAAAATATGAACCGCTAGTAGGTGACGCTGACTGTCCAGCCAGCGTGAGAATCAGGCAACGTGAACGTGACAGAATGATTTACGCCGTTGAATTTCCAGCCGTTCGCAACGTGATCTCCTTCGCGCACTTCCTTTGGCTCGTGCGCGGCCCCGAAAACTTCCAGTTTGATGTTCGTCCACCACGGTTGGTAGCTTCCCTGCCAAGCCGTACTCGAAACTGTCACGGAATTCTCTGAGACTTGGCAGGAATAACCGATCCGAACAAATCCGTCTTTCTGATAAGCGTTTGTGTGGCCATCATCCAGGTATAGCGAACCGCTGCAATCCGCGCCCCTGTCCGAGCTAGGATACACGCGCAATTCCAGCGGACCATTCGGTGTCTCCATCGTGCTTTGTACGAGTGGCTCCTCGGGAAGGATTGCCCCGGCGCGGACGTAGAGCGGCATTTGGTCGAGCTCAAGGTGGCTCTTGATCTTTTCGACTGCGCCGTGTTTCGAGCCGTCCCAATAGTCGTACCATTCGCCCGGCGGCAAATGCACTTCATGCTCGTCAATCATCTCGGTGAGAACCGGTGAGACGAGCAGATCCCGCCCGAAAAGATACTCATCATTCTCATCGTAGAGATCTATCGCTTGGGGATACTCGAGAAATATGGGGCGCATCAACGGCAATCCGGTGCGCGACATTTCCTCGGTCGCCGTGTAAATGTACGGCAGCAAGCGGTACCGCAGCTCGATGTATCGTTTTCGGATGGTCTCGTGCTCCGGACCGTTAACCCACGGCTCCTGGTCCGCCGTGCCCTTGGCGGTGTGGTCCCTGTAAATCGGATTGAGCGCTCCGACTTCGAACCATCGCGTCAAAAGATCGGCGGGAGGCGAGCCTGCATAACCGCCGATGTCGTCGCCGACGAGCGGGTAGCCCGAGATGCCAAGGCTCATCAACATTGGCACGCTCATCTTCAGGTGATTCCAAGTGCTGCTGTTATCGCCGGTCCACGACGCGGCATAGCGTTGCGAGCCCGGATATCCGGCGCGCGTCAGCACAAATGGCCGCTCGTCGGGCTGCAACTTCCGCACGCCGTCGTATGTCGCCCGCGCATTCTCGAGGCCGACCACATTATGGATCGCGCGATGATCGAGTGTCGTTCCATCGTCGAAGCGATGAACCTCGTCGAGAGGCATCGTCTTGTCAGCGCGAAGGAAAACGGAGGGTTCGTTCATATCGTTCCAGAAGCCAGCGACGCCCATATCGACAAATTGCTTGTAAAGGCCACCCCACCAATCGCGCGCGCGCGTCAATGTGAAATCCGGGAAGACGCTGTCGCCCGGCCAAACAGCGCCGACGAATGGCGTGCCGTCCGGATTCTTGACGAACACGTCTGCTTTCATGCCGGAATCGTATGGCGCGTATCCGGCCTCCTTCTTGATGTGGAGATCGGTGATGAGGATGGTGTGAAAGCCTTCGGTCCGCAAATTCTTGATCATCTGCTCGAACGTCGGGAAGCCTTCCCGGTCAATCGTGAATGGACGATTGCCATTCTGATAATCGATGTCGAGATAGATTGCGTCCGCCGGAATCTGTTTTTCGCGCAGCGAGAGGGCGATGTTGACGACGCGAATCTCGGGATAATAGCTGTAGCGGCTCTGCTGGTAGCCTAATGACCACAGAGGCGGCAGCGGTGTCCGGCCGATCATCGCTGTATATTCGCTGAGCACGGTTTTTGGCTCTGGCCCGGCGAAAAAGTAATAGTTCATTTCGCCGCCTTCCGCGCCAAACGAATAGTAATCGTTCGACTCTTTTCCAAAGTCGAAGCTGCTCCGGTACGTGTTGTCGAAGAAGACTCCGTAAGCGATGCCGTTGCGCAATCCGATCCAGAAGGGAAATGTCTTGTAGAGCGGGTCGGTGGACTCCTGCCAGCCGTAGGCGTCGGTATTCCACATCGTGAACGAGCGATTGCGGCGATTCATCGGACCGGCTTTATCTCCCAGCCCGTAATATCTTTCGTCGGCGGGCATTCGTTTCCACGCATGAATGCGCGAACCATCCCAGGCCATTGGCAGTGGAGGTTCATCGGCGAGCACGGCATTGCCGGACGAATCGAGGAAACTGATCAGAATCGGCGACTTCTGGATCAGTACAACGACCCGGCTGGTGACGATTCTCACATCCTGCTTCGATTCTTCGATTTTTACGGCTGGCGGTTCAGGCGATTCAATTACAGCCCAGGAGAAATCCTTTGGAAAGGTTCCCTGCGGCGCCACGCGGACGCGCACGATGCCTTCGCGAAATACGGTGACCCTCACGCGAGCCTGCCCAGACGAAAGCTCAACGCCATCGGGCAGCTTCTCGACGCGATTCGCGTTTCCAATGTGCTGCCAACCCTGCGCAAAGGCGGTGCCGCCGCTAATCGCAATCCAGGCACAAATCAACATCGCGCATCTGATCCAGGTACGCATGCCGCCCTCCGTGAAGTGCGCAGCCGCTAGACGAACATCTTTTGATTGATCTTGAGCCCGTGCTCGCGGCAATAGCTGAGATAGTGGTCTATAAACCAGAAGACGTCGAGTGTTTGCAATAGAGTGTCGTTGTCATCGTAGAATTCAAGCGAGCCGTTAAGCCAGAAAAATGTCTTCATGCCGTTCGGATCGTCCGAGACGAGCGTATGGATGACGCCGGGGCTCTCGTGCACGTAGCTGCCGGGCCGCGCGACCCAATCGTACTCGAGATATCGCCAGCTTCCTTCGAGCGTGCAAGCCCACACCGGCCCGCGATGGCGATGGCGGCCGAGCACTCCGCCTTTCTTCACCCACAGGATGTTCGCGTACGAATTGCTACGCACGTCAAACGATACGTGCCGTATGAACACGTTTTCGATGAACGGCACGTAAGGAGACTCATCTTCACCACCGCCAATGTGGCAATCGGGCCGGCCATACTCGCGGACTACCGCATCTAGACTGGTTTCTGCTTCGGTCTTCGGCATGTTTTCCTCCGTTTCGTTTCTCCCTGCAATTGCAGTTTTGATCCTCGCAGCGTTGTTTAGACCGGATCGAACGGCAAACCCACATAGTTTTCTGCCAATGACGTGGACGCGGCGCGCGAGCTGGTGACGTAGTCGAGTTCGGCCAAATGGACTCGTTCGGAAAACTCGCCTTCATCCGAACGATGCAACATGGAGGTCATCCACCACGAAAACCGCTGCACTTTCCAGACTCGTCGCAAGCAAATCTCCGAGTAGCGCTCGAGCAAATCCGTGCGGCCCTGTTTATAGAACAAATCGACGGCCTGCGCAAAAATTCGCACATCCGCCACGGCCAAGTTCAATCCTTTTGCGCCTGTCGGCGGGACGATGTGAGCCGCATCGCCCATCAGGAATAGACGGCCATATTGCATTGGCTCGACAAGAAAACTCCGCATCGCCGTCACGCCTTTTTGCGATATCGGCCCTTCTTTCAAAGCCCATCCATTATCTGCTGCGGTTCTCAGGCGCAGCTCGTTCCAAATGCGATCGTCCGGCCATTCTTCGATGTCTTCGGACGGGTCGCACTGCAAATAGAGCCGGGAAGTGTCCGGGGAGCGCATGCTCAAGAGCGAAAATCCGCGCTCGTGCCTCGTGTAGACCAACTCTTCGCAGGACGGCGCAACCTGCGCCAGAATTCCCAGCCACGCGAACGGATAGATTTTTTCAAACACACGCAACACGCCTGCCGGAATAGACGGCCTGCAAATGCCATGAAACCCGTCGCACCCGGCAATGTAGTCGCAAACGATCTCACGCGATTCGCCGGCGCTTTGGAACCGAATTCGAGGCGCGCTTGACGTGATGTCCTGAACGGCAACATCTTTCACGTCGAAGAAAATCTGACCGCCGTCCTTCAGGCGCGCGGCAATCAAATCTTTGACGACGTCATGCTGCGAATAGACCATGATGGACTTGCCGCCGGTGAGCTCCGGAAAATTCAAATGGTGGTCGCGGCCCCGGAATCGCAAGTAGATTCCGTGATGGATCAACCCCTCCCGTTGCATTCGTTCGCCAACTCCGGATTCAACGAGCAGGTCGGCCGTGCCCTGTTCGAGAACGCCGGCGCGAACGCGATTCTCGCAGTATTCGCGGCCGCGATTTTCTACGATGATGGACTCGATGCCCTGGAGATGCAGCAGATGCGAGAGCATCAGCCCCGCCGGGCCAGCTCCTACGATTCCAATTTGCGTTCGCATATGCATCGTGAGCGGTAAATCGAAGCGTTTCCGTTCGAATAATTTGATTGCGCGGGCGGTCTCAGCTTCATCGAGCGCCGGAAGGTCCGTTGAATCTTGCCTTCACTTCTTCCGGAACTGGTATTCCCTTGTATCGAATGGTGTCTCCCTCGATACGCGTAACCCATACCCGCTTTTCGAAAATCTCCAGCGCCAGCACATCTTCCTTGAATATTTTATGGTGCACGGAAAAACTGCTTCGCCCCCACTCCGAGACGCACGATTCGACCGTGACCGTATCTCCAAATTGCGAAGGAACGATAAATCGCGCGCGCGCTTCGACCAGCGGAATTCCCCCAATGCAATGCAATTTGAGGAGTTCAGGCTTGGGAAGCCCTGCGCGCTCGAAAAGCGCATTCGTGCAAGCATCGCAATACTCAAAGTAACGCGGGAAAAACACGATTCCGCCCGGATCGCAATCGCCCCATTCGATGCGAATTTGCTTTCGATTAATCAGCATCGCGCCGCCTTAGTTTGGATTCTCGAGCAGCATGGCGATGCCCTGTCCGCCGCCGATGCACGCCGACGCGACGCCGTACCTCAATTTCGCTCGACGCAATTCGCGCGCCAGCGTCACCGCGAGCCGCAGCCCGGTAGCGGCCAGCGGATGCCCAATCGCGATCGCGCCTCCGTTCACGTTGAGCTTCGCTCGGTCCAGCTTCAATTCGCGCTCCACCGAAATCAATTGCGCGCCGAAAGCTTCGTTGATCTCGATGCGGTCAATCGCATCGAGG
Source organism: Acidobacteriota bacterium (assembly GCA_003152355.1). Taxonomy (GTDB): domain Bacteria; phylum Acidobacteriota; class Terriglobia; order Acidiferrales; family UBA7541; genus Palsa-147. The sequence goes on along the minus strand of PMAA01000190.1, from coordinate 21,891 downwards.
CTCATTCCGGCGCCGTCGAGCAACTTTCGGATCGCAGGTGCCGGCGCGATGCTCATAATCTCCGGTGGAACGCCCACTGTGGCGACGGCCGCAACGCGCGCCAGCGGCTTAATCCCACGAGACTTCGCGTACTCACCTGAGCTAACCAGCGCGGCCGCAGCGCCATCAACAATTGCCGAACTATTACCGCCCGTCTGAACTCCGCCGAACGCCGGAGGAATTTTCGCCAGCACCTCGTACGGCGAAGGCCGGATGTGAGTGTCCATCTCCAGTTTCTCCGTGCCTTTTCCGAGACGAATGCCGCGCGTCCGGTAGCCCGCAAGCTCAAAAGTCTCGCTCACGAGCGGGACGATTTCGCCCGAAAGGAAGCAAGCTTTTTGCGCGGCCACCGCCCGAGAGAAACTCAATTCCGCGAATCGATCCACATCTTCACGCGTGATTTTGTAAGTCTTCGCGACGGCCTCGGCGGTTTGCCCCATCGTCACGCCGGGAGCGGTGTCCATAAGCGCTTCCCAGAGAAAATCCTTGAACTCAACCTGCCCCATCCGAAATCCGCCTCGATGCGTGTACGCCGCGATGGGATTGCGGCTCATTGACTCGGCGCCGACGCAAAGGCCAAGTTCGATTTTGCCTAGCGCAATCGCGTCGGCGGCCTGGCTAATCGTCTCGACGCCGGTTCCACATACGCGCTGCACGAGAAGCGCCGGCCGGTCAATCGGCACACCCGAATACAATCCAATGTGGCGCGGCAATACAAAGGCGTCGAAACTTGCTTGCGCGACGCTGCCTGCAATTACCGAGCCCACATCCGAGGGTGGAATACCCGAACGCTCAAACACCGCGCGCGCCACTTTAATGCCCAGATCAATCGGCGACACGAGGCCCAGCACACCGTTGTAATCTGCGAACGGCGTGCGAACACCCTCCAAAATCCAGGTGTCTTTGTACGCGGCGAATAAACCACCGTTTGTCCCGGTCATAAATTCAACTCTCCTCGTTTCAACTGCTCTTGGTACGACTTTTCTTGATTCGCAGAATTGCTGGAGACGGCTCCGCCCGATATAACTCCGCAATCAGCGCCGCTCGCCGTTCCAGCACGGCTCGTTGATTCAGCGAGCCTTTGTCCGTAATTTCTCCCGCATCGAGCGACGGCGCTTCCTCGACAATGATTGCACGTACTACGCGATTGGAACTACCAGTCGCTCCGGCGGCGAGGCTCTCGAGCAGCGATTGAAAGTGTGAACGTACCCTTTCGTGCCGGAGAATTTCCGTCACCGGCAAATCAGGCGATAGACTCGGGCAAAGCGAGCAACAGGCGCCCTGCTCGGCAAACACAAGCATTCCCACTTCGCCGCGATCGTGCCCCGCGATCACCACGTCCCGCACATATGGCGCAAAGTGGCTGATTATTTTCGAGCGTAGCGGACCGACGCTGACCCACGTTCCGCTCGCCAGCTTGAAATCTTCAGAGAACCTGCCATCAAAATAAAATCCCTGATTAACATCCGCCGGATTCACAAAGCGCAGTGCATCTCCGAAAATATAAAAGCCCTCGTCGTCGAAAACTTTCTTCGTCAGTTCCGGCTCGCGCCAGTATCCCGGGGTGATATTCGATCCGCGGACGCGCACTTCCAATTTGTGACCGCGCGGAACGAGTTTCATCTCGACACCTGGAATAGGCACGCCGATCACGCCCGAGTGATCGGTTTCCCACGTCGTCTGTATCGCCATGGGAGCGGTTTCCGTCGCGCCGAGGCCAGTGACCATGACGACCCGCTCGCCGCACGTTTCCATCGCGAGCGCTCGATAAGCATCCCAGACCGGTTGCGAAAGCCCGGCGCCGGCGTAGAAAAGAAGCTCGAGATTCCGGAAAAAGTTCTCCCGAAGCTGCGCGTCCGCGCGCAACGCGGGCAACAAGTCTTCGTAGCCTTTCGGTACGTTGAAATAAACGGTCGGAGAAATGTCGCGCAGATTTCGGATGGTTTCATCGATGAATCCCGCGCCGGGTTTGCCGTCGTCGATATAGAAGGTTCCGCCGTTGTAGAGCGAGATCCCGACATTGTGATTCCCGCCGAACGTGTGATTCCACGGCAGCCAATCGACGATCACCGGCGGCCGGTCCTCGAGAAAGCCGAACACCTGCGCGATCATTTCGAGATTGCAACAGATCATTCGGTGCGTGTTAATGACGCCCTTCGGAGAGCCGGTCGAGCCCGACGTAAAAAGAAATTTCGCGGGGCTATCGGGATCGATCTGCGCGTGCGCTGTTTCGACGGCGGGTGTCGCGTCGGTGGCTAACAACTCAGCGAATAACCTGGTATTCGGCCGCGGCGGAGGATTGTGTTTCACCACAACTTCAGTGCCTCGATCAACTGCTGCTTCAATGGCGCGAGAATATCGTTTGCCATCCGAAACGAATACCAATCCGGGCGTCAGCAGATTCAGCGCGTGCCGCAACTTCGCGAAATCCTTCGAGACGAGCGAATACACCGGTGAAAGATGCGCTGTCGGAATGCCGACATGTTGCCCTGCCAGCATGAGCAAGAAATGCTCGAGATCGTTTTCGGAGAGAATCGCGACGGGGCGATCTACCGATAGTCCTCGATCGAGCAAGGCCTGACCAATACTCTTGGCAGATTCCATCACTTGCGAATACGTGAGACGCTGCCACTCGCCGTCTGCTCCCCGCTTCGCAATACAGCAACGGTCCGGGGCGACGTTCGCCCAGTGAATCACTCGATCGGTGAGAGCTGTCGGGTAAGGCCGAAGCCCTTCGTCGGGGCGAACTAAAATCGTGCCATCGGCGAGGGTCTGCATTGTGACGCCCGAAGTGCGCAATCGCACGGGTCGTGCACGCGCTGGCGTTTTCGCGCTCCCGTCGCCGCTTCGATGCGGCTCGTGGCGGCGCAGATCAGCGGACGGAATGATGGGTTCCCGTTGATGGCTCGAATGGTTCATGCGCGGCTGTGCTCTAACTACAATGCAGGAGTTCCCATATTTTATTCAAGCGCCTCACATCCGCCATCGCGGAGACGTCGCCTGCGGTCGTGATTACGGCTGGATTCCCATTCGAAATCATGCGGCGTAGAGCCTCGTCCGAAGCTTCGGCAGGAAACTCGTGCGGGTTGAATAGTTCGAGGGGCAATGCAACGCCTCTGGCAGGGTTTTCTTCCTCGGCGCCAGTGGAAAGTCGCGCGGGCTCAGGACTGCCATTCGCCGGGCAAACAATGCAATCCCGAATCCGCGGGAACATTTCACTGCGATTCGCGCCGGCGGCGCCTGGATCCGTGACGAGAAGAATTGGCAGCGCTTCGTAGAAGCGAACGATATTGACAGTGGACGAGAGTGAAGAATTCCAATCCGGATATACCTCCGAGGAGGGAGCGGGCAGGACATCCTCTCGAATGAAAATCACATTTGCTCCCGCCTCAACAAATGCGGAGGCGATTCGCGCGATCACTGCCGCTGAAAATGCGACCGCGAAGCTTTGAACGTCATCGGCACGCAGCTCGCCGTCGGCATCCGCGTTCGAGAGAAGCGCGCCGAGCGTGAAAGGGCCTGTAAGGCACACCGTCAAGAGCGAGTCGTCTCGCATCAGCGATTTTAGCCGGCGAATAACTTCCGTCGCGGTGATAACGGAGGAGCTTTTCACCGAATCTTCCGGCGAGCGAAGTCCTACCGGGACCTCGCCGTTGACCGCAGGCCCGGGCCAGCGCGCTCCGCGCGGATGGTCGCCGGACTCCCATTCCACCGCGCCGCCGAGAGCTTGTGCTTCAAGAAACCGGTCGCAATAGCAGGTGATTCCGTCCGATTTGACGCGCCCGCGAATCTGCCGCAAAGCATTTGTGATTTTCGTTGGATTCGTCAAAAAGCTACGAAGCGGCATGTTCTCGATGCGCGCTCCGAGGGAAAATACGATGGGCAAGAATAGCGGCCGCGGTGGCGCGGTCCCTTGCAATAAATCCTTGACGATCTGCCGCGGCGTGTAATCTTCGGCCATCATTCAGGGCCGAAATATCGGTCCAGTTGACTGTGCGTCTGGCCACGTGCCGTACCACTGGAGAATTTCCTTCGGCGGGCTCTTCTTATTCCATTCCTCGTGAAATTCGTCGAACGACTTTCCCCGAGCAAGCCGCGCACGCCGTTCGTCATCCCTCTGTTGTTTGGTTTTCTCAACGTCAAGCTTTCGCCGCTCCGGGTCGTAGGCAAGGCGATAGATATTCTGTGCAGTCCAGTCCGAAATAATATTTTTGCGCAGGTCTTCGAATATTTCGGAGGGCTCGCGCTCGAGAGGATCGCCGTACCCCGGCCCGCCGCCGCTGAACCCGAAGAGCAAGTCGCCCTCCTCGTAAACTTTTGGCGTCCGCGCAACGAGCTCGAAGTTCCAATCGCCCTTAATCGTGCCATTTTCCAGGATGTCCCGGGAATCGAGAGAAATGCTCGAATCGCCCGCCTGCATCTTCTCCATCAAATCGGCCTTACGCACGCTGATGCCGGGAATCGGAGCCGAAGCGTAGCCGCCGAAAAGAGGCTGCCCGAGTGGCACCTTGGTTCCGTTGCCCATGCACATGGAAACAAGATTCGGCATTTTGTGAATCATCCATTGCTGCACGCCGCCGGAGCCGCCACGATGGCGGCCGTGACCGCACGAATCTTTCCAGTGCTGCGATAGCGTGACGGTGAGAGGCAGTTCGCTTTCCACCTGCTCCGAATCGGGCGCGCGTCCAAAGGCGCACCACGCAAACCCGTAGGCGTCCATTCCATCAGTAGAAGCACGGCCGCCCTGTCCCATCGTGTTCAGCGAGAACGACAGCACGTCGGCCACGGCGAGCTTCCATTGCGAAAGGCCCGCGCAAATTTGCGATGTGTGCTGGCTGCCGGGCGCGGCCGTAACCTGGCGCCACAGGCCTGCGCTCGAAAAAGACATTTTCGCGAATGCGTTGTGTGTGGCGCATCGCGCCTGCATGCCGATAAAGACACAACAGCTCGTAGCAGCCATTTTGTCGGGATTCAGAATGATGCCTTCAGGGAAAACGAAATCAATGGGCGCAAACGTCGTGCTGCAAATCGGCAGGTCGTGGAAGATATATTCGTACATGAAATTCGCGATGTGGCCCACCACCGCCTGCGAATGGACGTTGTACGACGAAGGGTTCTCAGGCGACGTGCCGTGAAAATCAAACGTGAGTTTGCCGCCCTCCTTGATGAGCGTCAGGTTGCATGCGCGGACAAGGGCAGGCGTGAAGCCGATTGCGTCGTTGAAAACCACAGCGCGAAACTTTCCGTCCGGCAGCGCCTCGATTTTCTTTCTCGCGCCAACTTCGGCGGTTTCGCACATCTTGCGCAGCAATCCGACAACGAAATCCGGGCCGCGCTTCTCCGCAAGCTCGATCAGGCGAATCCGAACGCGATCGGCCGTGGTGCAGCGCGCGCGAAGATCGGAGATGAACATCGCAGGCGCACGAAGCCCATAGACGGAGTAAAATTCGAGAAAATCATTCCGCAACTCGAAGTTTTCTCCGATTTTCATCGGCGGAAGATTTAATCCTTCTTCGAATCGGGAACGCGCGCTCACCGGCATCCCGCCCGGCTCGATTGCGCCTGTTTCGGTGGTGTGCAGCGCCGCGGAGGCCCAGGCGAGCAGCTTCCCCTTATAGAAGACAGGCATCAAAGCGACCTGATCGGGATTGTGAATGCCACCGTAGAGGGCGTCGTTTGTGTACCAAATATCGCCCTCGCGAATGCCCGGATTCTCCGCGTAATATTTCTGAACAAATTTGATCACGATCGGCTGGATGATCGCGTGAAGATACGTTCCGCACGATGCGTTGATCAAATCGCCATTTGCCGTGAAAATCGCCACCATCGAATCGCCGGAAACGCCGAAGTAGCTTCGCGAAGATCGAACGAACACTTCCATGGCTTCGTCGAGAATGTCGTTGGTGATCTGCACGCCGATTTCGTAATCTCCCTGGCGCACTTTGGCGGCGCATTCTATTTCATACTGCGAGGCCGGTGCCGGCTTCAGCCATTCCAGCTTTTCCGCCAATGTCGGGATAGGCATAAGGCTCCTTCAATTCCTCGGCGTGCTCAGGCTTCCAATATTCCAAGCCCGCGCTCGTCAATTCGCAAATGCATCGGCGCCGGAACAACGACGGTCGTGTATTCGCCTTCGATTACGGCCGGACCTTCGACAACGTTGCCAGGGCGCAGCAATTCGTACGAGAAAATCGGCGTCTCACGATAATCTTTTTCGGCCGGCCAATATGCAGGCCGCTCGCCCTTGCGCGCCGCGGACGGATTCGATCCTTCGAGCTTCATGGTCGGCATACTGACTTTCTTGGTCGGGACGATGGCCTTTAGGATAAAGCTCTCGATGAAAATTCCACCCTCAGGGTTCACCACGAACGGGCTGAACGCTTCGCTGAACTCTTTATTGAAAGCATCGCAAATCGCGATGACATCTTCCTTGCCATGCAGAGACATCCGCGGCGAGAGAGCCCGCTTCACGTGGAATTGGCCGCCGTACAGCATGTCCAACTCAAGGACGTACGACGCCTGCGTCGGCGCGAGGCCATCCGCGATGAGATCCTTGCGCGCTTGGTCCAACAGCGATTCGACGGTCTGATTGAAGATTTCATACTCGTCGGTGATCTGCTGATTTCCCGGCGTCATCAACGTGAGTTTCTTCGATGCCTCGTACACATGCATGATGTCCATAGTGGACGAGCCGAAGGCGCAGAAAACCGGCGAAAACGGAAACGTCACAGCTTTCGGGATGTCGCCCTTGAATCCTTCCGCATGCGTCGGCCCAGCGCCGCCGCCGACAAAAAGAATAAATTCATCGGGGCTATGACCGCGAAGGTGGACCTCCTTCATGATCGCTGACGACATATTTCCGTTCACGATTTTGCGTATGATCTCGGCGCCTTCTTCGACGCTGACTCCGAGAGGCTTCGCAATTTTGTCGCGAATCGCTTGAATCGCGCGATTCTTGTCGAGGCGCATCCGTCCGCCGAAGTAATAGTCAGGATTGATGTATCCGAGCACCACGTCGGCGTCCGTGACCGTCGGATCCGTCCCGCCGAGATTGAAGCACGCCGGGCCTGGCATCGAGCCGGCGCTGCGCGGCCCTACTTGCACGCGATTTTGCAGCAGGCGATTTATCGACGCGATCGAGCCGCCGCCGGCGCCGATCGAAAGTGTCTTGATCATCGTGATTCCGACCATCCAACGATCGATGATCGGACGGAAGTCATAGCTGCGCACGCTATCCTTCACGACCAAACCGACGTCGAAGCTTGTGCCGCCCATGTCCGACATCACGACATTCTGATAGCCCAGCGATTTCGCAACGTGATGCGCGCCCATAAGGCCAGACACAGGGCCGCTGTTGAACGTCCGACTCGCCGTGGTGCGAAATACTTCGGCGATCCCTCCGGAGCTTTGAATCATCAGCAGCGGCTTCTTATAGCCGCGTTCGCGCAGCTTGTCCCACATGGCCGAAAGCTCAATCTGCATGGATCGCTGCAGGTAGGCGTCGAGAATCGCGGCGAGCGTCCTCTCATATTCCCCGAGCTTGCCGACCACTTGGCCGGCCAAAACAACCGGCAGATAGCCGATGTGAAATTCTTTGTATTCGTCCCGAATGATTTCCTTCACGCGACGCTCATGAATGGGATTTAGAAAGCCCCAGAGAAACGAAACTACGAAACCGCGCGCGCCGCGCGAGACGAGATAGCGCACTTTCTCGCGGACATTCTTTTCGTCAAGCGGGCGAATTACTTTGCCGCGCGAGTCCACGCGCTCCTTGACGCCGACGATCATGTCGCGCGGAATCAGCGGATCTGGCTTTTTCTGAATCGCGAGGTTGCGGCGCTCGGCCACCCGCGTCCCGTCAATCCATTGCGCGCCACGCCCGATCAGGACGACGTCCTCGTGGCCTTCCGTGGTGATCAGTCCGAGGCGCGGCCCTTTCCTCTCGATGAGCCGGTTCATGGCGATCGTGGTCGAGTACCGGATCATGTCGATTTCTGGCAGCAACTCCTCTGTTTTCAATCCGATAGACTTCGCCCCTTCCTCGATGACACGCGAGAAACACACGGAAAGATCGTAAGGCGTCGTCGACACCTTTTTGATTAGCGATTGCCCGTCGTAGTGAAGGACGAGGTCGGTGAAAGTTCCGCCGACATCAATATCAATCGAATTCATTCCTTGACCTCGAGCCGCTCTCCGCGAATCACGAATTCGCCCGTGCGCAAACGTTGTCTAAGACGACTCAGATCCAGCTCAATATCGTACGTAATCGGATGCCCCGGCGGCAGATACTCAGTTTCGATCTGCGTGCCGCAGCCCGGGCAATAAAATTCGACGATGCGAACCCAAAGCGGGTCCGGAGAAAAATTGAAACTCGCCGTAACGATGGGCGGATGTATTTCACGCGGATCGCGATCGTACAAGAGGCAGCCCTTTTTGTAATTCTCACTAGCTGGCCCGAGAGTGCGGCCGCAGCGGTTGCAGAGCCATTCCTCGCGCTCCACGTCGAGATCGAGATGCTCCGTGATTCGAATTTTGTTTTGCGATTCTTGTGCCATAGACTCTCTCGCTGAAATTGAATCCGGAATTGGTTCCGCGCTCTCTACTTTCGGCTCAAATCTCCATTTCCATAGCTATCGACCACCATTGTCCAACCTTCGGGCACGAAATACGTTGTATTGACGCCCTCGAGAATCGCGCAGCCATCCACGCAGTTGCCGGGAAGCAGGGATTCCCATCGGTAAATCTTCGCTTCGCCGCTGCGGCTGCCCGAGAAAACTTCACGCGTTCCGGTGAGTGCGTCCGACGAATCGGAACCCTGCAGCGCGTGCTCGGCGAGCCGCGGCTTCGGTATTTGCTTCCGCACCCGCACACGAAGAAGTTCGAGACCGCCCGGCGCAGCCTGCTTTTCTCCGGCGGTGGCAAGCGCAGCCGCGAGCGCAGTTTTCAGTTCTGCGGCGCTCCCGAGCGCGGACTCTGATATGACAACGGATAGCGAATGGCCATCGCCCTTCGACATTTCAAATTCGATCGTGTGACTCAACCCTTCGGGCTTGATTCCTTCGCCGAGGAGATCCTTTAAGGCTTCGGTCTTCATTTCATCGAGAATCCGCCTGAAGCGAGCGAGGGTCGCGTCGGTCAACGCTTCGGCGGACAGTGCGCGCTCGTAGACGTGGACGATATCGGAAACCGACGAGCCGAACGCGCTGAAAACAGGGCCAAGCGAAAAGATTCGAACGCTCGACAACCCGGCCTTTTCCGCCACGCCGCATGCGAACAGGCCTCCGTTTCCGCCGTAAGCAAAAAGTGGAAACGTGGAGAAATCGAGATGCAATTCAGATTGAGCGCTAGTGATGACGTTCGCTACCAGCTCGAATGCCGATCCAATGATCTCGCGGCACGCGCTTTCGACCGAGAGACTCATCGGCTGCGCGATGGAATCCTCGATTGCCTTGCGAGCAAGCTCCCGATCGATAAGCTTCGTGCCACCGAGAAAATATTCCGGATTGATCAACCCGGCCGCGACAAAGGCGTCGGTGAGTGTGGGCTGATCGCCTCCGAGGGCGTAACAGGCTGGACCGGGATAAGAGCCCATACTCTCGGGACCGAGCTGAATCGCGGGAGATTTAACGTTTCCGGCCGCTTTCACAACGCTGCCACCGCCCAGAGCGATCGAACGCAGGTAGGGAAGCGAAATCTCAACGGGAATTCCAAAAAGATCGGACGGCTTTCGATAAATCGGCTCGGAATTCCGGAGGACGCTAACTTTTGCCGTCGTGCCGCCAATATCCATCGCAACCACGTCTGCGAACCCGTACGCCTTCGCGAAGCTCGCGCTGGCGAGAATTCCTAGGACAGGTCCCGATTCAATTGTGTCGATGGCTTTGGTTTTCGAGATGCCGGCGACGCCGCCATTGATGTGGCTCACGAGAAATGAGCCGGAATACCCGGAAGTTTCGCGCAGCTCATCTTCGGCTTTAAAAAGCGTCGCGGCAAGCGCTCCGTGAGTGTACGCGTTGATCAGCGCGCAATAAGTGCGTGTACGGTCGTCGGCGCTTTTGGAGATGTCGCTTCCAGCGAGGACGGGCACCGATCCGAGAAAATGATCGGGATATTGCTGATCGATGGTTCGCTTAAATGCGAGCTCGCGATCGGGATTTTCATGCGAGCCTTTCAGGCTGACGCATATACGGCGGGCGCCGCCTTCAAGAAGCGTGCGAGCGGCATTCATCACGTCGACGTCGCCGGCAGATCCGTTCAGCCCGATCACATCCCGTTCGGATATCAAGCGATTCAAGACGGTCGTGCACGGGCCATCGCCGTACAGAGTTTTTTCATTTCCCGCCGAGAGCAGCAAGCCGATGCGCGGCCCACGCAGTTCCGCCAGCACGTTTGAGGTAATCGTCGTGGACCATCGAATCAATTCGACAATTTCGAGAAATGAAGCAACGTCAGGGAAATCGAGCTTCGTTGCTGCTTGCGTGAGGCAATCAAACAGGCAGACGGTAAGGTCGTGCGGAGTCGTGTCAACTTTCACGGAAACGATGTCGCTTCCGTCAGTGAATAAGCCGTCGGTCAGCGTTCCGCCAACGTCAATATCAGCCGTCCACACGAGCCGCTTGCTCCCTTCGCTCACACAGAGCCATGCACAGCTCTTCCGATTTCACGCTCCAGCCAAAAAATGATTCGACGTTGAACAACGTGGCATCGTAAATGGCCCGTCCGCCCGCGGGCATCGTGGCATCCGCCACAAGGACGGCCCAGTAATCGTGGAAATAAGCATCGCGGAGCGTCGATTCAACGCACACATTAGCCGCGATGCCCGCAAAAATCAGATACCGAATGCCGCGCACGCGGAGCTGCGAATCGAGAGTCGTCCCCGCGAACCCGCTGTAGCGCGTCTTGATGACGACGAGATCTCCCGGCAGCGGTACAAGTTCATCGACGATTTCGCTGTCCCACGTTCCTTCGGTCAGAAGCTTTCCGCTTAGCTCCGGCTTAGAACGCATCAGATTCATCGCCAGTTCCTTGTGGCAATTCGGCGAGTGCGGCCCACCGGCGTTGCTCAAGTCCGGCTTGTAGGCCATTTGAAGATAGACAATCTGCACGCCCGCCGAACGGCCTGCGTCAATCACGTCGCGGGTCGTGCGGACGACGCGCGGCGCGTCAGACAAATCTACTCCCGCGATATCGAGTGTCCCGCCTTTGCTCGCAAATGCATTCTGCATGTCCACGACGACGATTGCAGATTTCGCGGGATCGATTTCGACGGGTTCCGGTTTCGTGTTGAGCTGCAACATCTTCCTATTCAAGTCCCGGCCAATTCCGAGTGCGTTTTCATGCACAAATTCTAATCGCGCCCGGCTTCGACGAGTTTTTCCGCCAACAACAACGGATTCGTATAGAGCGTTTCGTGGCTCCCGGCCATTTGCACCAGCCGGTACAAACCCAACCGATTCGACATCCGCGGATGCCATCCCCACTCGCCGGGTGGCAACGCGATATCTTCGGTGCAATTGATATAACTCTTGGGAATGTTCAGTGAATAGAATTTTTTCAGATCGAGCCGGTCGTTTGTCGGTTGGTAAGGCTCCGGCGACAACTGGGCGTAGGTCCATTTCGCGGTTTCGAGATCGGCATCGTTCACGAACGTCTCGCGCCAGACCGGGAACGGTATCATGAACGTGCGATCCGGTGATTGCGCGGCCATCTGCGCAAAAATTTCCGCGGTTTCGGGCGGAACTTCATCCGTCAGGCTTTTTCCGTCTCGCAGCACAAACGCATTCAAGAACACGAGACGCTTGATTTTTCCCGGGATCGCCTCAGCCACCTTTGAAATCACCGTCCCGCCGAAGCTGTGCCCAACGAGAATGAAGTCGCCGAGCGATTCCACAGTGATGGCGTCCACGATGGATTGCGTGCACTGCGAATGATCGACAGCCTTATTCACGCCTTTTCCATGGCCAGCCATCGTGGGTGCAAATGCCTTGTGGCCATTCCTGTCGAGCTGGCGAATGGTGCCCTGCCACGCTGCGCGATCGTGCCAGGATCCGTGAACCAATACGAAGACGGACATTATCGGATCCTCTGGAGTCGATTAGAAAAAATAGTCTGTCGAGAAAATTTATGTCGTCCGCACGTGGCAGATTGCATCGGAAGCCGGTCAGAGAGCCGCATTGTCCCAACGAGTGGTTTTCGCACTGGGGTGTGTCGTCGCGGCCAATCAGCGGGCTTCCGTGCGGCGGTCAGACTACCGCGGATGACGCCCGGCGACTAGCGCAATCCCAAGTTATCCTGCTGCGGCGCGCACCCATTCGACGCGCGCCGAGATCTTGACTGATTCGTTTTGTATTTCTTCGTCCTGTCTTACGCGCGACTACGCGCGCCCGTGACGCCTTAGAACGAGAACTTCGCCGCGAACTGGAACTGCCTCGGATTCAGCATCGTCCTTGGCGTGCCGAACAAAGCGTTCGGTGCCGGAGGAGCTGGGGTAAGCCCCAAACCCGTCAGGGGGCAGGTCGGAGGTCCAGCTCCGGTATCGAAGGCAATCGCTTCTTGCTGCGTAGCAACCGTTCCCGCATCCTTGTAACGCATCGGAACGGGTCCGGACCCGCAGAATACTGCGGCGCCGTACACGGAAGTGACTTCGTCCACATTCGCGCGATTGAGTACATTGAACGCATCAACCATCAGGTCCAATCGGAATCGCTCCCTGATCTGGAAGTAACGTGAGAGCCGCAGGTCCCAAGAGTAGAGTTGATCGCCATAGTAGGAATTTCTCGGTTCAAGCCCGACTCGGTCGGTCACAGGGTTTGTGTCGCCATTTGCATCGAATCCCACGAAGTCCGTAAATGGGCGTCCCGTTTGCAGAGTGATGATGCTGCTAAACGCGAACTTCCGCAGGAAGCTATCTTTCGGGCCCTCCGCTGTGAAATTCGTAATGAACCGGTGCCGAACATCCTGGTTCGAGTTGGCGCGTTCCGCGGCCCTGTCATACAGGTCCTGAGGCGTGCTGACGAACGTGGTAAACGTTCCGTCGTCCAACGTATGCGAAAACGTGTAGTTCGCGTTCAAGGTGAAGTTCTTAATCCTCTCGCTCACCTGAAGCGTCAGGCCGTGATAAATGGAATTGCCGGAGTTGTCCGTAAAGTACAGCAAGCCGGAATTGAAATACGCGGGTGAGCCGCCAGCAGCGGAGGGACCAACGGATGTGTGGTAGTAATACGCCTTTCCCGCTGGCCAGTCGGGCGGAATATCCGCAGTCGTTCCTGGAGTGCAACCTGGGGTGCCGGGAGTGATGCCCGGAACAGTCGTACTCGCGGAGGCACCATCCGGCGGACACACGTTCAGGTTCTCTGCCCGAACCAACTTGTGCGCTGCGACGAACAAATACCCCGCACTAATGGCCAAGCCGTGGCCAATCTCGCGGTCGATCTCAAGGTTCCCCTGTTCGGAGTACGGAATGCGGCTAGCGTGGGCCACCATTCCCGAGCCCGCAGTGACGGTTTGGAACTGGCTGCCAGTAAGGTATTCCGGCGGCACTACCCCGCTGGTCACCAGAGTCGCAGCGGCCTGCGCCGGGAAAATTACCTGTCCGCCCGGATTTGGAGGTCCCGGCGACAATTGGTTTAGAACCCATGTCGCTGTGTCCGCGTCTTGCCTGATCCCCGGCAAGGTCTCGCCGGGAATTGTGTTCGGCCTCTGCGGCTGAGTGATAAACAGGAACGACAGGTTGTAGCGATCGTCGAAAAGTCCGAAACCTGCGCGAATGACGGTCTTCGTGTCCGGCGAGTATGCGAAACCGATGCGAGGCTGGAAGCCGCGATAATCCGGATTGATCTGTTTCGACAGGCCGGCTTCGAAGTCGTAGCGCAAGCCATAGTTGACCGTAAATTTCGGAGTCAACCGCCATTGATCCTGCGCGTAGAAACCGTAGTAGCTGTGGTTCAGGGTTTCGGAGAAATTGACCGCCTGAGACGGCAGATAAGCATTCTGCCAGTTTGTCGGAATCGCCGGCGGCTCGAATCCCGGCATAACCGCGCCGCTCCCTACCGGGGCGCCCCAGAAAACGATCGGAACTCCGTCGAGCGGGTCTGTGGGATTCACGCCGGGGCTCATTGGAATACCACCGGACGTTGGGCATTGTCCATCGTTGAGAGCCGAGGGTATGAAAGGGCCCGCCGGATTAGACGCGTCGATGACGGAGTTCGCAAAATCCACGAGGCAGTTGATGCCAGGCAGAACGATGCGCATCGGTGTAAAGCCGGGCCAGATGACGAAGTTCTCGATGTAATTGACGTCAACTCCGAACTTTGCAACGTGATTGCCCTTTACCCACGCCAGCGAGTCCGTGAACTGCGCGCGGCTTTCGTAAATCGCGTCGAGGACACCGAAGTTGTGTCCGAATAGAAGAGTATTCGGAATGTCCAGGTTGGGTTCGCCAGTAGTCCCGGGAAAATTGTAATGCCGGCGCGCCCACTGAGCGAGGAAACTGTTCACAAGATTGGGTTTCAGAGTGGAAGAGATGTCTCCAACAAGCGCCTGGTCGCGAAGGAAAACGTTGTGGCCGCTGCTGGGAGCGCCAATCCCGCCCCCGTCCAGCGTGTTACCGACCAACTGATTGAGATCGCGCGCGTCTTCGACCGAATACCGGATGGACAGGTGATTGTCCGCGTTGAATTGGTGATCGATTTTCACGATTCCGTAGTCGTTGTCCTTCGTCTTCAAAATGTTCAGATTCTCAGGCGCGATTCCCAACGCCGCCTTCGCCTGGTCGATAATTATGAGATTGGTTGAAGTTGGATTCGCTGCGTCGTTTGTCGCCACGGGTTCAATCAGCGTGGTCGGATATGTAGGAGATTCTCCGCGCCGCTGGCCTTCATAATTCATGAAAAAGAAGGTCTTATCCTTCTTGATCGGACCCCCCACCGTCGCGCCGTACTGGTTTTGGCGCAGGGCATCGCCTTCAGGCGCCGGCTGGAGAAGCGAGCGCGCGTCGGTGGCGTTATTTTGCAAATAGTCGTAAATCGAGCCGTGGAAATCATTCCCGCCGGACTTGGTAACGATGTTGACGATGCCGCCGAGCGCGCGGCCGTATTCGGCGCCGAAGCTGTTGTTGACTACACGAAATTCGCTCACTGCTTCTTGCGGCGGCGTCGAGCGCTGCGAGCCAGTCGCGGTATTGATGTTGTCCGCGCCATCCACCGTGACTTCATTGCTGAGGTCGCGCATGCCGGCAAAGGAAACTCGGGTTACCTCGAATTCCGTGATCGTGGATTGCAGGCTGGTCCGTCCCGTGGCAACTCCGGGAGTCAGAAGCGCGAAGTCCGTAAACAAGCGGCCGCTGATAGGCAGAGAGTCAATTTGCTTCGTGTCGATCACCTGACTGACTTCCGTCCGCGTGGGCTCGATGACCGGCGCTTCGCTGGTGACCACGACCTGCTCGCCCTTTGATGCGATCTTGAGCGTGACATTCACTGTGGCGGATTGGCCGACGGTGAGCGAGAGTCCAGTCTGCGTGTAATTGGCGAAGCCAGTGAAGGAAATCTTTAACTCGTAACGGCCCGGCTCCAATTTCGGAAAGACGTAGAAGCCTGTGTCGCCGGTGGTTGTGCTGTACGAAAGGTTCGTGTCCAACTCTCGCACCGAGACCGAAGCCTTCGCCACCGCTCCGCCGCTCTCGTCCGTAATCGTGCCGTTGAGTTGTGCGAAGCTAGCTTGTGCGAACGAAGAGTTCGCAGTGCCCAAGATGGCTGCAAGAGCAAGAATGGCGTACACACCCAAACGTAGCCTCATGATCCGCTCCTTATGGGAAGCATTCGGTGCTCGGATTTGGAGAAACCCTCTCTTTTGGACAACAACACCCGCAATGGGCAAAAGAATTAACGCCTGTGCGGCATGTTGTCAAGACTTTAATCGAGCGAACGTGCGAATATCGGCCACTGCGACTTGGGCTCGTGCAAAACCGCTCTAAATCCTTTCAATTCCGTTGGATCAACTATTGTTTGCGATAGCAACAATGGAAAAAATCACTGCCAGCGGCGAATCCGCCGGACCTCGCACTTCCTGGCTGAAAGCTGACAGTTCGATTAGACTCCGGCGGCTCGCTTCGTGAGCATTGATTTCGCGGCCTCGATAATCCTCTTTGCTTTTCACCGTGCAGCGTTCCTTGCAGAATCAATCAGCACTCGCGGCGTCAGCCTTCAGGCGCTTTTTTCGCTTTTGAGCTTTCTGTCAAAAACAATGCGGAAAGGAAAACGATCACCGCGCCGCCTGCCGACATCCACAGCGGAGCGGCCAAACCGTGGGTTTGCGCGAGCGCACCGCCGAGTACGGGGGCCACGGTCGCGCCAAATATTTCCCCGGTGAGTGTTGCGAGCCCGATAGATGTCGCCGCGAATTGCGGCGGAACGCTTTCGGTGGGGATAACAACCATCACGAGCGCAGCGATTCCTTGGCCCGCGTTTGTCAGGAAAATAATGGCGGCCAAAATCCACGGGAACGCATAGAGAGCCCGACACGAAAGCGCGAGCGGAACGATCGCCGACATTGCGGCCATTAAGAGCAGAACTGGCTTGCGTCCCCAGCGGTCCGAAAGCGACGGAAGCAGGAATCCGAGAATAAAGCTTCCCAGGCCGGAAGCGCCGAGAAGAAAGCCGGCAGTCGTCCCCGGCTGGTGCGCCACTTCGGTGATATAGAGCGGCGCAAAAACACTGTTCAAAAAGAGCCAACCGATAAATCCTGTGGCGCCGATACAGCACAGCCAAATGTTGCGGTATCGCAATATCGACACGTAGTCACGGAATCGCGGTTTGTGGCCGTGAAATTCGCCTCCTTCTTTTTTAGGAGGCTCCTTCACGAATCGCCAGATCAGCAAGCCGGTGATAAAGCCCGGAATCCCGGCGACGAAAAACGCCCACCGCCAGCCAAAATGCGCGGCTATCTGCGTGGTCAAAATTGGCGTGGCCGCGAGTCCGACGAGAGCGCCGGCGCTCACCACGATTCCGATATTTCTTCCGCGCCGCTCGGGAGACGATGATTCCTCGACGAGCGCCGTCATGATCGACCACGTCGGGCCTTCCGCGAGTCCCATCAGCGCGCGAACAAGCAAGAGCTGGTGATAAGAATGGACCGCGCCCGACAGCCACGACAGCAGCGAAAACGCGAACACCGCGGGAATCAGAATCGGCCTGCGCCCCACACGATCCGAGAGCGCGCCAAAAAACAGCGTCGAAATCGCCCAAGTGATCGCGAGGACGGAGGCGAGCAATCCAATTTGCTCGTGACTCAGATTGAATTCGGGTGCGATGTATGGTGCGAGATAAAGCTGCGCCATGCGGTCGAGAAAGACGGTGCCCCACGTGACGAAGAGCATCGCGACCAGCGAACTTTCGTAGCGCCTGGATGCAGCCGTATCCGCCATGTTCGATCACCGAAGCAGCATCGAGAGCTCCTGTGCCGCCGCCTGCAGATGGGGAAGAAACCGATTCTGCATGTCCTGAATCGAGACGCGCTGCGCGTGCGCGCCGACGTTTAGCGCCGCAACGACCTTGCCCATCGGATTTCGAATCGGTACGGCCATCGAGCGCAGTCCGAGCTCCAATTCCTGATCAACAATCGCGTATCCGTTGCGCTGGACGGATCGAAGCACCTGCCGAAGTTTTTCGGCGTTGCTGACGGTGCGATCCGTGTGGGGCGTGTACTCGATGCGCGCGAGGCACGACTCAAGTTCTTCCGGCGGCAGATTCGCGAGCATGACCCGGCCCATGGACGTGCAAAACGCCGGCAAGCGGCTGCCGACGCCGAGATCGATCGACATGATTCGGGTTGCGCTCGCGCGAGCTACGTAAATAATTTCCAGTCCATCGAGCGTCGCGATCGAACTCGACTCGTGAAGCAGATGGCTGAGGTGTTCCAGTACCGGCTGCGCCGCGGACGCCAGCGGCATCGAGGAGATGTAGGCGTGACCTAGCGTCAGAACTCTCGGACGCAGATAGAAATGGCGGGTGTCGTCGGTTCCGGCAAATCCGAGCTTGACCAAGGTGTACACGCAACGCCGCACCGCCGCGCGTGACAAGCCGGTCTTTAGGCTAAGTTGCGAAATTGTCTGGCGACGGTCTCTCTCCGAGAACGCTTGGATGACGACGAGGCCGCGAGCCAACGACGTCATGAAATTTGGATCGCCAGTGAGCGCGTCCACCTGCGCCGCTGGCGTCAGGATTGGGGGTCGGGCGTGCGTCGGGGACTTTGCGGGCTTCTGCGCCGGTGGCTTGGTGGCGGGGCGACTCTCGGCGCGCGGCATCGAGAACTCCGTTAGGACGGTTGCAGAACGCGCGGAAGGATACACGAACTAGGCGATATACGCACGCAATTTCGATAATCGGTCTTGACTTCCTTTCTCCCCTTGCTTAGATTCGCTGGCGCGTTCGTCCCGCTTTGTTCGAGTAGCGCTTCCAGTACGTGGAGACTGCCTTGGCTTCTATCGTGCCATTGCGGGAAGCGGTCGCGAGCCACGTTTTCGATGGAAATAGCGTGGCCCTCGAGGGCTTCACGCATCTCATTCCTTTCGCCGCGGGTCACGAGCTCATTCGGCAGAGCCGCCGGAATTTAACGCTCATCCGCATGACCCCAGATCTCGTCTACGATCAAATGATCGGAATGGGCTGCGCCTCAAAGCTGATTTTTTCGTGGGGCGGAAATCCGGGCGTCGGTTCACTGCATCGATTCCGCGAAGCAATCCAGAGCGGCTGGCCGAATCCTCTCCAAATCGAAGAGCACAGTCATGCCGACATGGCGGCGCGATATCAGGCCGGTGCTTCAGGATTGCCGTTTGCGGTGACGCGCGGTTATGTCGGGTCCGATTTGCCGAAATATAATAAGAAAATCAAATCCATCACCTGTCCGTTCACGGGCGAGGTGCTTGCGGCGACTCCTGCGATCAATCCGGACGTGACGATCATTCATGCGCAAAAGGCCGATCGAAAGGGAAATGTCCTGATCTACGGCATCATCGGCATTCAGAAGGAAGCGGCGCTGGCGGCTAAGCGCGTGATCGTCACCGTCGAAGAAATCGTTGACGACCTCCAGGCGCCGGTGAACGCTTGCGTGCTGCCGGCGTGGGTCGTCTCTTGCGTGTGCGAGGTTCCGGGCGGGGCGCATCCTTCCTATGCGCATGGGTATTACAAACGCGACAATGCGTTTTGCAAAGCTTGGGACGACATTTCGCGCGATCGAGAAACATTTCTTGTCTGGATGCAGCGCCACGTTCTTTCGACGAGCGACTTCGCGGAATATCGGCGAAGCATCGAAACCGGCGCAAAAGTGAACAGCAATGTCTGACTTGGAGTATTCACCGAGCGAAATCATGACGGTCGCCGCGGCGCGCAAACTGCACAACGGCACCGTGTGCTTTGTTGGCATCGGCCTTCCAAGCGCGGCGGCAAATCTCGCCCGCCTCACCCACGCGCCTGAAGTTGTGCTGATCTATGAATCCGGCACGATTGGGACAAAACCTCACGTCCTGCCGCTTTCGATCGGCGACGGCGAATTGGCCGAGACCGCGGACACCGTGGTGTCGGTTCCGGAAATTTTTCGATACTGGCTGCAGGCTGGCCGCGTGGACATCGGCTTTCTGGGCGCCGCGCAAATTGATAAATTTGGGAATATCAATACGACCGTAATCGGCGGCACCTACGACGCTCCTCGCGTCCGGCTTCCCGGAGCGGGAGGAGCGCCTGAAATCGCGACCGCAGCGAAGGAAGTCACGATCATCCTAAAACACAGTTCGCGCGCGTTCGTCGAAAAATTGGATTTTGTGACGTCTTCGGGATATGTTGACGAGCCCAATCAGGAAGGCCAGTCCGCGCGGCGAGGCCGTGGCCCGACAACCGTGATCACCGACCTCGGCGTGATGAATTCAGATCCTGCGACCCGCGAGCTTGTGCTGACCGCTCTACATCCGGGCATTGCGCTCGAGCAGGTGCAAAGGGCCACTGGCTGGAAACTGAAAGTGGCGCCTAAGCTCGGCGTCACATCTAAACCATCCGTGTGTGAATTGACTGCGCTGCGAGACTTGTACGCGCGCACCACGGCGGCTCACGGAACCGCCGATCGAGGAGAATGAACGGAATGACCTTGTCGTCCAAGTCCGACTCCGCGCAATCCGGAGATCGAAAAATCTCGACGAGCAAAATCGAAGGCTATCGCCGTCCGCGAGCGGGCACGCAGCCGAACCATTTGCACACGCCATACGCTTCCTGCATTAAGCGCGCACCGAGCAAGCCGCTCATTTATGTACCGCACACGCTTTCTGAAATCACAGGCCCGCTTTTTGAAAAGGATATCGTCCCGGTGAAAGCCTACGATTTGACGCGCCAGCACGCCGGCGAGCCGCTCGGTCAGCGGATTATCGTCACGGGACGCGTGATGGACGAAAACGGCCGGCCCGCGCGAAATGCACTCATCGAAGTCTGGCAGGCGAATGCCGCCGGGCGTTACGTCCACAAACGTGATCAGCATGACGCACCGCTCGATCCGAATTTCTCCGGACGCGGCCAGACTTTTACCGACTCGGAGGGCCGTTATCGCTTTATCACCATTCGCCCGGGTGAGTATCCCTGGAGCAACCACTACAACGCCTGGCGGCCGGCCCACATCCACTTCTCCGTCTTTGGCACGAGTTTCGTGGAGAGGCTCATCACTCAGATGTACTTCCCGGGCGACCCGTTGCTCGTAATGGACCCCATCTACCAGTCGATAGCGGACCGACGAGCCGCTGAGCTGTTGGTAGCCAGGTTCGATATGGCGACAACGGTGGAGAGCTGGGCCCTCGGTTACGTATTTGACATAGTGCTCGGCGGGGCGGTCCCCACGCCGGTGGATGGGGTGAAATGAGCGCTCTTGGCCACCCCACGGCGCCGGTACGCCGGGCGCCGTCGTCCCGCCTACCCACGCCGTCTCAGACCGCAGGGCCGTTCGTGAGCCTGGGTACGGCGTGGTTGGCCGACGCAAGCACTGGGAGCGAAACTGACTTGAGCGCGATCGTTGTCGCCGGGTCGGTACTCGACGGTGACGACCGCCCGGTTACAGACGCCATGTTGGAGTTCTGGCAGGCGGGTGCCTCTGGCGCCTCTTCGGTGGGCTCTTCCCAGTCATGGAGTGGCCTTGCCCGGGCCCTCAGCGGCCCCGATGGTCGCTACCGGCTGGTGACCGTGAAGCCGCCCGCGCTCCCCGGGCCGCAGCGTCAGCTCCAGGCGCCGCATATCGACGTTTCGATCTTCGCCCGTGGCCTGTTGCAGCGGCTCGTGACGCGCATTTATTTCTCGGACGAAGAGGCCAATCAAGCGGACCCCGTGCTCGCGGGCTTGGCGAGCCCAGATCTGCGGAGCCGGCTGGTGGCGCAGCGCTCGAATGCGGACGACCCAGGCTCGACTAACGGCCCGCCTGCTTACCTCTTCGACGTCCACCTTCAAGGCGGCAGGGAGACGGTTTTCTTTGGCCCCAGGTGAGAGGGACTCGCACGAAGAGGGGGGCCTGTTTGTCTCGGTCCTCACCACGGACGCGATGGCCGTTGCCACTTCGGACCGGTCGTGGCTGCGGGCCATGCTTGACTTCGAGGTCGCTTTGGCCAGGGCTGAGGCCAACGCCGGAGTAATCCCTCTCGAGGCAGCGGAGGCAATCGAGCGGTGCTGTCAGCGCGACCACGACTTCGACCCTGTAGCCCTGGGTCGCGCCGGCCGACTTTCGGGCAACCCTGCGGTCGCACTGGTCGGAGTGCTCAGGGAACGTCTGCCGGGGCAAAGCGCCGAGTGGGCTCACTTCGGTGCCACGAGCCAGGACATGATCGATACCGCGCTC
>PMAA01000258.1 GCA_003152355.1 Acidobacteriota bacterium | reverse complement strand
TACAATCTTCTTTTGTCGGAAGGTTCGGCGCCGATCATTCGGCGGTTCTCGGAAGTATCGAGCTACTATCAGGGCAAACGCGTGCGGATTATGACGGCGAACGATTCGTTTGTGGGTACGACGAAAGGGCTTGAACCGAGCGGGATTCTTCGCGTGGCGCGGGACGACGGCCGCGTGGTGACGGTGATTTCCGGCGACGTGACGGAGGCGTAATGCTGCTGACGATGGACGTCGGAAACACGAATACGGTTCTCGGCGTGTATCGCGGCAGCGAATTGGTGGCGAACTGGCGGCTTACGACCTCGCGCGAACAGACGATTGACGAGTATGGAATTCTGGCGCGCGATCTTTTTACGCTGGCGTCGCTTGATTCGAGCGAAATTGATGGAGTCATTATCAGTTCCGTTGTACCGCAGTTGAATTCCACGCTCGCAGGGATGTCTGAGAGGTATTTTCATTTGAAGGCGCTTTTCGTCGAGCCGGGCGTGAAAACTGGGATGCCCATCCATTACGATAATCCGCTGGAAGTGGGCGCGGATCGGATTGTTAACGCTGTGGCTGCTTTCGAGAAATATGGCGGGCCGTGCATTTCCGTGGATTTTGGGACAGCGCTTAATTTCGATGCGGTTTCTGAGCGCGGGGAATATCTTGGCGGCGTGCTGGCGCCGGGGATTGGGATTTCGGCGGACGCGCTTTTCGCGCGGGCGGCGCGGCTGTTTCGCGTCGAGATTAAGGATCCAGGGAAAATTATCGGGACGAACACTGTGGCTTCGATGCAGTCAGGGCTTTACTACGGCTACGTGGACATGGTGGACGGAATTCTTGAACGCATGAAGAAAGTGCTTGGGGAAAAGACGAGAGTGGTGGCGACGGGCGGGCAGGCGGCGTTGATCGGAAAAGGCTCGCGGCATATCGAGACGATTGACGAATTTCTGACGCTCGACGGATTGCGAATTATTTGGGAGCGAAATTCCGGCGCGAGCGTTCGGGGCGGCAAAGAACGCCACGCGTCACCTCAGGCGGCTGGCGTTCCGCCAAAATCAGAGCGCTGAACCGCAGCGGCTAGCCATCGCGCATGGAATCGTTCAACTACTTCAATTATTTTACTGAGATTGAGGAATATTTCTGGCGGAAGCGCGGGGCTCACATTCTGGTTTCGCCGCTGGACTGGGCGATAGTGGAGACGTGGCAGAAGTCCGGCATTCCTCTTACCGCCGTGTTGAAAGGGATCGATCGGGCGTTCGAGAGTTACGGGCGATCGCGGCGGGCGGCGGGAGGGCGATCGCTGAAGAGTCTCGCCTATTGCGTGGATGCGGTGCTCGATGCTGCTGCGGAGTTGCAAGAAGCAACTGCGGGCGCAGGGCCATCGCAGGATGCGTCGAGGGCTGTACGGCCGACAGTTGAACCATTTTCGCGCGACGAGCTTTGCGGCTATTTGAGGCGAAACGCGGAGAGACTTCGGGCTGCCTGCAATACACACGGTGTCGAAGCTGGATTGGCTGCCAAACTTGCGGAGACGGCGAAGCGCCTTGATGAGATTGCGACGGAGTTCGATTCGCCGGCGGCACTCGACCTCGAGGATTTTGAGCGAAGATTGACGGTGCTGGAAGAAAAGCTCTTGCCTGCGCTGCAATCGGGCGCGAGCGAGGAGACGCTGCTGAACATCCGGCGTGAGATGGACCGGCAGCTAGCGCCTTATCGCCGCAAGATGACCGCGGAACAGATTGCGCAGCTCGAACGGCAGTACACGCAGAAGCGGCTGCTCGAAAGTTTTGGCGTGCCGCGGCTGAGTCTCTTTTATCTGACCTAAGCCACATCGGACGGCCATGGATGTAAAAATCGAAAAACTAATTTACGGGGGAGATGGCCTCGCGCACCACGAGGGTGCGACGGTGTTTGTGCCGTTCGTTCTGTCCGGTGAAACTGTCGCCGTTGTTCCTACGGAGACGAAAAAGAAATTTGTTCGCGGGCGGCTGGAAAGCGTGCTCACACCCTCGCCGGAGAGGATTGAGGCCGATTGTCCGCACTTTTTAATTTGCGGGGGCTGCCATTACCAGCATATTTCTTATGCGGCGCAACTGGGCTACAAAGAGCAAATTTTAAGGGAAACGCTGCGGCGAATCGGGAAAATTGATTGGACGGGGCCGATCGTTGTGCATGCATCGCCGCCGTGGGGATACCGAAACCGGGCGCAGTGGAGAGTGCGCGAGAGCGGGATCGATGATGCGCCGCAAATCGGATACTTTCAGGCGAGTTCAACGGCGATTGTTCCGATCGAAACTTGCCCCATATTGTCGCCGCGGATTTTGGCGACATTTCACGCGATACGAGAGTTGCTTTCCAGCGGCGGACTCCCGCCGTCTCTGCGAGAAGTGGAGGCTTTCGCCGACGAGCGAGACGAGTCGGTGCTTCTTACGCTCACATACGGTAAGTTTCCGAAGACGCTCAGTGAGACTCAGCAACTTTTGCGCGAGAAAATTCCGGCGCTTGCGAGCGTTCTCTTTCAAGATGTTCAGCAGAATCGCATGGAGCTGAAAGGGCCGGGATCTCTAAACTACAGCGTCGGAGAGTTTCGATATCGAGTGAGCCACCTTTCGTTCTTTCAGGTGAACCGATTTCTGGTTGGCGAAATGGCGCAGGCGGTGGTTGAGGCGGCGGGAACCGGGGAGTTGGCCGTCGACATTTTTGCGGGCGTGGGACTTTTCTCGCTTCCGCTTTCGCGGAAATTTCGGCGGGTGATCGCGGCAGAATCGAATCCGGTGGCCGTGCGCGACTTTAAGGATAATGCAGCCGCGCCTGAGAACCGGGCGACAAATAAGATCGAGATTCGTGAAAGCGATTCCGTCGAATTTCTGAGCCGGGCGAGGCAAAAGACCGACTGCGTTGTGCTCGATCCGCCGCGCGCGGGCGTGGCGGAAACCGCGCTGCGTCAATTGCGCAAGCTGGCGCCGCGCGAAATCGTTTATCTCANNCGAAGGGACAGCGGCGCTGCGTAAGGTGGGGCCGGCGACGATCGTATACGTGTCGTGCGAGCCGTCAACGATGGCGCGGGATTTGGAAATACTCGTCGCGCAGGGATACGCGGTCTCCGTAGTTCACCTTTTCGATCTATTTCCTCAAACTTTCCATATTGAAAGCATGGTGAAACTTGTGAAACGGTGATGAGAGTTCCGGCGGTGTGGATCGTCGCGGCGTTCGCTGGCGGCATTCTGCTTCGTCTTGCGCGGCCGCTACCACTGCCCTTCTGGCTTGTATCTACTGCGGTACTTATTCTTCTCGCCGCTTTGGTTCTGCGGTTCTTACATTCAACATGGCCCGCATGGCTGGCTGCGCTCATCGCTTGGGCAGCTTTGGGCGGAGCTGCGGCTTCTCTCCAACATCTGATCGTGCCGGCGAACGGAATCGCGCGGATGGTTTCCGAAAAGCGAATTGACACGAGCGAGCCGCTGCGATGGCGAGGGCGCCTGCGCGAGGATCCGCTCCGATTGCCGTGGGGCGTGCGATACGAGGTGGACCTGGAGAGCGTGGAGGCGGCGGGGCGCGCGGTGCCTGTGTCGGGCGGATTGCGCATGAATTATTACTTCAATCCGCGGCATGACGAGAGTTTGCCTCTCATTCGAGCAGGAGATCGAGTTGAGGCGTTAATGCGCGCGCATGCGCCGAGGAACTTCATGGATCCGGGGGCCGGTGATGCGCGAGGGCAACTGGCGCGCGAAGGAATTGACTTGATGGGGTCGCTTCGAAGCGCGGAGTTGCTGCTGAAAGTGGGCACGCCGCCGCTTGGAATCCCCTACGGGCTGGCGCGGGCGCGCGGAGCGTTGCTCGCGCGTCTTGATGCCGCATTTGCCTCGGCGCCCGAACAGGCCGCGATCCTGCGCGCGATGCTCTTGGGTGACAGGATGTTCGTCACTTCCGAAGTGTCCACCGAATTTCAAAAGACGGGCGCGTATCACGTGCTTGTGGTGGCGGGATTGCACGTCGGCGCTTTGTGCGTGTTTTTGCTTTGGCTCGGGCGGAAATTGCGCTCGCCTGCGTGGCTGACAGGGCTTGTGACGTTAGGCGCGCTGGTCGCGTACGTCGGAATCGTGCAGGATCGGCCGCCGATTTTGCGCGCGGCTTTGATGGCCACATTTTATTTGTCGGCTCGGCCCTTTTTTCGGCGCGTGGAGCAGCTGAATACGGTCGCACTTGCCGCTCTGGTGTTGTTGCTGTGGCGGCCGTCGGAGTTGATTGACTCGAGCTTTCAATTGTCGTTTCTTGCGGCCGGCGTGATCGCAGGTCTCGCGCTGCCGTGGATTGAGCGGAAAGGCGAACCTTATCTTGCGGGGCTTGCGCATTTAGGAGACGTCACGCGAGACGCATCGCATCGGCCCAAGGTTGCGCAATTCCGGCTGGACTTGCGCGCCGCGTCGCATTGGCTGGCGCAGCGACTGCCCGTGGCGCTTGCGCCGCGCTCAAATGATTTGCTCGCGGCACCGATTCGCGCGGGGTTGCGAATCTTTGAACTCATTCTTCTGTCGTTCGCGTTGCAAGCTGGAATGCTGGCGATGCTGGCGCTTGAATTTCATCGTGTGACGCTTGCGGGGCCGCTTAGTAATGTGCCGGCTGTTTTTTTGACAGGACTGATCGTGCCCATAGGTTACCTGATGCTCGGAGCGAGCTTCCTATGGAAGCGACTGGCGGACGTGCTGGCGATGGCACTGCTAGTTTTGTGCAGATTACTTCTTGTGTCGGTGCACTGGTTCGCGGCGCTTCCTCGCGCGTCCTATCGAGTTCCCGCGCCGCCTGGGTGGTTGATGATCGAGTGGCTCGCCGCTCTGGTGGCGCTATGCGCGCTGGTGCATGCGAACAGAACGAGACGCTCAGGACCGAAGCGACGGGTTGCGATGACATCACAAAAACGCACGCGCGTTTTACGCGTATGCGAATTGGCGGCTGCCGGAGTGTTCGCGACAATTACTCTTGCGGCGGCGACGCATCCATTTCGGCCTCAAGTCGCGACTGGCGCGATGGAAGTGACTGTCCTCGACGTCGGCCAGGGCGACTCAATCTTCGCGGCATTTCCCGACGGCCGCACCATGCTGATTGACGGCGGAGGCGAAACGGGCAGCGAGTTCCCCGGGCAATATCGCGCGGCAGTTGATATTGGTGAGGAAGTGGTTGCGCCATACCTCTGGTCGCGCGGGCTGAAACGAATCGACGTTGTCGCGTTGACGCACGCGCACCACGACCATCTCGATGGTCTCCGCGCCGTTCTGAATGATTTTCACGTGGGACAACTTTGGGTCGGGTCCGACGTGGACACGCGCGCGTATCGAGAACTGATCGCCCAAGCGCAAGCTGCAGGCGTTCCGGTGATTCACGAGCATCGCGGCGATGCTTTCGATTTCGGCTACGCGCACGGAGAGGTGATTTGGCCGAGCGAGACGAGTGAGTTGGCATCAAATCCAAACAATAATTCGCTGGTGCTACGGGTGGAATCCGGAGCCGCGCGATTCCTGCTCGCGGGCGACATCGAACAAAAAGCTGAAAAGGAAATTATCGCGGACGGCGATGCCCTGTCCGCGGACATTCTGAAGGTGCCGCATCACGGGAGCAAGACTTCGTCTACGGATGAGTTTCTGGCCGCGGTCGCGCCGCGAATCGCGGTGATCTCCGTGGGCGAGGGAAACATTTTTGGCCAGCCGCACGCCGCGGTTCTCGATCGCTATCAGAAAGACGGCGTGAGAGTGCTGCGAACGGATCTCGACGGGGCCGTCACGACGATTTCGAATGCGAAGAGCCTGCGCGTCACAACATACCGGGACACGCACCCAACGGAATAGCGGAAGGAAAAATCGGAGTAGCTTTATCGCGGTACAGCGGCACCCGCTCGATATATTTGAACGGTTACTTCTTCGTGCCGCCGGAAGGAGAATCGCTGGAGCCGGCGCGAAGATAGGTTGCGATGACTTCCTTCGCCGTCTTTGCCTCGGACTCCATTACGACGATTTCTTCGCCGTGCGTGCCTTCTGGCGCTTCACGAAGAGGAAAGGGATCCATGGAGACGGAACCCGGAGAGCGAATGCCCGCGCTTTGGAGCAGCGAGCGAATCACCATCGCCTCGGCCATCGTTCCGGCAACGTGAATCACCACGCTGCGTTCGTTTTGGTCTGCTTCGGTTTTTTTTGCTTCGTTTTTGTCTGCTTGCATTGTGGAAACCTGTCCCGCCGTACTATTGGCGCGCCGAATTCAAGGGTTCATACTAATCTGGATTACGATTCTAGGCCAATGATGGATTCGACCGAGACGCAGAAACCAACCCAAGAAGAAATCGACGACGAAAGCAGGCGGATGCGCCGTTTGCGAATTTTGGTTTATCTGGCGCTCGACACGATTGCTTCCGGCAGTTTGTCACCTGAAGAAGCGTCCTCGATGGCCGCGGCGACACGCAGGCTCGCACTCGACATGTTTCCTGGGAAAGAGCGGGCGTTCGATTTGCTCTATCGGCCAAAATTCCAGCGCGTGATGCACGAAATCTACCGCTTGCAGTAACTTCTAAAATTCCATCGCAGCTTTCAACACTACCATCCTGTGCGGTGACGCACGATCATTCGCAGACACACGAGAAGAAGTGCGCCGAGAACTCCGATGGCCGCCTGATATTCGCGGTTGCGCTGGTATTGTTTCCAGGAAAAACTGGCTTCGCCGTTTCCAGCGACGGCGGCACCGGGGCGCCGGGGCGGGCGCGGCCAAAATAGGGGCACGCGGGCAGCGTATTCATCGAATGCGGTGCCGTAACGCTGGTGAAGTTCGACTTCCTCTTTTTTCATCACAGCGGGATAAAAGATGAGGAAGTACGCCGCAATCACCAATGCGCTCCACGGCGAACCGCCCGCGATGGCGAAGCCGGCTGCCAGCAAGGAACTTCCCAGATAGAGCGGGTTTCTGGTCCAGGCGTACGGGCCTGAAGTCGTGAGAGTCTCGAGCTTGCGCAGATGTCCCGCCGCCGCGCCGCGAACGATGAGTCCGATGGCCGCTACTGCTGCACCGATTGCGATGAACGTGATCGTTGGCGCCGCCAGTGCGATATAGAGAATCGAAAGCGGGTAGCCGGCACGAACGCGCCAGCGCGTAACCCAGCTTCCCGCCATCAGGAATTCTCCACGAGCGTGCCTACAGC
Source organism: Acidobacteriota bacterium (assembly GCA_003152355.1). Taxonomy (GTDB): domain Bacteria; phylum Acidobacteriota; class Terriglobia; order Acidiferrales; family UBA7541; genus Palsa-147. Next base: position 49,243 of record PMAA01000258.1, on the reverse strand, counting down.
GGGCACGACGTCCGCGACTTCGATGCGAAGCATAGCGGGAGAATGTGATGCGCCGCGCTTGTAAGTCGTTTCCCAGGACAGCGCCTTGCGGACCACTGCGGCGCGAGTGCCGAACGGACCGTTGCGCGCGGGATCCGTCGGGCCATACAGGCCGACGACGGCGGTGCCGAGTGCGGCAGCGAGATGCAGCGGGCCCGTGTCTGCCGCGACGACGAATTTTGCGCGGCGAAGTAACGCCGTTAATTGCAAGAGGTCCGTCGCGAGCGGGATTGGAGCGGAGTCGCCAGCGGCTTCTATCACTTCATTTGCCAGAGCGTCCTCGCCCGGGCCGATGCTTACAACCCCGCGCAAGCCGTAGCGCCTGGCCAATTCCTGGTGAAGCTCTCCAAATCTTTCAGCAGGCCAACACTTCGATCGCCAGCCGCCGCCTGGGCTGATGATATAAAAATCCGTCAGCCCGTGCTTAGCAAGCTGCTCGCCGACCCATTTATTTGCTTCAACAGATTCCGGCAAAACAAATCGCGGGGTGACGTGCTTCGCGCCGGCGGCTTCCGCGAGCGCGAGATTGTGTTCCACTTTGTGCGCGCCGGAAGGATGGATGCGCCGGGAATACAGAAGCGACGCCGGGGCCTCGCGCGCATAATCCCAATCGAAGCCGAGCACTTCCTTCGCACCGGCAGCGCGGGCGAGAAGCGCAGATTTGTAGAGCGACTGAAAATCGAGCGCCGAAGTGTAATGCGCGCTGCGAAGGNNTCGATCTGTGCATTCGGAAAGGAATCGCGAAGCGCTGCTGACGCCGGGAGCGTGTGAATGATATCGCCGAGAGAGCCGAGGCGAACAATGAGGAATCGCCGGTCAGCCATCGGCGCGCTTGCGAATATTGGCGAGCAGATCGCGCGTCGAGTGAGTTTTGGGGTCGCCGACGATGGCGACGCGGATACCGAGGCGCGCGGACGCGCTGCGCTCAGGGACAGTCTCGGGCGTGTAGTCGGTTCCTTTGGCGTGGACGTTGGGACGGAGATCTTGCAAGAGCGATTCGACATTCGGTTCGGGGAAAATAACGACGAAATCCACGGAAGAGAGGGCGGCGACAAGAGCGGCGCGGCCGCGCTCGGGTAGGACCGGGCGTCCGGGGCCTTTTAGCGATTCGGTGCTCGAATCGGAATTTACGGCCACGACGAGAATATCGCCTTCGGCTCGAGCGCCCTGGAGGTAGCGGATGTGGCCGGCGTGCAGAAGATCGAAGCAGCCGTTCGCGAGGACAATCTTTTCGCCGCGTTTGCGATGGGGCTCAAGCGCTTGCTTGAGTGCGTCGCGGCCGAGAATTTTCTTTGACGTGTCCATTGGCCTTCAGCGCATTGATGTGGCAGAGGAACGCACGGCGTTTTCGAGTTCGGCGCACGTTACGGTTGCCGTGTCGCGTTTCATTACAACAATTCCGCCCGCGTAGTTTGCGAGGTGCGCCGCTTCGAGGAACGTGGCACCGGCGGCGAGAGCCAGCGTAAAAACGGCGATCACCGTGTCGCCGGCGCCGGTCACATCCGCAGCCTCTTCGGAGCCGAAAATTGAGATCAATCGCGCCGGCTGGCCTTGCTCGAAGAGCGCCATGCCGTCTTTCCCGCGCGTGACGAGGAGCGCCTTCAGGTGCAACTCGCCGAGAGCGCGGCGGCCAAGCTCTTCGAGAACCTGCGCGTCGTTCCCGATGCGCCGCTGGTAGAGCGCTTCGAGTTCGGACTCGTTCGGCGTGGCAGCGGTGATACCGGACTGGCTAAAGGCAGGAAGCGAGTGGCGCGAATCGAGCGTTGTGGGCCTGCCGTCGCGGACACTCGCGAGGATTTCGGGCGTCGCGCAGCCGAAACCGTAATCGGAGGCGAGAACTGCGCGTGCGTGGCGGCTACGGTCGCGGAGCTTCTTTCCGATTTTCCTTTGCACGTGAGCGGGCAAGAGTTCGGCCGGCTCGTCGTCTACACGCAAAACTTGTTGCTCGGTGGTGTGCGTCCAACCGGCGAGAAAGCGCGTTTTGGTCGGCGTGGTCCATCCGCGGACTTTCTCGATGCCGGAAACATCGATTCGCTTTCGGCGGAAGTATTCGAGGAGGGCGAGGCCCGATCTATCGTCGCCGACCGCGCCAACGGGAAGAACGCGAGCGCCGAGATCGGCGAGATTATTGAGTGCGTTTGCGCCGCCGCCGGGGAGAGCGCGGGTACGGCGGTGGCGCAGGATCAGGACGGGAGCTTCCCGCGAGACGCGGGAGATTTCGCCGGACACGAATTGATCGAGGACGAGATCGCCCACGAGCGCGATCGTCTGCTTGGGAAATACGGTGATTAAATCGAGCAGGCGCGTCAAATCCGCGCTCGACCCGGTGGCCGCAGCCGGCTGCGGTCGCTTCTTTCGCGCGGCGGTCACCGCATCTCCTTCAGAATAATTTCGACGGCGTCCGCGAGATTTTCGACCACGTGATCGGGCTGGCGCGGCCACTTCGCGCGATTCCATTCGTAATCGCCGCGGCCATAGCCAGTCAGCACGAGGATAGTGCGGCACCCATTTTCGTGTCCCATTTGAATATCGTTATAGCGATCGCTTACCAGCACCGAGCCGGATATTTCGAGATTGTGCTCGCGCGCGGCCTGCTCCAGCATACCGGGAAGCGGCTTGCGGCAGGAACATTGGTCGTCGCGAATGTGCGGGCAGTAGTACATCCCGTCCACGTGGGCTCCGCCTGCGGCAAGCTCCTCGACCATTTTTTCGTGCATCCGGCCGATCAATGATTCTGGAAAAAATCCGCGCGCGACGCCGGATTGGTTCGTGACGACGATGACCGGCAAACCTGCTTCATTCAAGCGGCGAATGGCCGTTGCGGCGAACGGGTAAACGACGAAACGGCTAATGTGATTCGCGTAGCCGACTTCTTCGGCAATGGTCCCATCGCGATCGAGAAAAACTGCGCGGCGCTTCAGCTCGGGATTCGATTTCGCGCCGCTCACGCCGTTATTCCCTGCCTCGCTGCTCGAGCCATTTCCCGGCGGCCTCTTCGACTAAGCCTACTTCGATGCGCGTCATGCAGCGATGGTCCACCGGGCATTGCCGCAAAAAGCACGGGCTGCAAGACGGCGCCACGCGCACGAGAGTGCGCCGCGAAGTTACCGGCGCGGTGCCATCGGGATCAGTGGAACCGAAGATGGCGACTACGGGAACGCCCGCCGCCGCGGCCACGTGCATCGCGCCTGAATCGTTGCCAATAAAAACGTCGCATGCCGAGAAATACGCGGCCAGATCTTCGATCGATGTTTCGCCCGCGAGATTCACGGCGCGGTGCCGCATGCCTGAGACGATTCGAGCGGCAATATCGCGTTCGGATGGCGCGCCGAAAAGTACCACATCGGCGTCAAAACGGGCAATCAAGCGGCCGGCAAGATCGGCGAATCGTGCGGGCGGCCAACACTTCGCCGAACCGTAAGCTGCGCCGGGGGCGATGGCGATGCGGCGGGAAGACGGTCGAGCACCGGCAGAGATGAGTTGCTTCGCTGCTCGATCTCGGCTCTCGGGCGAGATTTTGAGTCGAATCTCATCAACCGCCGGCAATCGCGCCACCCAGCCTGCGCGGCGTAGCAATTCGAGAAAGTAATAAGTTTCGTGAGCGGGAATTTCGCCGAGCAATGGTACGGGAATCGCGCGCGTAAGTAACTCGCCGCGGCCGTCCCGTGCATAGCCGATGCGTTCTGGAATTCCAGCGCGCCACGTCAGCCATGCAGCGTGAAAGGCATTTTGAAAGAGAATTGCGGCGTCGTAATGTCCGGCTCGAAGCGTCGCGGACGGATCCGCAAGACCTTCCATCACGAGCAAGTGGTCCGCGAGTCCCTGGCCTTGATAGAGAGCCGAGACCCATCGGCGAGCGAGAATTGTTATTTCAGCATTCGGTTCGTGCGCGCGAATCGCCTGCAGAGCGGGAATGGTCATGATCGCATCGCCGACCCAATTCGGGGCGCGGACGAGAATTTTCAAAGCGAGATCTCCGGGCGTTTGAGCATCAGAATTTCAGTGGCGTTACGCCAGAAGCCGGCGGGATCGTGGATTTCGAGCGATACGTTGCAGACCCACACCGGAAACGTGCGGATCACCACACCCTGAAGATTCATCGCATCTTTCTTCGTGCAGACCAACGCGTCAGCGCCGGCGGCTCGGGCTTGAGCTTCCAGATGTTCTACATCGCCGGGTGAGTACTTGTGATGATCGGGAAAAGCAGCGTGGCCGACTATAGGAAGTCTCCAGTCGCGCAGATCAGCGAAGAAAGCGGCGGGGTTGCCGATGGCACCGAAGGCGAAAAATTTGGTTCGAGGCGTCGGTGTATAGGTGCCGCCGTGATGGTAGGAAATGAGCGTGGTAAGTCCTCGGAAATTTAGAGTGGCGTAGTGAATTGGAGCCGAAGAGTGGCGCCGGACAATTGTTTCTATAGCCGGGGCATGTTTGCTTCGCGTAATGACGACGATATCGGCGCGCTTGAGGGCGGATCGCGGCTCGCGAAGACCGCCCGCCGGCAAAACGTGGCCTCCGCCGAATGGGTTAGTGGCGTCTATCAAGAGAATGTTGAGATCGCGGGCGAGCGAAAGATGTTGGAATCCGTCGTCGAGAACGAACCAATCAAAGCCAGCCTTCGCCAGTTCGGAGCCGGTGGCGAAGCGATCCGGACCTACTCCGATGGCGAGGAGGGATTCGGCTTCCGGGTGTTTTGCGAGTTCGCTCTCCAGGATGCGGGTTTCGTCACTGAGGCCACGCGACATTTCAGGCGATTTCTTAAACTCGTCCTTCCAGTGGCTACGCAGGATTCCGCGGAATTGGCCGCGGTAGCCGCGCGTAAGAACCGCTACGTGCTTCCCTTGATCCAAAAGATTCCCGGCGAGCCAGATGACGAAGGGGGTCTTGCCGGTGCCGCCAACGGTGAGATTGCCGACGCTGATGACAACGCCCGGGAGGCGGCGCGTGCGCGCGATTCCCTTTCGATAGCTCCAGGCGCGCAGACGCGCGAAAAGCTCATACGGTACGCAGAGCGGGAGCAAGACGGAGCGATATGGCGTCACGCCGGGCCCCGATCCTGCTGAAAAAGATCTGGCTGAAGAATTTTCGCGACGTATTCGATCGAGCGCTTCGTGGCGCCGCGATTCTTTTCGGCGAGTTCTTTGGCCTTTTTTCCCATGCGGTCGCGCACAGCGGTGTCGCGAATGAGTTGAGCCCACGTCTTGCCAAGTTGCTCGCCGGTGCGAACTTGAATTCCGGCGCCTTCACTCGAGAAGAGCTGCGCCATGTCGCGGAAGTTCTCCATCGAAGGACCGAATACAGGAGGGCGCTCGAACCAGGCAGGCTCGAGAATATTGTGGCCGCCCGAATCCACCAACGAACCACCGACAAAGACGGCATCGGCAATGGAATACATTCCGCCCAATTCCCCGATGGAATCAAGGATGAGCACGTCGGCATTTTCATCCAGGGGGCCAGCGGGATCGAGAGTGCTGCGCCGCACAGCCTTCCAGCCGCGATCGGCGACGATGCGAGCGGCAACGTCGAAACGATCCGGCTTTCGCGGCGCTAGAACCAGCAGCGCGCGGCGCCATTGCCGCTGGACGATATCGTAGGCCGCGAGCACGGCCTCTTCTTCATCTGCAACGACGCTTCCCGCCACGACCACCGGCCAGCGCTCCTGCGCTTGCGTCTGTTCAGCGAGCCACTTAACGAAGGCACCCACGGCCGGAGGCTCGCCGTCATATTTCAGGTTGCCGGTGACGACGACGCGATCTTGCGGGGCGCCCATTTCGTCGAGACGCGCGGCGTCGGCCTCGCTCTGGGCGAGAAACAGCGTGGCGTCGCCCAGCACTTCTTCATAAAACCCAAAGGAAACGTGACGCCACGCTTTCGAGCGCCGGAACGAACGCTCAGAAATCCGCGCGTTGACAAAGACCACGGGAACATTGCGATCGCGCGCTTCGCGAAGAAAATTTGGCCAAATTTCTGTCTCGACGATGACAACGAGCGCCGGCCGAATAGCACGAAACGCCCGCCGAACGGCCGCGCGGAAATCGAGCGGAAAATAGAAAACGCCGTCCGCGAAATCGAACCGTTCTCGCGCGAGGCGCTGTCCCGTATCAGTGGTCGTCGAGACAAAGATGCTACGCGCCGGGTAGCGCTGCTTCAGTTCCCTTCCGAACGGAATCGCCGCCAGAACTTCTCCCACAGAAACGGCATGAATCCAAATTGAGCCTTCCACATGCGACGCGCGCGCGACAACGTTCGCAGGTAAATTCCCGAAGCGCTCACGCAAATTGTGCCAGTACTTGGCTGTGCGGAAGCCCTTGATAGCAAAGTAGGGAGACAGGAGGAGCATCCCCGTGGCAGTCAACACGCTATAGAGAAAGTACACAGTCGGCGCCGATGAACAAGCTGATGAACAACACGCTCAACATGCTAAAAACAAAACTAGTATTATAGTGTTTACCGAGTCGCACGAGCATCTCACAACTTGGTCCGGCCACGGTGCATCTTAACTTCCGAACAATGAGACAAGCGAGCTTGATTCTGGGGCTGCTCATTTTGGCGGCGAGTGGACGCGCGCAATCCACACAGCAGGGACAGCCTGCTCCGGCGCCGACTGAGACGATACCTGCGCACGATCATCACGAAGGACTAACCGTATCGGCCGAGCCGTGCGTTGACGTGGCCAAGGCCGAGCAAATCTTCGGCAGACAAAATCCGTACAAGGGCGGAATTCTTGCGCTTGAGGTGACTTTCCACAACGAAACGCCGCAGCCGATGCGCCTCACGATGAATTCGATCCGGCTCGAAATAGGCGCGGCGGGCGAAGTGCGCGATAAGGTGGAGTCACTCACTCCGAGGCAAGTCGCGCGCTTGATTATTTATCCCGGAGGATCACCGGACGTGACGACGAAGCGGCGATTGCCCACAGTCAACACTCCGACGCACGACAAGAAAGTGGACAAGCTCACGGAGGAACTGCGCCCGTTCGCGCTCGATGCCGATGTGATCCCGCCGATGGCGACCATTCACGGCTATCTTTTTTTTGACGTGGACCACGATTTCGCGCTCGTGCCGGATGCCATGCTTTATATCCCCGATATAAAAATCGTTGCGGGCAACAAGCCGTTGATGTTTTTTGAGATTCCGCTGGCCTCGACGATTCAGCACTGATCCTAACTGTCGACCTCAATTTTGCAGAGCAATTCGCGCGAATTTGCCGAAGTGACCGCGCTCCGCTAGAATTGGCCGGTCACAAACAGAATCTGTCTCACAGAAGACCGAAGCGATTCATGCCCGAACTCGAACAATTGAATGAGAAGCAGCGCGCGGCAGTGTTGGCGACCGAAGGGCCGGTGCTGGTGCTTGCGGGCGCGGGAACCGGCAAGACGCGTGTGATCACCTACCGCGCGGCGCATCTGGTGGAGATGGGCGTCGATCCGCGGTCGATTCTCTGCGTCACATTCACCAATAAAGCCGCCGAGCAGATGAAACAGCGGATCACGGATTTGCTGCGAACGCGAGGCCTCGACGCGTCGGACATTTGGATATCCACGTTTCATTCGTTCTCGGCGCGCCTTCTTCGCCGCGAAGCCACACGAATCGGACTTCCGCGCGATTACACCATCTACGATGACGACGCTCAGATCCGTGCCGTCAAGCTCGCGCTCGAAGAATTGCAATTGGACGACCGCGAGTACACTCCTCGGAGCTTCCGAGAACGAATCAGCCACGCTAAAAACCACGGCATCACGCCAGAGCAAATGGCCGGCGAGGCGTACGACGCCGCGGGACGCGCTGCTGCCTCCGTATTCGAAACCTACGAGCGGATACTGCGCCGCGCCGGTGCTGTTGATTTCGACGATCTGCTTCTCTTAGCGACTCGTGTCCTTAGGGAACATCCGGATGCCCGCGCCGAGTGGAACAAGCGGCTCCGATATATTCAGGTGGATGAATTTCAGGACACAAACGCGGCGCAGGAAGAACTGGTGCGGCTGCTCGCGGGCAAAGACAAGAATATCTGCGTCGTCGGAGACGAGGACCAGTCGATCTACGGCTGGCGCGGAGCGCGCGCTGGGAACATGAAGCGATTCATCGAAGATTTCCCCGGAACGCAAATCGTCCGATTGGAAAATAATTACCGCTCGACGCAGACCATTCTCGACGCTGCTGCGGGCGTGGTCTCGCACAACCGCTCGCGGCTTGGGAAAACACTCGAGGCAATGCAGGGCGGAGGGCAAAATGTCCGTTTCTTCGAAGCGCAAGACGCCAACACCGAGGCGGAATTCATAACCGGCGAAATTTCCAATTCCGTGCGGACCGAGCCGGACACGCATATCGCGGTTCTCTATCGCACCACCGCCCAGTCGCGAGCCCTTGAAGAATCGCTGAGGCGCATCGGAACCCGCTACCGCGTGGTTGGCGGATTTAGCTTTTACGAGCGCGCCGAAGTGCGGGACGCGCTGGCGTACGTGCGCCTTCTTTTTCATCCTGAAGACGACGTTGCGCTGCTGCGCGTGTTGAACACGCCACCGCGCGGAATCGGAAAGACGACGGTTCAAACTCTGCAGAGTGCGTCGAAAACGCAGGGTGCGAGCATTTGGGACGCGATTCAAACGGTCGCACAACCCGGAGTGACGCGAAGCGGCGCGGCGCTACGAGGATTCCGCTACCTCATCGAAACGCTGCAGGCTGAAGTGCGCGATCTCGAACCGGCCGAGATGCTCAGACAGACGCTCGATCGCACCGGATATCTTGCGTGGGTCGAACAGCAGGACAAGCTCGAGCACACGTCGCGGATGGAAAATTTGACGGAGCTTGTGAACGCGATGGCGGAGGCGACGGAGGCCGGGCAGACATTGCAAGACGTCCTGGATCAAGCTGCGCTCGTAAGCGCTGCGGACGATTATGAGGAAAACGTCAACGTAACGCTGATGACGCTGCACAGCGCCAAGGGGCTCGAATTCGACATTGTTTACCTCGCGGGGCTGGAGGAAGGGTTGTTGCCGCATAGCCGCGCCGTTGGCAACAATGATGACGTCGAGGAGGAGCGCCGGCTCTGCTACGTGGGGATGACGCGCGCGAAGAAGCTGCTGACTCTGTCGCGAGCGCTCTATCGCCGCAACTACGGTGAAGAGCGGCTGCGTTCGTCCGCGCCATCGCGATTTTTGCTCGAGATTCCGGGCAAGTTGATCGAGACGGTCGCGGGATCGCTCGCGGAAGCTGGCGAGACGCGACGTTACGAGCCTGATCCCGATTTTTACCAGCAGCGGCCGAGGACGGCATTCGGAAGACGCTCGAGTGGAGGCCGCGCGGTTGGATCGGGGCGATCGAAGGCGCATCCTCTTGTTGGGACACGAGTGAAGCATCAGATGTTTGGCATAGGCACCATCATCGGGGTCGAAGAGGAAGACGACGACCGGATGCTGACCGTAAGTTTTATGGATCACGGCACGAAGAAACTAAAGGAGCGTTACGCGAATCTGCAACTCGCGTAGTCGCGACTGCTCTCCGCCAGCAATTCCATTGCGAAGACGGCCCTCTCAGGTTACATTTCCTGGTCCTGCAACCCCGAAACGAGGGAAGGTGGCGAGTGAACCAGCAGCTCTTCCAAAAAAAGAGCATTGACCGGCTCATCTCCGATTCCGAACATCCCGATAGGCAGCTAAAAAAGACGCTTGGCTGGTTGAGCCTAACGGCGCTGGGCGTCGGGGCCGTGATCGGTTCGGGAATCTTCACCGTCATTGGGACGGCCATTGCGGGGCAAAAATTCGACACCAGCTCAATTCTGAATGCACCGCTGCTCGATTTCATAATTCACCATAGTGCAACCACCGGGCGTCCGGGCGCCGGGCCGGCACTGGCAATCTCGCTTGTGCTGGTGGCGATCGTTTGCGGCTTTACGGCGCTGTGCTACGCGGAACTTGCATCGATGATCCCCATCGCCGGAAGCGCGTATACGTACACGTACGCGACGATGGGCGAGCTGATCGCGTGGATCATCGGCTGGGATCTGATTCTCGAATACGCGGTGAGCAACATGGCGGTGAGCGTCGGATTCGCACAGCACATGGTGAATCTGCTCGATTGGTTCGGGTGGCACCCGCCTTTACGCTGGATTTCGCCAGCGTACCTCCCGGCCGGGCTGCAGGATTTCGCTGGGAAAGATCTTTATCTGCCGGGCTGGCATTTCGGATTCGACTTCCCCGCGTTTTTGGTGGTGATGCTGCTGACGGTGGTGCTGGTGCGCGGAATTCGCGAGTCCGCCGAAGCGAACAACATCATGGTGCTGCTGAAGATCGCGGCCATCATCGCCTTTATCATCGCGGGCGCCGAATTCATTCACCCGTCGAACTATCATCCGTTCGTACCGAATGGGTGGCCAGGTATTCTCACGGGCGGATCGATCATCTTCTTCACTTACATTGGCTTCGATTCGGTGTCCACGGCGGCCGAGGAAGCAAAAAATCCGCAGCGTGATTTGCCGATCGGCATTTTGCTGACGCTTTTCATTTGTACCATTCTCTATATTTCCGTAGCTGTGGTGCTGACGGGGCTGGTGCCGTGGCAATCGGTGCTCGACGATGCGGCGCCGGTGGTGAACGCGCTAAAGAGAATCGGCGATCAGACGCACTCCGTTGGATTGCACTGGACGCGGCTGGCGGTGCTATTCGGTGCGATGCTGGGCATGATCTCTTCCCTTCTCGTCTTTCAGCTCGGACAGGCGAGAGTGTGGTTCGCGATGTCGCGCGATGGCTTGCTGCCGAAGATTTTCGGCCACGTGCACCCGCGGTTTCGAACGCCGGATATCGCGACGTGGATTGCTGGATTTGTTGTGGGGATCCCGGCGGGCCTTTTTGATATTGGCACGCTCGCGAATCTTTCCAATATCGGAACCCTATTCGCGTTTGTGCTCGTATCGCTGGGTGTGTTGATACTCCGGTATCGCGATCCAAATCGCCGCCGCAGCTTCCGGGCGCCGGGCGGACCTGTGGTGCCGATTCTGAGCGTTGCTTTCTGCCTTTTGCTTATGATGGGGTTGGAGATCGAAACCTGGATTCGCTTCTTCGTCTGGCTGGCTATCGGTCTGGTAATCTATTTCAGTTACAGCCGGTACCACAGCGAGTTTGCGCCGCCGCAGGAGCCTAAGAAATGAGGTTTGTTTTTCGCGCCGCCTTCATGATCGCGCTGGTGAGCCTGCTGTGTATTGCACCGGCGGCGATCGGCTGGGCTGCGAACGCGGAGCGCCTTATCACGACGAAGGCGGTGGACATTCTTCCCGATGAGATCCGTACGTACTTCGAAGGCAATCGCCAGTTTCTGATTCAGCATGTGCTTGATCCGGTTGAGGCAGCACAGAAAAATCCTACGCTCGCGCACAATCGTTTCCTCCGCTTCGAGAAGTACGGCGCTTATCCATACGCGGATTTGCCGCGCGATTACCGCGTTGCGGCCTATAAGTACAGCAAGCGGACGCTCGACACGAATGGACTGCTGCCATGGAGCGTCGGGCTGTGGAGTCAAAAACTGACAGATGCATTTCGCGCGCATAATTGGGAGGATGCGCGCGAAGCTGCCGCGCAACTAGCGTTCTACGTGGCCGAAGCTCACGATCCTTTCGCGACGACTACGAACTTTGACGGGCATCTTTCGAATCAGACGGGCGTGGAGGCGCGCTTCGGATCGAGCCTGATCGACCGGTACTCGCAATTCTTCTACATACGTCCGAACCAGCCCAGTTACATTCAGGATCCGACCGACCACGCGTTTGAGATGTGCCTGAGCGCGCACTCGTGGATCGAAAACGTGCTGCTATCCGATCGGCGCGCTCGCGCTAATTTATCGGATTATACGGATGAATATTACGACCGGTTTTACAGCCAGGCCGGCGCGGTGCTTGTGCGGCAGATCGCCGACGCTTCCACCGACGTGGCATCTTATTGGTTGACCGCCTGGGTCAACGCCGGGAAACCTCAGCTTCCCTCACGCTGAAAATGAAATGGCAGACTCGCAAGATCTGGCAGCGAAAATCGCAAAATTGCCGAAGGCGGAGCTTCACCTCCACCTCGAAGGCTCGATCACCCCAAGCACGGTGAGCCTCCTCGGCGAGCGCCGCGGCGTGGCGATTTCGCCGGAGAGTGCAGCGGCGCGCTACCAGTACACCGATTTCGCGGGCTTCCTCGACGCGTTTAAGTGGGCGACGGGCTATTTGAAATCGCCGGAGGATTACTCGTTGATCGCGCACCGGCTGGCGGATGACCTGGTCCGGCAGAACGTAATTTATGCCGAAGTGACGGTGTCGGTCGGGGTGATGCTGCGATATAACCAAAACGTTGAAGTCAATTTCAACGCGCTCGCCGAAGTCGCCGATCGCTATCGCGAGAACGGCTTGCGCATGATGTGGATCTTCGACGCCACTAGGCAATTTGGCGCCGATGCGGCGATGAAGGTGGCTGTATTGGCAGCGAAGTTTCAGAAGCGCGGCGTCTTGGCGTTCGGAATTGGCGGAGATGAGCTGTCGGTGCCGACCGGAAGTTTTCGCGCCGTATATGAATTCGCGCGGAGCCAGGGTCTGCACTTGCTGATTCATGCGGGCGAAATCGGAGGACCGGAGGTTGTGCGCGAATCGCTGGATCTGCTCGGAGTGGAGCGCATCGGACATGGCATTGCTGCGATGCGAGATCCCGTGCTTGCGGAGCGGTTGGCTACGCTGCGGATTCCGCTGGAAATTTGTCCAACGAGCAATCTGCGCACCGGCGCGCTGGCGCGGCAAATTGGCAAGCCGAAAGCTGAGCTGTCAGATCATCCCCTGCGGGATTTTGTGGAGAGAGGCATAATCGTGGTGCTCTCGACGGACGATCCGGCGATGTTTGGCACGGATTTGGTGACCGAGTATTCGAACGCCGCGGCGCTGGGGCTTTCGCAATCGCAGATTACGAGGCTCGCGGAGGCAAGTTTTTCGAACTCTTTCCTGCCGCCGGAGGAGAAACGGCCGTTGCTCGAGCAATTCCGCGCGGGCGCGAGAAAACTGGACTTACTGTGAGAGGCCGATGAAAGCACACGTTTGGGTGATGCTGAAGCAGACGGTGTTCGACCCTCAGGGCCAGACGATCCATCATGCGCTCCAGTCGCTTGGCTATGCGGAGGTGCATGACGTGCGTCAGGGAAAGTTCTTTGTGTTGCAGCTCGATGGAATCACGAAAGACGAAGCACGGCAGCACGTAGAACGTATCTCACGGGAGGTCCTCACGAATCCGGTGATCGAAGAATTCCGATTTGAAATCCTCGAATGATCGCAATCGCTTCGGTGTTTGCATGGAATCCGCGTTTCTCCCGCGAATTTGCCTCCGCAAAAAGTATGCTAGTCTGAATTGACTGAACTCTCGCAGCTCTGAATCGAGAGATTTCAGCAGGAGTCGCGCTCTGTGTGCGGAATTGTCGGCTATATCGGCCCAAAAAAAGTGGTTCCTCTAATACTCGACGGGCTGCATCGGCTCGAGTACCGCGGCTATGATTCCGCGGGAATTGCCGTCGTCAACAAAAACGGAAAGCTGGAAATCCGCCGCGCTTCAGGGAAGCTGAACAATCTCGAAGAGGTGCTCCGAGAATCTCCGATCGAAGGCGTATATGGTATCGGGCATACGCGCTGGGCGACGCATGGCCGCCCCACGGAAGAAAATGCCCACCCGCATCGAGATTGCACCGGCGAAGTCGTCGTTGTGCACAACGGCATAATCGAGAATTATCTCGAGTTGAAGAAAGAATTGATCGCCGAAGGCCACAAGTTTGTCACCGAGACGGACACGGAAGTTATCGCCCACCTCGTCGAGAAGTATTCGAAGGATAAGCCGCTCGAAGAAGCCGTCCGGCTCACAGTGAAGCGGCTGACAGGCGTGTACGCGCTCTCGGTGATTTCAACACGCGACCCGAACAAAATTGTTGCCGCAAGGCTTGGCCCGCCCTCGGTTGTCGGCCTGGGCGATCACGAATACTTTATCGCGAGCGATATTCCCGCGCTGCTCCATCACACCCGCGAGATTTTCTTTCTCGCGGATGGCGATATCGCCGTGATTACGCCCGCGGGCGTGCGCGTGATGGACGGGGACGGCAAGACAGTGGAGCGCCCGACGCAGCATATTTCCTGGGATCCGATTCTGGCGGAAAAGGGCGGCTTCAAGCATTTCATGCAGAAGGAGATTTTCGAGCAGCCGCGAGCCGTCCGCGACACTTTTATCGGACGCATATCGCTCGATACGGGCAAAGCCTTTCTCGATTCCATTGATATTTCGGAGAGTGAATTCCGCGATTTTACGAATATAAAGATCGTCGCTTGCGGCACGAGCTGGCACGCGGGGCTCGCCGGCAAGTTCATGATCGAAAAGCTGGCGCGAATTCCGGTGGAAGTGGACTACGGCAGCGAATTCCGGTATCGCGATCCAATCGTTGACGCGCGCACGCTGGTCATCGCCATCAGCCAGTCGGGCGAGACCGCGGATACGCTCGCCGCACAGCGCGAGGCCAAGGCCGACGGGGCAAAATCGCTCGGCATTTGCAACGTTGTGGGCTCGATGCTGACACGCGAAGCGAACGGCACGATTTACACACACGCGGGACCGGAAATTGGCGTTGCTTCCACAAAGGCATTCACGGCGCAGCTCACGGCTCTTGCGGTGCTCGCAATTTATCTTGGACAAGTGCGTGGCAAGCTGCAGACGGACGAAGCGCGCAGGCTCATGCAGGAGCTCACCAACATTCCACAGAAGATGGAAGCCATCCTGCGGCGCGACTCGCAATGCAAAGAACTCGCGCATCAGTTCTTTCGCACCACTGATTTTCTATACCTCGGGCGCGGCATTCATTATCCGATTGCGCTCGAAGGCGCACTGAAGCTAAAGGAAATCTCGTACATTCACGCGGAAGGCTATCCGGCCGGGGAGATGAAACACGGGCCAAATGCCTTGATTGATGAAAATTTGCCAGTCGTCGTCATTGCCACTCGCGACGATTCGGACCCCGCTTCGGTGCAGCGATATGAGAAGACAGTTTCAAATCTCCAGGAAGTGCGCGCACGCGACGGAATCGTGATTTCGATTGTTACCGAAGGCGACCGCGTCGCTCGTGAGTCTTCCCAGCACGTCATCGAGATTGGCACGGCGCCTGAAATATTTTCGCCGATACTCGAAATCGTGCCCCTGCAATTGCTCGCGTATCACATCGCCGTCCGGCGCGGATGCGACGTAGATCAGCCGCGGAATCTGGCAAAGTCCGTTACCGTCGAGTAGCACGTCGCTTCCGAATTCCCCACCTAAGGCATCGCGGCTATTTTCGTTATCGCTTCATTTCGCCTAGAATATCGTTGTGCGCTTCCTTCCGGCTTTCGCGGCCCTTTCCTGCATGCTCGCGATATTCGCGACGCCGCCGATACTCCGCTGCCAAGAAACCGCAGAAACTGAAATCGCCGGGCCACTCGCGAACGTGACAGTGACAGGCTCGCAAAGATTCAAACCGGATGTAATCATCGCCGCCTCGGGGATTCGCAAGGGCCAGACTGTCCACCGGGAAGATTTGCAGAACGCCGCGGATCGACTCATTCAATCAGGCGAGTTCGCCGACGTGAAATATCGCTATCAGACCGATCGCGACGGCGTGAGCATAGAATTCGCGGTCGCCGACGGCACCGTGATTCCCGCGTATTTCGACAATTTTCCCTGGTTCACCGGCGAAGAACTTTCTCAGGCGCTGCGTCAGGCCGTACCTCTATACGATGGTCGCGTTCCCGCAAACGGCACGGCTGTTGACGATGTAAGCGAAGCCTTGGGCAAAATGCTCGAATCGCACAAGATTGGCGGATCGGTGACTCACAGAGTCCTGCGAGCCCCCGATAGCGAGCATTTAGTTCAGGAATTCCAACTGGACGGCTCGGAGCTTCCCGTTGAAGCCGTATTTTTCACGGATCCGCTCGCTGATGAAGACCGCGCAGTTCACCAAAGTTTGAGCCAACTGGTGGGGCATCCGTTCTCGCGCTATGCGATTGACACGTTCGTCTTCGAACAAGTGCGTCCGCTCTACGAGGCGAGCGCGCACCTGCGCGTTAAGATCGGCGAGCCGGCGGCACGTTTTACGGGCGACCCAAGCCAACCGCTGCGAAAAAGCGTTACGGTGATCGTTCCGATTGAGCCGGGCCCGGTTTATAAATGGGCTGGCGTCACATGGATCGGCAACGCTGCGATTCCCGCCGCTGATCTGAATGCCTTGATTGGGCTAAGGGAGGGCGAGCCTGCGGACGGAGTCAAGCTGCGCGCGGCGTGGGTTCATGTGTCGGATGAATATGCGCGCCTCGGCTACCTTGATGCGGATATACGGCCGTCGCTGGAATTCGACGATTCGAAATCGCGAGCCACGGGCAAAGTCTCAATCGTCGAAGGACCGCAATATCATATGGGTGACCTGGTACTTTCCGGGTTGTCGCTCGATGGCGAGCGCCGGATTCGCGCGGCCTGGAAAATTGCAGCGGGCTCGATCTTCGATGAGAAATATTTCGATGACTTTGTGAACGGCGGCGCACGCGCGTCGTTCGGCACGCTTCCCTTCACCTATGCGAAGGTGGGTCACTTTTTGCAGAAGGACCCGAAGACAGGGAAAGTGGATGTTCTCATGGACTTTGAGTAGCGGCAGCGCAGAGCGCGCTATACTGGATTTTGTAATCGTGACTCGGTATTGAAGTTATTTCAGTATTGAAGCCGTCTCACTATTGAAGTTGTCAACGATGAATGAAATCGTGCTGAAACTCTCGTCCGGCGCACTTGACCCGGCATCCGCCTCGCTAAAAGAACAGCGCATGCTTGACGCGTTGAGCCGTGTCCCTTCCCTTCTCATCGCGTTTTCCGGCGGCGCGGACTCAGCTTACCTCGCATGGGCCGGCGCGCGCGCGTTGGGCGATCACGCCCTCGCCGTTACCGCACTCTCGCCAAGCTATTCGGAACACGATCGAAGTGTTGCGGAATCCTTTGTGCGCAATCATGGCATCCGCCACGAATGGCTCCCGACGTACGAGGCCGAAAATCCGCTCTACATCGCGAATAATGCCGACCGCTGCTATCACTGCAAGGACGAACTCTTCGCGCGCATGGAGGAGCTTGCCGTCCGCAACGGATTCCCGGCGATCGCCTACGGCATCAATGCAGACGACACGCGCGATTTTCGTCCGGGACATCGCGCGGCGCATGAACACAAGATTCTCGCTCCGCTCCTTGACGTTGGACTCACAAAATCCGAGATTCGCCATTTGTCGAAGCGAGCCGGGCTTGAAACCTGGGACCGGCCGGCATCGGCTTGCCTTTCATCGCGAATTCCTTATGGCACTGAGGTGACTCCGGAATTGCTGGGTCAAATCGAGCGGGCAGAGCAATCCGTCCGCAATCTCGGTTTCGGGCAATTCCGCGTTCGCGCTCACGGTAAATTGGCGCGCGTCGAGATTGATCTGGCGGAACTTCCGCGCGCGCTGGATGCACAAATCTCGCGGAGCATTACAGACGGAGTGAGGAACGCTGGGTTCGAACACGTCGAAATCGACCCAAGCGGATATAGGCAAGGCTCCTTGAATGAGGTTCTTTTTACGAAATCGGTCAAGATCGCGACTTAGCAGCTGGCCAGCGCGTCTGGCAATCGCCCTTTGTCTGCTGTTCGCGTTCAAATGTAACGCACAGGACGCACCCGCTGCGGCCAACTCCTCGGTTCGCCAATCGCAATCGAATACGCCAGAGTTACCTTCGCCGGCGCGAAAAAATGAAGATCCCGATCTGGCTCTGAAGCGCGCCGTATCAGAGGCTCAGAATGACCGCGCCGCCCTCGTTCACAACCTCGAAGCGTATTTAGTTCGATTTCCGAATGCTCCGCGAAATGCCGCGGTCTATCGCGCTTTGGTAGAGAGCTGCGAACAGTTGAACGATAGCGCGTGTGCTTTGGAAAACGCGGAGCGCCTGATCGCAGTGCATCCCGACGACTCGGACATGATGCTGGTGGCAGTGCATCTCCTTGAACGGCAGGGCGACGATCAAAGTTTGACCCGCGCATCGGGATATCTGAGCCGCGTGCTCGACCGCGTCGAAAAGACGCCGCCGGACGAGAAATCTGCTCGCGTGTCGCAGAGCGACTGGCACACGCAGCAGGATCAACTTCGCGTCTCGCTCTACGATCTTCGGGGCAAAATTGACGAGTTGCAAAAGAAGTACGACTTGGCGAACAAGGATTTCGAAGCAAGCAATCACATCCGGCCAAACGCAGTGGCGGAACAACATCTCGGAGCGATTGCGGAGCTGCAGGATAATCTTCACGCAGCCGCCGATCACTATCTCAATGCGTTCGTGCTCCCGGAAAATGGGCCCGGCGGCGCCGTCGATCGCAAAATAATTCGCCAAAATCTGAGCAATGTCTGGCGGGAAATGCGTGGCACCGACACAGGGCTGGGCGAAGCCATACTCATCGCATTCGATCGCGTACAAGCGAGCCCACAGGCTCCGCGTCCGAAGGACAGAAACAGAGATTTGAAGGAGCCGCTTTCATTTGTGGTCCGGCAAATCGACGGCACGCCCGTTCCGTTAGCTCCACTGCGAGGACGGGTGATGGTTCTGAGCTTTTGGGCGACATGGTGCGGCCCATGCCGCGAACTGGAGCCGTTATTTTCACAGGTCGCGCTGGCGTACGCGGGGCGAACTGATGTCTCTTTCTTTGCGGTAAACGTTGACGAAGACGAAACGCTCGTCAAGCCTTTCGTCGAGGCGCAAAAATGGATGATGCCGGAGATTTACGCTGACGGCTTGGATGACTTGCTGAAGGTGGTCGCGCTGCCGACTGTCATGATCCTCGACCGCGGCGGAAAAATTGCGTATCGCGCAAACGGCTACCAATCAGAACAATTCGAGGAGCGGCTCACGACCGCGGTCGAGAACACTCTCCACCACCCGCACTAGGCGAGGCGGAAATTTCCACAACACGAGCCCGGCAATTCTGGCTGCGCTGACATACGTCAAGCCTTCGCTGCCGTCGGCCGAGCCGCGTCGCGCGCGGCGAGAATTGTTCCGACGTGAATCCGAACGGTGTCCGCGACTTGTCGCGCATATCCTCCCGCGAGTGTGATCGAGAGCGGAATCCTTAGGCGCCGAGCGTAATTGAACACCAATGCGTCGCGACGCTTGAGACCTTCGAGACTCAGAGCCAAACCACCGAGTTGGTCTTCGCGGTACGGGTCCGCCCCGCCGATATAAAAAATCAGCCCGGGCTGAAATTGTTCGAATGCCTGATGGAGATGTTTATCGAGGATCGCGAGGTAGTCATCGTCGCCCACGCCATCCTCGAGATTGATATCCAGGGATGACGGCGGCTTCGGGTACGGGTAGTTGTTCTCCTGATGAATCGACATCGTGAAAACGGTTGAGTCGCCGCCGAAAATCGCAGCTGTGCCATTTCCATGATGCACATCCGTGTCAATAACTATCGCCGTTTCAATCGCGCGATCGAATTGCATTCGGCGGATGGCAATCGCAACGTCGTGAAGAACGCAGAAGCCCTCGCCGTGATCCGGATACGCGTGATGGAATCCGCCGCCAATGTTGGCCGCCCAGCCATCGGCGAGCGCGCGCCGTGCCGCGAGGATCGAGCCGCCGGCCGCTAGCCAACACGCTTCTATCAGCTCGAGCGAGTACGGAATCTCCATGCGCAATTGCTCCGCGTAACTCAATGTTCCCGTTTTCAGCTTGTGGACATACTCCTGCGAATGGACGAGGAGAACATCGGCGTCCCGCGCGGGCTCGGGAATGAGAAAATCGGAAACGTCGGCGAAGCCCTCGGCAAGAAGCGCGTCGTGGACGAGACGATATTTCTGCGAAGGAAAGACATGCGCGCCGAGATTCAGGTCGTAACGGTCGTGGTAAACAAGTTTGAAGGGCAGCATGGAAATCGCAGCGTACCGTGATTCGGAGAGTCAATGCAAATCGCTCTGGCGAGCGTGTTTTCGGGTGTGCTAGTCTCACCGTGTGATTTGGCGAACCCAAGCCCGATGCCAAGCCCGATGCCAAGCCATTGTCGCGCTGCTTGCGATTCTCGCGGCGCCTCTCGCATTGATCGCGCGCGGCGATGCTTGCGCGGATTCCTGCGCCAGATATTGTTGCCCGATTTCGTCGCAGCATGCCCGCGTGGCGTCCGCTGATAACATGAAGTGCCATGGGCAAAATTCGCGCGGCTCGGAGCAGTGCTGCTCGGCACCGGCTTCGAACCATGTACTCGATTACGGATTCGCTACTCCGTTGCCGCGAACGGTGCTCACGACTGCGACTGTCGTGGAAGCGCCTCAAGTTGTCCGCCGCTCGATCTCCCGCGAGATCCCTGGCGAATCTTCAATTCGCATTCCTCCCCCCATCGAACCTCCGAGAAGCTAGACCGCGAAATCCGCGCGGTCCCAAATTCAGCCTCGGAGGATATTTCATGCGCAGAATATGTTTGTCGTTCTTGATTTCGTGTGTGCTGCTGTCTGCATCGGCGGCGTACGCAACCATTTTCGGGAAAATACAAGGAATTGTGCACGACCAGCAGCATCGGCCCGTTGCGGGAGCGACCGTAAAGGTGCAGGCCATCACTTCGGACTGGTCTCAAACCACGCAAACGGATGATAACGGCGAGTTTTCGTTCACTGCCGTGCCGGTTGGCGACTATAAAATCATCGTGACTCAATCCAAATTCCAGACTTCGGAGCAGACCGTGACGGTCGCTTCCGGTTCGGCGCCCATTCTTCATTTCCAACTGGCGATTGCGACCGTGAACCAAACTACCGTCGTCGTCGCCCAAGCGGAAGTGGGCAACGTGGATTCTGTGACGCCCACGGCGCTGATCAACCGCCAGGATATTCAGAAGACTCCTGGCGCCGACCGCACCAACGGGCTGCAAATGATCACCGATTTCACGCCGGCTGCCTACGTGACCCATGACATGTTGCACATGCGAGGAGGCCATCAGGTTGACTGGCTGATTGACGGCGTCCCCATACCCAACACGAATATCGCCGCCAATCTGGGCCCGGTCATTGACCCGAAGGACATTGATTATCTCGAGGTCCAGCGAGGCAGCTACGATGCGGACTACGGAGACCGCACGTATGGAATCTTCAATATCGTGCCACGCACCGGCTTCGAACGGGACAACGAGGCGGAACTCGTCACCAGTTTTGGCAATTGGTACGGAACGAATGATCAACTCAATTTCGGAGGGCACACCGAGCGCTTCGCCTATTACGCGAGCCTGAACGGCAATCGCAGCAACTACGGACTGCAGACGCCGATCGGCGAAGTTTTTCACGATGCGGAGAACGGCTACGGGGGATTCGCTTCGTTCATTTTCAATCCCGATTCCAAGAACCAATTTCGGCTGGTCACGTCGCTGCGCGAGGATTATTACCAGATCCCCTACGACCCGGATCCCAATTCAATCGGAAATCAGCAGTTGGTGGCAGCGGGGGAATCTCCCAGTTGGGGCCTACGTGATGGCGAGCATGAGCGCGATGGATACGCAGCGTTTTCATGGGTCCACACATTCAATCCAAATTCGCTGCTTACGGTTTCTCCCTTTTACCACTACAACAGCGCGGACTACCAAGGCGGCGCGAACGATTACCCCGTCATCTCAACCATGAATCAGGCTGCCAATTACGGAGGCTTGCAGGCGGCTCTGGACGAAAACGTCTGGAGGAACGATATTCACGTTGGCGTGTACGGATTCGCTCAGCACCAAGCCAACTACTTCAGCAACCAATTCACAGACGGCAGTGCAAACTTCCCCGCCTCTTCGATTGGCCTTACGGGAGGACGTGCGAGCATATTCATCGACGACAAGTTCAAAGTGACATCGTGGTTGACCTTAATCGCCGGACTTCGCCAATCGCATTTTTCCGCGGACATCGTTGAGAACGCGGCGGACCCGCGCCTTGGCGCGGCGTTGAAAATTCCACACCTAAACTGGGTCTTTCGAGGCTTCTACGGCCACTTTTACCAAACTCCGCCCCTCGTGACGGCCACCGGCGCGCTGACAGGTCTAGCGAACAGCCAGAATTTTGCTTTCGCGCCACTTCGCGGCGAGCGGGATGATGAATACCAAATTGGCGTCACGATTCCCTATCGCGGCTGGGCTCTTGACGCCGATACGTTTCAAACATCGGCGAGGAATTGGCTCGATCATAATAATATCGGGGAATCAAATCTCTTCTGGCCGATCACGTGGGCAGCCGCTTTGATTCAAGGTTGGGAGCTTACGCTGCGATCTCCCCGCCTCTGGAATCGCGGGCAGTTTCACCTGGCCTACGCGAATCAAATCGCGCAGGCGACCTCACCCATCACCGGAGGGTTGATCTGCCCTCCCAATAACTCGGATTGCCCGCTCTTAATACCGCCTGGATTGTCGCCGGTGGACCACGATCAGAGAAATACGTTGAACGTGGGTTTCAATGCAACACTTCCCTGGCGATCCTACGCTTCGACGAATGTGTACTATGGCTCGGGGTTCACGAACGGGATTCCGGACGCGCAATATCAGGGGAACTATCTGCCGCCGCACACGACTTTCGACATTTCGCTCGGAAAAAGCTTCGGTGAGAAATACAGTGTTTCTGTGACCGCGCTGAACGTGGCCAACCGCAGCGTGGAACTGGATAACAGCCTGACGTTTGGCGGCTTCCACTTCAACGATCCGCGCGAAATCTACGCCGAATTTCGTTACAGATTTCACTATTGAGCGGTGGCAGAATTGAGAAAGCTCACGCGAAATCAAATGGAGGGAAATTTGATCATCAGAATGACTGGTTCACGCGCATGGCTGCGATCGACATTATGCATTTTCGGGACGCTTGCGGTATTCGGACTGGTGGGTTGCAAGAGCCCTGCCGGGCAAGATCCGCAAGATTCGAACATCAAGAAATACACTCTCAACGGCACTATCGTTGCGGTGCATGCAGACGCGAAATCAGCGAGCATTGATGCAGACGAAATTCCGGGTTACATGATGCCGATGACGATGGACTACGATATCCACGACGCTGCGGCGCTCGCCAAACTCAAGCCGAAGGACAAAATAAGCGCGGACTTGATTGTGGATCCAAACGGAAGCTACATCGAGCATATCAAAGTGGTGGGACAGGCTTCCGGAGGACCAAATTAGTATCCCTAGCCTACTTAGTTAGCTCTCTCGTTCGAGGATAAAATCTGGTACCGCGAGCAGAGCGCGTCGATATTGAGAATCCGGCCAACCATCCAGGCTCGCCTTGGCGCGACGAACGTAATCTCGAGCGAGATCGCGGGCGCGAGCGACGGCGCCAGATTCGTGCACCAGTTTCGTGATCTCTTCGGACCGCACGCTGCGAAATCCCTTCTCTTCGAGTACGGTCGCCACCATTCGGTAGGCCGCGGCATGGCCATCCACCGACCCGCCTCCGGCCCCGCTCTGCATTGCATAAATGAGCGGCAGAGTAACTTTTCCTTCCTTCAAATCACTGAGGACAGGCTTGCCCAGTTGCTCGGACGAGGCCGTGAAATCGAGCAGGTCGTCGACGAGCTGAAACGCCAGGCCGGCGTAGCGGCCATAATCAGCGAGCGACTCTTCGGCTGATTTGTCGAGCCGGCCGAGCACTGCTCCGAGCCGCGAACAGCCGCTGAACAGACACGCAGTCTTCCGATAAGCAAGATCCGCAGTCTCAGCTTCAGTCACATCGATGCGGCCGAGGTGAGAAAGCTGCAGCAATTCGCCTTCGACCATGTTCTGCGTGAGATCGATTAGGATGTCGAGAATTTCGAAGCTGCGCTCGGCAAGAGCCATCTCGAACGATTGCATGTAGAGCCAGTCGCCAGCGAGCACGCTCATGTGATTGCCCCATCGGGCATTCGCGCTTGGGCGACCGCGGCGGGTGTTTGCGCCGTCAATCACGTCATCGTGGATCAGCGTGGCGCTGTGGATCAGTTCAACGATCGCGCCGAGGCGAACCGCGCCAGGGCCGCGATAGCCGGCTGCGCCGGCCGCAAGAAGCAAGAGTGCGGGACGAAGCCGCTTGCCGCCGCCTTCGCGCAGATAGCTGGAAATTTCGGCGACGGGTTGGATCGAGGAACTGCTTTGCGCCGCAATTTCGCGTTCGACCGCGGCCAGATCATCGCCGACGAGATCAAATATCTCTCGCGTGATTCGCGCCGAGATGGGTGTCCTCCACGGCTGTGCGGCCGAAGACATTAGTCGTCTCCCAGATGAAAAAAGCGCAGAAAATTCTGCGCCGTCACGCGCGCCACTTCTTCTGGATTTAAGTTTCTCACAGTCGCGAGCGTTCGTGCCACTTCAACGACGTTGGCGGGCTCGTTGCGCTTGCCCCGCAACGGCTGCGGAGGCAGAAAGGGCGAATCGGTTTCTGTCAGGATGCGATCGAGAGGCAATTTGCATGCGACATCGCGAAGCGGCTGCATTTTGGGATACGTAATGTTGGCGGCAAAGGAAACGAGGAATCCCATTTCGATTCCACGTTGCGCGTCGTCCAGGTTTCCCGTGAAGCAATGGAANNGGCAATGAATCACGATGGGAAGCTTTGCCTCACGGGCAATCGCCAATTGCCGGCGAAACACTTCTTGCTGCACTTCGCGCGGAGAATGGTCGTAAAAATAATCGAGGCCGATTTCGCCGCAGGCGATTACGCGCGGATGCCGCGTCAGCTCCTCGAGATGGCGGAAGTGGGCTTCAGTTGCGAGCTTGGCTTCGTGAGGATGGATTCCGGCGGTGGCGTAAATCCAGTCGTGAGTTTCGGCGAACGGAATCGCCGAGTCCAGCTCATCGGGGCCACCGGCGCCGCCGATGGCCAGAATCGTTGTCAGTCCCGCATCGCGGGCGCGTTGAAGGACGGCGTCGCGGTCCTCGTTGAATTGCTCAAACTCAAGATGGGCGTGCGAGTCGATGATTTCCAAGCAGGTTCCCCGAATTGCTGCGGCTCACGAACTTTTCTCACGCCAGAGATTGCCTATTTGAGTTTCGCTCCGGCGGGAACATCCTCGGCAAATGTGCAAAGGACCGGCTTACCTTCCGGACCCACCGAGGCCGCGACGATCATGCCGTTCGACTCCACGCCACGAAGTTTGCGCGGCGCGAGATTCACAACGACGACGACTTTCTTTCCGACGAGCTCTTCCGGCTGATAAGAAACGGCGAGGCCGGCGACGATCTGACGGACTTCGTCGCCGATGTCCACCGTAAGTTTGAGAATTTTGTCGGCGCCTTGAATGCGCTCGGCCGTTTTCACGACGCCAACGCGCATCTGAACTTTTGCAAAATCCTCGATGGCGATCTTGGCATCCGCGGCTGGCGCGGGCACAGCAGCGGCCGGAGCCGCAGCGGCGGCTGGCGCACTTGCGGGAGAACTTGCAGCAGCACTTCCGGGATTCCGAATTTCTTCTTCCATGGCTTCGATCCTCTCTGACGCTTCTTTTTTATCTACTCTTGGGAAAATGGCCTCAGGCTCGCCGATGTGCGATCCGGAAGGCAGGGCGCCCCAGGCAAGTGTATCGATCTGCTCGAATTCGAGCTTCGATTTGTTTCCAAGAGCGAGCCAGATTTTTTCGGACGCATGAGGCACTACGGGAAACGCAAGAGCGGCGATATGACGTAAGGTTTGTGCGGCAGCGTTGAGGATATCGCTGAGCTCTTGCGTCTTAGATTCATCTTTTGCCAAAACCCACGGACGCGATTCGGTGAGGAACTGATCAGTGGCCGCGACGAGGCTCCAAATGCTTTCGAGCGCCAGCGAAAACTGTAGAGCCTCGTAGTGCGCAATCGCTTCCTCCTGAACGTCCGCGGATTTCTTCGCCAACGCGACGGACCGCGGCGCGCCCGCGTTGTCCGCGAGCGGGGGCGGAATTTGCCCGGCAAAATATTGATGAATCATCGCGATGATGCGGCTCGCGAGATTGCCGAGACCGTTGGCGAGATCAGCGTTGTAGCGCGTTAGGAGCGAATCGCGGCTGAAGTTGCCGTCCTGGCCAAAAACCATTTCTCGCAGCACAAAATATCTAAGCGCGTCGATACCCAGAGCTCGTGCGATCGGCTGCGGATACTGCATGTTTCCGCGCGATTTCGACATTTTTTCATCGGCGAAGAGCCACCAGCCGTGCGCGTAGATGCGTTTCGGCAATGGCTCCTCCGCCGCCATCAGAAAAGCGGGCCAATAGACGGCGTGGAACCGGAGGATTTCCTTGCCGATCAAGTGAAGATCCGCGGGCCAGTATTTTTCCCACTGGAGCTCGTCATCGCCGTAGCCGACGCCGGTCATGTAAGTCGTCAGCGCGTCGTACCAAACGTAGATGACGTGCTTTTCGTCGCCCGGCCACGGAATGCCCCATTTGATCGAAGTCCGGCTGACGGAAAGATCACGCAGGCCGCCGCGGACGAACGCCATGACTTCATTGCGGCGCGTTTCGGGCTGAATGAAATCCGGCTGCGATTCGTAGAGCTCGAGCAGGCGATCTTGAAATTCAGACAGCTTGAAATAATAATTTTCTTCACGAATGCGTTCAGTCGGGCGTTTGCACTCGGGACAAAGTCCGCCAGGGAGCGGTTCGTCCACATACATTTCGTCGAATACGCAATATTGCCCTTCGTAGAAACCCTTGTAGATATAACCGTTGTCCTTGGCCTGAAGCAGAAGCCGGTGCACGGCGCGCTCCTGGCGCGGCTCGGTGGTGCGAACGAAGCGGTCAATGCTGAGGTCGAGCTCTTTCCACAACTGGCGATACTCTTCGGCGATTCGATCGACAAACTCCTCTTCTTTCACACCCGCGGCTTTTGCTGCGCGCTCGATTTTCTGGCCGTGCTCATCCGTTCCCGTAAGCAGGACGACATCGTAGCCGCGCATGCGCTTGTAGCGCGCAATCGTGTCGGCAACGATCGTGGTGTACGTGTGACCGAGATGCGGACGCGCGTTGACGTAATAAATGGGAGTGGTCAGGTAATACTTCGGCTTGTCCATGAACTATTTCTGGGCCTCACGCAGGATCTGGTAGTGAAAATTGGCGAGCGCGATCACCTGCTTCAACGGAATTCTCTTTTGCGCCGCGATTTGCCGGCAATCTTCGTACTCCGGAGTGGCGTTCAGCATTGTGCCGTTCATCCGGGAGACTTTCATGCGCACTTCGCCGAGCGGCGTTTCGACGGGAACGATTTCTCTTTCAAGAGTGCGGCGGCGCACTTCGTGTGTGCGGACGCCGATCGTTGTTGTTTCGCGAAAAATGAGATCGATCAGTTTGTTTACGGACGCGGACTCGCACATTAGAGTCACGAGGATGCCCGGACGATTCTTTTTCATTTGCACGGGAGTCGAATAAACGTCCAGAGCGCCTGCGGCAAGGGCCTGTTCGACGAAATAGCCGTAGATCTGAGGGTTCATGTCATCCAGATTTGCTTCGATGACAGCGACGGGCACGTCCCAGCGCTCGCCTTTCTCCATTCCCACCGCGTCTCCAACTAGCAGGCGTAAGACATTCGGCCGCTCGGCGAGATCCGCTGATCCTGCGCCGTAGCCGATCGATTGGAGATTTATAGGCGGCATCTCCCCGAATCGAGTGGCAAGCGTCGTTGCGATGGCGGCGCCGGTCGGCGTGACGAGCTCTTTCGCGATGCCACTTGAGTACGCCGGCGAGCCGCGCAGCAATTCGGCTGTTGCGGGCGCGGGGACTGGCAGAATCCCATGAGCTGTTTTTACATTGCCCGCACCGACATCGAGCGATGAGCACGCGAATTCATCGATACCGAGCAACTCGAAACCGATAGCTGCGCCGACGACGTCAATGATGGCGTCGACGGCTCCGACTTCATGGAAGTGCACTTTCTCGACGTCAACCTGATGGACCTTCGCTTCAGCCTCACCCAGTCGGCGAAAAATTCGCGTTGCACGATCCGCGACGCGCGGCGCCAGATTGGCTTGCGCGATTAGCCGAAGAATTTCTGTCAGGCCACGGTGGTGATGAGTTTCCGCCGCTTCGACTTTGACCTGAGTGGCAAAAATCGCGCCGCGCTTGACCTTCTCAGCCGATATTTTCCAGTTGGGCAGATTCAGTCGGCGCAACTCGGCTTCGAGCGCTGCCAGCTCAACGCCAGCGCCCACCAAAGCGCCGAGTGTCATATCGCCGCTAATCCCTGAAAAACAATCAAAATAAGCGATTTTCATTGATTAAGAGCCGCGTGCCGAATCCGGCGCAAATCCTTGAAAAAACGATACTAGTCTGCACACCAAAGACTGTCAAACCACTAGAGATCAGATAGCGGATAGTGGCGCCACTTGTATTTGCCCGCACGACCGAATGCGGATAGGCTACCAGCATGTTGGGCTGGCTGGGACGGCAGCAGAAGAGATGGCGAGAACTGTCCCGAGGTGTTGACGCCGACCTTGTTCGGGACAATCGCCGAAGGTACAAATGGGCCGGGGCTCTGATTGGCTTAGGTTTGATTCTCGTTCCGGTCTCACGAGCAGTCCCACCCTCAAGCGCGATTTACGATATCGTCGTCGGCGCCGCCATGGGCTCATGGATCGCCGGGGTGGTGCTGTTACACTGGGCGTACCGCGAGACTGTCTTTTTGAATCGCCCAGATTCCGAAGATCCACCGAAGCTCTTTAGGAAATAATTCAATCCGTCAACGAGCATCGGTTCTTTGACGCTTGTTGGGCGATTCCCTATAATCGCTTGATTCCATTGACTCACGGAGACTTGTGTACCAGCCGATCGTAAAGCGCATCCGCAAAGCTCTGCGCGCGAATATTCTCAAGAAATATAAGACTGAAGTCACAGTGCTGACGGAGCAGCCGCCGCGGCTTGAAATGGGCGAGGTTGCGTCTCCTGTTTGTTTTGAACTCGCCAAGACACTCAAGAAAGCCCCGCGCATTTTGGCGCAGGAAATTGCCGTAAGCACTGGCCCAATTGAAGGCGTCGCGCGGCTCGAAGTTGCCGGCGGCGGTTATCTCAACGCGTATCTCGACCGCGCCGCTTATCTCGCCGCGCTGAATGAAAGCGCCGGAGCGGAAGCGCGAGTCGCCGCTGGCGATGCCCCGAAAACAGTGGTGGAACACACGGCGATCAATCCGAACAAGGCGGCGCACATCGGGCACCTGCGCAACGCCGTCCTCGGCGACACATTCTCGCGCATTCTTCGGCATGCGGGCCGGCGCGTGGAAGCGCAGAACTACATTGACAACACAGGCGTGCAGGTCGCAGACGTCGTTCTCGGGTTCATACAACTCGAGAAGAAATCGCTCGACGATTTACGCAAACTTGCCGCGGCGCCGAAATTCGATTTCTACTGCTGGGATCTCTACGCGCGCGTGACCATTTTTCTCGAAGAGGATAAGGAACGCCTCAAACTGCGCGCGGACGTGGGGAAAAAAATCGAAGAAGGCCACGGACTCGAAGCTGAAATGGGCGAACTGATTTCAACCGCGATTGTCCGCCGGCACCTTGAGACGATGGACCGCCTGGGGATTGATTACGACCTGCTGCCGCGCGAGAGCGAAATTCTTCATCTGAAATTTTGGGATGCCGCATTCGCGATGCTGAAAGAACGCGGCGCGATCCATTTTGTGACCACCGGCAAGAACGCGGGATGCTGGGTGATGCGGACCATCGAGAGCGAAAACTCGGCGGACGCAAAGATCAAGGCGGGCGGTGATGCCGTCGTGGCCGCCGATCCGGACGATGAAGCCAAGGTGATCGTTCGCTCAAACGGCACGGTTACGTACGTCGGCAAAGATATTGCATACCATCTCTGGAAATTTGGCTTGCTCGGCCGCGATTTTCACTACCGGCCGTTCTACCGGCATCCCGATGGCCACGAGGCGTGGATCACGGCGAGTTCGGGTGTGTCGGACGCTCCGCAGTTTGGCCGGGCCTCGGCTGTCTATAACGTGATTGATTCGCGTCAGGCTTATCCGCAGCGCGTCGTCGTGCAGGGACTTCGAGCGGCGGGCTATGAAGAACAAGCCGAGCATCTTGCTCACTTGGCGTACGACGTGGTGGCGCTGACACCGCGGTGTGCGGCCGAGTTGGGATATGAAATTGCGCCCGAAGACGCCAAGAAGCCCTACGTTGACATCAGCGGGCGCAAGGGGCAGGGCGTCAAGGCAGACGATCTGCTCGACAAGCTGATTGCTGCGACGCGTGCCGAGGTTGATCAGCGGCACCCCGAGACACCGGAAATCGAGCGCGAGGCGAACGCGCGAAAAATTGCCGTGGGCGCGCTGCGATATTTCCTGCTCAAGTACACCCGCACGACGATCATCGCGTTCGATTTTCAGGATGCCCTCAGCTTTGAAGGCGAGACGGGACCCTACTGCCTTTACGCAATTGTGCGCGCGCGCAGCATCTGGAAAAAGGAAGCTGAAAACTCAACTGACGGCGGAAAGGCGGAACGCGACACTCTGCGGCTCGCCGAAAGCGCCGGAGATCCCGCGCGATTTCTTGCCGAAGCGGATATTTGGGATGTGGTGCTTCGCGCGGGATCGCTCGGCTCAGCCGTTGAAACCGCGATCAGCACCGAGGAACCCGCGTTTCTCGCGAAGTGGGCATTTCAATTGGCGCAGTCGTTCAACGTCTTCTACCACAAGCACCGCATCCTGACGGAACAAGACCCGCAGAAGAAGGCGCTTCTATTGCTGGTCACGCGGCTCGTCGAGAAACAGCTTGTCGCGGGACTGCGGCTGCTAGGCATCGAAGCGCCGGACGAAATGTGACGCTGTCAAATACTTGGACGATCCAACGTCCGGACACGCGCCATGCCTACGACATTTTCATAACGAAATCCACGATGGAGCGCACCGCAATGCCGGTGGGGCCCTTCGCCGACCACGCCTTGTTCTCGTCGAACCAGGCAGTGCCCGCGATGTCGAGATGGATCCACGGCGTGTCTTCGGCAAATTCCTTGATGAACCAAGCGGCCGTAATCGCGCCGCCGCCCTTTCCGCTTCCGGTGTTGCGGATATCAGCGATGGAGCTCTTAATCATTTCCTGGTAATCGTCGTCCATCGGCATCGGCCACATCTTTTCGCCCACAGCATCCGCGCTTTTCAAGAAGCGATCGAGATACTCGCGCGGGGTGCCAAATGCGCCGACGTGAACGCCAGCAAGGGCGACGACGATCGCACCGGTCAGAGTGGCGGCATCAATTAAGTGCGTGGCTCCGAGCTTTTTCGCGTATGCAATTCCATCCGCCAAAATCAGGCGACCTTCGGCATCGGTATTGATAATCTCGATGGTTTTGCCGGACATGGCGACCTGAACGTCGCCCGGCTTTTGCGCGCGGCCTCCCGGCATGTTTTCCGTGGCAGGAACGACGCAAATCACTTTGACGGATGGTTTCAATTGCGCAAGGGCGCGCATCACGCCAAGCATGGTCGCACCGCCGCCCATATCGTATTTCATTTTCTCCATGCCGTCCGCGGGCTTGATGGAGATGCCCCCGGTATCGAAGGTCACCGCCTTGCCGACGAGGCCAAGTACCGGGGCATCAGCGCGTAGATTTGCGGGAGTGTATGTGATAACGATCACGCGCGGCGGCTCGACGCTGCCCTGCGCAACGCCGATCAATGCGCCCATTTTCAGCTCGGCAATTTTGTCTTCATCGAGAATCTCCACCGCGAGTCCGGATTCTTTGGCCATCGCCGCAGCGCGATCGGCGAGATTGCGAGGCGTGAGCTTGTTGGATGGTTCGTTGATCAGCGACCGCGCGAAATTTTGCGACTCGCCAAGAAGTTTGCCGCGCTCATACGCGCTCTCGAGTTCGGCTGAGGACCCCTCGAAACCCGCCAGCTTCACGGATTCGATGACTTTGCCGTTGTCCTTCTTGCTTCGATAGGTGTCTGATTCGAAGTTCGCGATGAACAGCCCTTCGACGACAGTTTGAAGGGCGGCCGCTCCGCCATTCCCTTCGCGAGCGAGTATCGTGAAATTCTTCACGCCACGAGATTTTAGATATCGCAACGCCGCACCGGTGAGCCTGCGGAGATCGGCGGGAGAAAACTTGTCGGGCTTCCCTGCACCGACGAGCAACAATCTCTGCGCCGCAAGACCCTGCGGGTAATGGAGCAACACCATCTCGAACATCTTGCCTGTTAGCTCGCCGCTTTTGGCAAGCGGCGCCAACTTGGATTGCGTGGCCTGGTCAAGCAGCGCGACCGTCCCTTCAATCCGCTCGTCTTTGTCGAAAACGAAGGTGACGAGCGCTTCGGTGGAGATGGCCGCGAATGGCTGTGCCTCGATTTGAATCTGCATAGCTCCCTTTCAGCGCCGGCGATAGCGAGCGATCGCTTCGCGGGCTTCCTTTTTGGCTTCGGAATCTCTTTCCGCCTGACGGCGGTCGTGGAACTTTTTGCCCTGTGCCAGTGCCAATTCGCATTTGGCCCGGCTGCCGCGGAAATATATCTTCAGCGGCACCAGGGTAAGGCCTTTCTGCTGGACTCTTCCTGCCATCCTATCCATCTCGCGGCGGTGAAGCAGCAGCTTCCGCGGACGCATGGGATCGTGATTCCACGGGCCGCCCGGCCGGTATTCTGGAATGTGGCAATTGACCAGCCAGAGCTCGCCCTTGCGGACTTCCGCGTAGGACTCGCGCAGACTCGCCTTCCCCTCCCGGAGAGTCTTCACCTCGGTACCAACCAGAACGATTCCCGCCTCAAGTTTGTCGAGGAGGGTGTAATTGTATGAGGCGGCTCGGTTTTGCGCGACGATCTTTACGCCTTCGGAGTCTTTCTTACTGGCAGTTTTCACAAGGGTTTATCATAGCTGCCGCAGGCGACGTCGAGCAAGCGGCCAGGGCGCCCAATGTTTCCGAATAGCTTTGCTATGGAGTCGGATATAATCACTTTACGTCTCCGCTGCGGGTTAGATACGCCGCACATACAGTAGGTTAACCATAGGTTACAATTTGCATACCGCGGCAACAGTATGCATTCTTGCCGCATCCTAGTGTGAATGCTAGACTCGGAGTCGTCTTGCTGACAAAAATCCCGCGGAGGTACTCGTTGCGCCCTATTCTCTTCGTGTGCGCACTGGGTTTCGTCTCAGTGCTTGTTTCAGGGTGTCCGAAGAGCGCCAGCAACTCTGACTTCCACGCGGGCAAGCAAGCTGAAGCCGTCCAGGATTACGATTCCGCCCTCGTTCATTACCAGCGTGCGCTGCGCGCCAACCCGACAGATATCGAATTTAAGGTGAACGTCGACCATATGAAGTTCATCGACGCGCAGTTCCACGTCGAGCAGGGCCAGAAAGCGCTCGCCAAGGGCGACTTGAATACAGCGCTCGCAGAATTCCAAAAGGGCGCGACGATTGACCCTTCCAACGTCAGCGCCGAACAAGGGCTGCAGAAAACGATGTCGTTGGTTGCGGCAAACGCGGCGGCGGCAGAGGCTCCGAAGCCTGCCACACCCCCCGAGGAAGCTGAGGTCCTGAGCGGCCCGCCGGCGCTCAAGCCGCTATCGCGCGATCCGATCAATATCAAGATGTCGAATACGGACGCGAAAATGGTCTACGACACGATCGGAAAACTGGCCGGGCTTTCCGTGATCTTTGATCCCGATTTTTCCTCGCGGCGGATTTCCGCGGATTTGCCGAACGTCACTCTGGAAGAAGCCCTCGATGCCACGGCTCTCGAAAGCAAGTCGTTCTGGAAGCCGGTGACGAGCAACATTATTTTCGTTGCTCCCGACCAGCCGCAAAAGCGCAAGGATGTGGAAGACGAAGTTGTGAAGACTTTTTATCTGAAGAACACGCTTACGCCGCAAGACATCACCGAAATTGTTACCGGACTTCGCCAATTGCTGCAAATGCAGCGCGTCCAGCAGATCAACGCGCAGAACGCCATCGTGATTCGAGATACTCCGGACAAAGTGATGCTGGCCACCAAGATCATTCACAACATCGACAAGGCCAAGCCAGAGGTTCTGCTTCAGGTGCAGGTGGTTGAGGCGCAATTAGACCACTTGATTGATCTCGGCATCTTGCCGGGGCAGAGTGCGATCGTCCAATTTACGCCCAGAACTCAGTTCCAGCCCAACTCGACGGCCACAACATCGACGACGTCAACGACCACGACTACAACCACCACAACTACGACGTCTACAACCTCGACTACGAGTACGACTTCGACCACGGGAACTTCGGTCACGCTGAACGCACTGAGGCACCTGGGTTTCGCCGACTTCAGCATCACGCTGCCGGGCGCTCAGGCAAATATGATCTTGACGGACACCGCGACGCGCACAATTCAAAATCCTGAGGTGCGTATCACCGACGGCGAGCAGGCCAAGCTGCGCATCGGCGAGCGCGTGCCCATTGCCACGGGCAGCTTCCAGGCGGGCGTAGGCGTAGGAGCGACAGCGTCGACCGGCATCATCAACCCGCTGGTCAACACTCAGTTCACTTACCTCGACGTCGGCGTAAATATTGACGTAACTCCTCGCGTACATCCCGATGGCGAGGTGAGCCTGAAATTGAGCGTGGATGTTTCGAACGTCATCGGGGAAGAAAATATCGGCGGAATTCAGCAGCCTGTGATCGGCCAGCGAAAAATCGAACACGAGGTGCGGCTGAAAGATGGCGAAGTGAACATCCTTGGCGGCCTGATGCAGCGGAACGAAACGAAGGAAGTGAATGGCTGGCCCGGCCTCGCGAGTATTCCATTTCTAAAATACTTCTTCGCGGACAACCACAAGGAAATTACGACGGATGACGTGATGATCTTGATCACGCCGCACATCATCCGGATGCCCTCTATCGATCCGGAAGATTTAAAGAGCATTGCGGCGGGCACGGACACGAATATCCACGTGTCGCACGGGCCGCTCGATTCCGTTTCACCGGATCCTAAATCGTTCAATCGGCCGGGCGCGCCCGCGCCTGGCGCAGCCCCCGGCCAGCCGCCAGCACAAGGTGCCACCGCTCAACTCAAGTTCGAGCCCTCGACCGTGTCGCTTAAGTCAGGCGATACGACGACGGTTGGCCTGACGATCAGTGGCTCCCAAGATCTTTTTTCGATTCCGCTCATGGTTCAGTACAACCCGGCAGTTGTTACTATCGAAGAGGTCCGCGATGGCGGATTCCTCTCCGGCGGCACTCAAGGTGTCGCCATCGTGCAGCGCGTGGATCAGGAACGCGGGCAAGCGATCGTGTCTGCTACTCGCCAACCGAACACGCCCGGGGTGAATGGAAACGGAACACTGCTTGGCTTCGTGGTGAAAGCCGTTGGACCCGGAACTTCGTCGCTGCAAATCGTGCAGGTAAACGCGAAGGATTCACAGCAGCGAGTGTTGGCGACGGTTTCCACGCAGGCCGTCATTCAGGTGCAGTAGCGATGCAAGTCGAATTAGGACACGACTACCACTCAGATCATTTCAGCCCGGCTAATGCCGGTGTAAATCCGCAGCAGNNATTCAGGTGCAGTAGCCATGCGATTCGAATCACGCGGCGATCATCACCGGCCAAGGCACTCAGGGCACTCCGCACCGGCTTCTGCTGCTGTCAATCCGCAGCGTGTCTCCGCCAAGGGAATGACGCTCATTGAGCTGGTCATCACGTGTGCGATCCTCATCGTGCTCTCGACCGCTTCGCTGCCCGTCACTCGTTACGTCATGATTCGCAAACAGGAAGCCGAGCTTCGCTACGATCTGCGGGAAATGCGGGACGCGGTTGATCGGTATAAGGATCTCGCCGACAAGAATCAAATTCAGATCAAGGTCGGAACAGAAGGCTATCCACCGGATCTCGACACCCTCGTCAAGGGCGTGCAGCTCGCGGGTGCGCCCGACCGGCATATGCGATTTCTCCGCAAAATTCCAGTTGATCCGATGACAGGCAAGACGGACTGGGGAATGCGCTCCGTCCAAGATGACGCGGATTCAAATAGCTGGGGCGGCCAGGATGTGTTTGACGTCTTCACGATATCCACTGGCACAGCGCTCGATGGGACAAAGTATTCCGGCTGGTAGCCGGAGAATCAGAATCGAACATGAAGCGAGAGACAATCGCACGACGGCGATTTAATCGAGGAGCACGAGGGTTTACGATCATCGAGTTGATGATCGTCATTACGATCATTATGATTCTGATGACGATTGCCGCCGGGCGGTATACGCAGTCGGTGATCCGCGCCAAGGAAACAGCGCTGCATCAAGACCTCTTTGTCATGCGCCAGGCGATTGACCAGTACACGCTCGACAAAAAACAGCCCCCGCAGGGCTTGGATGATTTGACGCAAGGCACTGGCGGTTCAGGGTCCGGCTACCTGCGGGAGGTACCGCTTGACCCCATAACACACGAGAAGGATTGGTCCACGGATACGTGCGACACGATTCTCACTCCAGAGCAGCTATCTGGAGGCGGCGTCTGTGACGTGCACTCCCGCTCGAGCGCGGTCTCCCCGTTCGAAAACACGCCTTACAGTTCCTGGTAACTAATCGCAGTTGGCGGTAACCGCGCTGGCGCTTGCGATTCCGACCGGGCAATTCTCCGAATATCTCGATTCTTCCGCAGCTACTCGAATGGCTTTGGCGGCAGCAGGAACTGCATCCCAAAATATCCAACGAAGTACGGCTGACCGTTGCGCGCCGGCGCTATGCTTCGTCCGGCCATCAGCAAGAGAATGAACGGCGGCCGTAATTTGTAACGCGCTCCCGCGCCGAGCGTTTGTTGATTGTTCGAGTTATTGAAAGTTCCAATCCCGTAGAATTCGGCATCCAACTCCAACTTTTTCGTCACGTCGTGCCCAGCCACAAAACCTGCGATCCATCCATCCGGACCGAGATGGACTGCCTGGTACCCGGCCTCGCCGTTGATATCAATCGGGCCCAGTTTCTTGGTGAACTCGATAGGCAGGATCAGGCTGGCGCCCGGCGGAGTAATGCCTCGCCGTACCGAGTGATTCAGATTGTTGATTGAAACCTGGGGGAAGACGGAAATACCGAGACCCGTCTTTTCGTCGTCGTAGAAACGCCATTTCACCCCGAGCTGATCTTGGCCCAGTCCGTATTTCGCATTGTCGGGGGCAGTTTTAACGCGCAGCCACGCATTTTCGAATGTCAGTTGGATCCGATCGCCGACGCCGTAGTTGATGTCCACGTCCGGGGTGTGAGTTATTGACTCGGCGTTGTACAGGAACGGCATGTAGCCAAGATTAATTTCCCAGTTCCGATTGCCGGGTGTGCCCGGGTCGTTCGTGTAGTATGGCGGGCCGCCCTGCGCGTTCGAAGCCGCGCAACAGCAACTCTGAAAAATCCAAATCCCCAACAGCCACAAAATGGCCCGGCCGTATGACGCCTGTACCGTCCTCATACCAGACCCAAGTTACGCCGCAGATCGATATACGGCAAAACTAAATCCGGAAAAATCCAATGACTCTGAAAGCACGTCTGGGATTTGCCCTGTAGAGGGCGCGGCAAACAGTCAGACCTCTTCCGGCTTGGTACCCAAGATTGCAGCGATGACGCCGGCCATGCGATTCCATTTTTCGGCTTCGGCATGGAATCTGCGCTTCCCTCCTGCTGTCAGGCTGTAGTATTTGGCTTTGCGGTTGTTCTCCGACTCACCCCATTCGCTGACGATCCATCCCTGATGTTCCAGGCGATAGAGCGCCGGGTACAACGAGCCCTGCTGAATCTCGAGGCGATTCTTCGAAATCTGCTGAATGCGCAGAAGAATGCCATATCCATGCAATGGGCCGAGGGAGACCGCCTTGAGGATCAACATGTCCAACGTCCCTTGCAGCAGATCGATCTGTTTTGCCACTAGCTCTCCTTGTGAGTCTAGGGGAGAAGTTAGCAACGCTCTCCTCGACTGTCAAGGAGAGGCGTGATGCGGGAGAGGCGTGATGCGGGAGAGGCGCGATGCGGCGCCGGCCAGCCCGATCGAGTGGCCCAGCAAAAAGCTACAAAAGTGCGTCGATTGGAGTTGTAACCGCATTGGGCCGTTTATCTAACTCTTGCTTTGTAGCGTAACTCATAAGGCATCCAGCGAGTTTTCCCCGGGCCGGGCTTAACGGGATGCAGGAGAATTCAGATTGACGTTTGTTCCAAAGTAGGAATAGTCCCCCTCTCGATTCACCGGCTTGGGCATACTCGTGCCGATGCAGTGGCCGTTTCGAATTAGCCCCCTTCCAACGAAAGCGTAGCCAAGGACGCTAAAGCGGATTTTCTCGTGCGGGTGCGGACGCATTATTTTTTGTCTGTCCGCCCGTTTTTCGAGAACACGAATTCGCGGTGAACAAACTGAACTTGCCTCGCAACAAAACGCCTGACGACGGCCACGGAACCGGCGTGCGAAGTGTCGAAGAAGAAGAGTGAGAATGAAATTGATGCATGGCGCGGTTCGCCTGTCGAGGGGAATGCTAACGCCTGAAATCCGTGGAGTTTTGCGGTGTGGCTTTCTTTGCCTGGGGATCGCCATTGTGATGACGGTTCCCGCTTGGCCGCAATATACACCACAAGACCTAGGTAATAAGAGCCTCGAAGACCTGATGAACATTGAGGTGACTTCGGTCTCGAAGAAAGAGCAGAAACTGTCTCGCGCCGCTTCGGCGATCTTCGTGATCACCGCTGAGGATATCCTCCGTTCAAACGCCACAAATATTCCCGATCTCCTGCGAATGGTGCCGGGAGTGGATGTGGCGCAGATCAACGCGAACACCTGGGCAATCAGCGCACGCGGATTCAATGGACGGTTCAGCAACGAACTGCTGGTGTTGCTTGACGGCCGAAATGTCTACACGCCGACGTTTGGGGGCGTCTTCTGGGATGTTTTGGACCTCCCTCTCGAAGATATTGAAAGGATCGAAGTGATTCGAGGACCTGGTGGATCAGTGTGGGGAGCCAATGCCGTCAACGGCGTGATCAACATCATCCAGAAAAAAGCCTCCGACACCAAGGGAAGGATGATCGTCGCTGGAGGAGGAAATGTCGATCAGGCATTCGGTACCACACAATACGGGTCGAGCCTGGGAAGCCGTCTCGACTACCGCATTTTCGCAAAATATTTCAACCAAGATCATTTCGATGGCCCTACGGGCCAAGATGGCGGAGACGGCTGGCATATTCTTCGGGGCGGCTTTCGAATGGACGGTACTGTTTCGCCGAACGACACGATTACTTTCCAAGGAGATATCTATACGGGTCGACAGGGGAATCCCAGCGTATTTCTTCCCTCTGTCACGTCTCCGGGGACTCAAGCTTTCGATCCGCAAGTAGATCTGGCGGCCGGATATCTTCAGTCGATTTGGAATCATGTTTATTCCAACTGGTCGGATTCAACTCTCGCGGTCTCATTCGATGCGTATGATCGCGACGATGTGCTCCGCGAGGTGAGAAGGACTTTTAGTGCCGACTTCCATCACCACTTCGCGTGGGGTGAGCGGCAAGATGTTGTTTGGGGATTAGGTTATCGCTACTCGTCGTCTCAGACCGATGGCAATCTTTCGGTTTCTTTGAATCCTGCCGACCTAAATACCCAAATATTTAGCTCATTCATCCAAGATGAAATTGCGGTTGTCCCCGACCGGCTGTACCTGACCGTGGGTGCCAAACTTGAGCACGATTACTATACGGGGTTCGGGCTGTGGCCCAGCGCCCGGATGGCGTGGAACTTGAACGAATACCAAATGTTCTGGACGGCGATCTCTAATGCGGCACGCACACCGTCCTCAATCGACACCGCCCTCCGCCTAAACTTCGGAGGATTCACCGAGGCCAACGGTACTCCTGTCCTGATAGGCCTTGAGGGAAATCCTCATTACAAGAGCGAAGAGCTGGTTGCCTATGAGGCGGGTTATCGAACGACCATTCTCAGCCGTCTCACGATTGATTTCACTGCCTACTACAACAACTACGGCAACCAACAAACGACTGAACCCGTCACACCGTTCTTTGAAAACACGCCGCCTCCCCCTCATCTATTCGTGCCGGTCACGTACGAAAATCTAATGCACGGCGAGACACATGGAGCTGCGATTACGGCGAACTGGAAAATAACGGACCGTTGGACGCTGAGTCCCGAGTTTGACTTTGAGCGAATCCACATGCACGTAAGCCCCGCGAGTCAGGACACAACCTCGGCCCCCGCTACGGAAGGAAGCGACCCACATCAGCAGGGCCGGATCCGATCGCACCTCGATTTGCCGCACGGCTTGGCGTGGGATACGTCCGTCTATTTCGTGGATCGCCTCATTTTTTTAAATATTCCTTCCTACACGCGGCTGGACACCGGGCTCTCCTGGCAATGTACCAAAGGGATTTCCTTCAGCTTGGTGGGACAGAATCTTGTCAAGAACGAACATCTGGAATTCGTAGATACAACTCAAAGCGCCCTGTCCACTTTGATAAAGCGTAGTGCCTATGCGAAGTTAACGTGGCAATTTTGATCGCGCAGCAGATGCCTCCGTTCGATGCAAAACGAGTGCGAGCCCATTTGCGGCGCAGGCGACTGCGTGGCCGGCCGCTGCACGCAGCGCAGCGCCGTGTGCAACTATGCGACGTGGTTCTCGTGTCTTTGCTTTGTTTAGCTGCCGCAATTCCAACCTGCGCGCAGGCGCCTCCGTCGGTCGAGTATCAAGTCAAAGCTGCGTTTCTGCTGAACTTTGTAAAATTTATCGAATGGCCTCCCGAAGCCTTTCAAAGTGAAAGAGCGCCAATCACTCTCTGTGTTTTCGGACACGACCCTTTTGACAGCGCCCTCGACGACATCATCCGGGGAAGGACCGTCAACAACCGCGCGATACTCGCCCGACGCATCAATGAATTGCGGGACCTGAAGTCATGTCAGCTTGTTTTCGTGAGCGCTGCGGAAGATAAGCGGTTACCCGAGGTACTAAACAGCCTGAAAGATACGAGCGCAATCGTGGTCGGTGAGGGCGAGAGTTTTGCAGAGCGCGGCGGCGGGATCCAATTCTTTTTAGAAGATAACCGGTTGCGGTTCGCAGTCAACGTCGAAGCAGTTCAAAAGGCTCGCCTGAGGCTAAGTTCCAAATTGCTCGCGCTCGCCAGAATCGTCCGCGAGCAGGATCGTCCGAAGGAAAACTGAGATGCGTTCATACCGCGATCTTACGATCCGTCAGAAATTGCAGGCCATTGTCATGGCCTCATGCGGAGTGGCCTTGGTTGTCGCGTC
The DNA here is from genome assembly GCA_003152355.1 of Acidobacteriota bacterium. Classification (GTDB taxonomy): domain Bacteria; phylum Acidobacteriota; class Terriglobia; order Acidiferrales; family UBA7541; genus Palsa-147. The sequence goes on along the minus strand of PMAA01000258.1, from coordinate 8,030 downwards.
CGTAGCGTTCACCCTTTACGACCGGACCACCTTCCTCCATGCGAAGCGAGAAGATCTGATAGCGTCCGCGAAAATGATCGGATCGAACAGCACTGCCGCGCTTGCCTTTCACGACGCGGGATCGGCGCGGGAGATTTTGAGCGCGCTCCAAGCCAAGCCGCACGTGACTATCGCTTGTATTTACGATTCCGACGGCAAAGTTTTCGCGAAATACGCCCGTGACGCGGCCGAACGCGGTTCTTGTCCGCCTCTCGCCCAAGAAGAACTAGAACGAAGCACAGTTGTTGCAAGAAATATGGTGCTGTTCCAGAGAATAGTCTTGAATGGCGATGCCATCGGCATGATTTACATTGAGACGGACTTGGTGGACCTAGATATCCGGCTACTTCGGTTTTTGGAGATCGATTTTCTCGTGTTACTGGGTTCACTGGGAGTCGCTCTCGTATTGTCTTTCCAATTGCAACGCGTGATTTCGGAACCGATTATGGAATTGGCGGAGACAGCGTCGGCGGTCTCCGCACATGAGAATTATTCCATCCGCGCCGTAAAGAAAAGCCAGGACGAAATCGGGGTTCTGTATGACCAGTTCAACAGCATGCTCGACCGCATCCAACAGCGGGATGTTGCGATACGGAAGGCACACGATGGTCTCGAGAAGAGAGTCGAAGAGCGGACCGCGTATCTCAACGCCCTCATCGAAAATAGCCCGCTCGCCATCATGGTTTTAGATACCGAACAAAAAGTTCAATTATGCAATCCGGCATTTGAAAGCCTCTTTCAATACACTCGCGAGGAAGTAATCGGAGAACCAATCGAGGATCTGATTGCCGACGGCGACTTGCTAGTGGAAGCCCGCAAGATTTCCCTGCAGGCGGACAGCATTAAGCCCTTCAGTTCGATGACACGCCGTCGACGGAAAGACCGAAGCTTGGTGGATGTGGAGCTTCATACCGTGGGTCTGGTGGTGAGCAACGAGGTGGTGGGCTCTTTGGCCATCTACCAGGACATTTCCGCCCGAAAGCGCGCGGAGGAAGCGCTGCAGCAGGCAAAGGAAGAACCGGAAGCTGCCAGCCGGGCAAAGAGCGAGTTCGTTGCCAATATGAGCCACGAAATTCGCACACCCATGAATGGAATCATCGGAATGACGGAGCTTGTGCTCGATACGGAACTCGACGCTGAACAGCGCGAGTACTTGAACATGGCGAAATTGTCCGCCGAATCGTTGCTCTCTTTAATCAACGACATTCTGGATTATTCGAAAATCGAAGCCGTAAAGCTCGAAATCGACGCGGTCGACTTCAATCTTGGTGACAACCTTGGCGATACCATGAAAACGCTGAGCCTGCGGGCCCACCAGAAAAACCTGGAACTTGCCTACGACCTTCAACGAGACGTCCCAGATGCAATCGTCGGTGATCCCGGCCGTTTACGACAAATCATTGTGAATCTGGTGGGCAACGCAATCAAGTTCACGGAGAGGGGCGAAGTGATCGTATACGTCCAGGTAGACTCGCGAACCAAGGACGGCATCCAGCTTCACTTTACAATCACGGACACAGGTATTGGCATTCCTCCGGAAAAGCAAACGGCAATCTTCGAGGCTTTCACACAAGCCGACGGATCCATGAGCCGCGTGTACGGCGGAACTGGATTAGGGCTGACGATTTCTGCACGGCTGATCGGATTCATGCACGGACGAATTTGGGTGGAAAGTGAACCGGACAAAGGCAGCCGTTTTCATTTCACCGCGCATTTTGGATTGCAGAAAAATCCCGCCGGAACCGTGGTGCCGAGGGATCCGAGAACTTTACGTGATGTGCGCGTGCTGGTCGTGGATGACAACGCCACAAACCGGCAAATCCTGTTGAAGATGCTCTCCAACTGGCATACGAATCCCACAGCGGTTGATAGCGGGGCCGGAGCGATAATTGCTCTGAGAGAAGCACACGGGCTGGGAAGGATTTATCCTCTCATTCTTTTGGACGCCCAGATGCCCGAAATGGACGGATTTGCTCTCGTCGAGAGCATCAGGAAGAACCCGGAGTGGAAGATTGCCACGATCATGATGCTAAGTTCCGACGGTCAACGCGGGGATGCAAAGCGATGTCGTGAGCTCGGTGTTGCCGCCTGTTTGACGAAGCCTGTCCGGCACGGAGAGCTTCTGGACGCTATTTTAGCAGCGCTGGGAACAAGACCTGCACGCGAGACTGCACCGACCCTGGTTACGCCTCATTCTCTTCGAGAGAATAGCGGTCACCTCCGGATCCTACTCGTTGAGGACAACGCGGTGAACCAACTGCTAGCGGTCCGGCTACTTGAGAAGAGTGGGCATACGGTGGCAGTGGCGGGAAACGGCAAAGAGGCTTTGGCCACTCTGGAGAAGCAATCGTTCGACCTGGTCCTTATGGACGTTCAGATGCCGGAGATGGATGGCTTCGAAGCGACAGCTGCCATTCGGGGACTCGAGAAAGAATCCGGGAATCATTTGCCCATCATCGCCATGACCGCGCACGCGATGGTTGGAGACAGAGAACGTTGTATTGAGGCCGGTATGGACGATTACATTACGAAACCGATTCGCACGGAGGAATTGATCGAAGTACTTGCGCGGTATTCTCCCGCTGTTGCGGCGGACGGAAACGGCGGATCGAGAGATGGTGACAAGATGTAAGCGGGCCAGGCCACGAAGACCACCGTTAACCTCATTGTGACTCCCTTCTGACTGTTCCATTGTGCACAGCGCGCCAGCAGCATAGGATCCAAGATACAGCAGCATGAACTGAGAATTCCGGTCAAGACGGGTGCGTGGATTTACTCGACAATTGAGGCTTTATTTTGACGAGCGACCTGCGATTCGTACGGATGAGGGTTCGCCTCTTCCTCTTTTTCATTTTACTGCTGGCAGCAGTCTCTGTAAGTTGTCCCCAGGTTCGAGCGACGTGCAGTGAAGTTCCGGCGGGCGCGACTTTCCGCGTTCGTCTTTTGCAACCGGTTTCATCCTACAGTTCAAAACCAGGTGATGCGGTAAGGGGAATCCTCATCGATTCGCAGCAGTGCGACGGTGATCGCTTATTTGCGGAAGGCTCGGTGGTCGAGGGACAGATCAAATCTGTGCACAAGGTGGGAATGGGATTCCGCCACGAAACCGCAGCAGTGCAGATTGAGTTCGAGCGGATTTTTCCGCAGAACGAAGCTTCGATTCCCGTGCACACGCGAGTGCTGGAGGTGGAGAACGCGAGAGAGAAAGTGAAAGACGGAGTCATCCATGGCATCCGAGGCACGAATGCTCCTGAGGATCGCCTGAGCACCAGGCTTGAGTATCTCGCGATGAAGTATCCAGAACACTCGATATGGATGTTGTCGGCGTATCGGGCCATATTTCCGAATTTCCCGGAGCCGGAAATCTATTTTCCCCGCGGAACTGATCTTGTTGTGGAACTCACGGCGCCTTTTGCTATGGCTGGCGGGCACGTCGTTGCGCCTTCGAATCAAGAGTTCGGCCAATCAGAATCAGATGCTCTCGATAAAATGATTGCCGGAGTTCCCGAGCGAACTTTCACTCCAAAAGGACGGGACGCTGACGTCGTGAATCTGGCGTTTATCGGATCGCAGGTACAGCTCCGGAGAGCGTTTGATGCTGCCGGGTGGAAGACTGGTGATGCGATGTGCCGACGAACGGCCTTTCACGAAATCCACGCCTTTCTCGTAGTGGGCAACTATGCGCATGGTCCGATGACCAAACAATTGCTCGACGGTAAGGCCGCTGACTCAACCTGGGAAAAGGGCCTCGACAGCCTCGCCAAACGACACCATTTGCGGATCTGGGACACAAGAGAAACTGCCCAGGGGCAACCGGTCTGGCTGAGCGCGGCGATACGAGAGACGGGAGCCAGCGTATCGGTCCGAAAAATGCAATTTATACATCACGTGGATTCTGAGATCGATAATGAACGAGCGATGGTCGTCCGCGATCTGACTCTGGCAGGGTGCGTGGATACGGTGCACCTAACACGCCGGCCCGGAATGCCGCATTCAGTGGAGAATGCGACCGGGGACGAACTGCGTACAGATGCCGCCATCGCAATTGTGCAGCTTAAAAATTGCGAGAATCCTATCTTCGAAAATAATTCCGACGTCACTGAGTTAGCCTCGCGGCCTGCGACGAAACTCGCGCGGTATTTACGAACGGAAGTCCTTTCGGCTCGCGATCTCTGGCGCGAGAACGTTGTCTATGGCGCGTACGACGCAAGCCGCATGGCGGTCGAAGCAATTCGCCGAAGGCGCGCAAACGGTTACCACGCAGGCAAGCAAAATCCTCCTCAACCTGTCGCCACTAGCTTCGATTCCGGATTGACCTCGACGTTCCTAGCCAATTAGTTTGCGAGAGACGGTGGCCGGCGTCGAAACTATTTATGCCGCGTTTTGCGCCGTCCGTCCCCGCTTTGCTTCCAACGGTATATGGAAATCGCGCTCGCACCGATCGAAATCACGATGAGCGCGATCATCACGTGCTCGAGCCACGGCGATTTCGCCTGCTCGATTATCCACCGTCCGTAGTAAATCGCAAGCGCGCCCTCGATCGTAAATCGCGCGAGCCTTCCCGCGCCAACGAATCCTAATAACTTACTTCGCGGGTACCGGAACGCTGCCGCGACCGCCACGAAAGCCGTAAAAGGAAATGGCGGCGGCAAAAGCGACGCTACCACAAGTGTGGTGCCCGCCCGCTTTTCCACGTACTTACGAATCAGGGCAAGTTGTTTGCCGGAAACGAACTTTTTTAGTCCGCCTTCGCTTTTTCGGCTGATCCAGTCTGTCCCAAGGCACCCGATCAGAGATCCCGCCGTGGCCATCAGCACGTAATACGGCATGCGGCCGTGGTAGCGGGCGCTGAGCGCCAACACAAGCAAATCGTTGCCGAGCGGTATCACCAAAGGCGACGAATCAATGACGCCCAACGTCAGCAGTCCCAATCCGCCGGCGCGAAACAAAGACCTGGCGATAATGTGAATGATTGGTTTCACGCGATTTTTCCCCGACGATTAGATGATGTCACACCGCTCCAGGTCAAGGATCGCCGCCTCAAATCACTAGATACGTTTGCGCACGACCAATTATCGATCCGAGCGCGCGCAAATAACCGTCGGATCCCGGAATTCAGTTAGAGAGATTTTGAACGCAAGTGGACGCAATTGATTTTAATGTTGGTCAGACATGGGATCGAAAAGTTGTTTTGGCAAATGGGGGTAGCCGCCGGCACAGAAGGAAGCGTATGATGTCCGTGTAAGTCTGCGAATCGGATATTCGGTTCCCATAATTCCCCTTCGAAGAGCACAACTTTCTCACGGAGCTAATTGATGCGCCACAATTTCACTTTATGCAATTTGAGTTTGTTAATCGCACTCGCAGCGGGAAGCACGGCGGCGCAGACCGAGAAGCCTGCGCCTGCGCCGGCTTCGGCGACAGAAGGCACCACACAACCTGTGGTGCGAGCCGCGATAAGAAATGTCGACTTTCATCTTACCGATCGAATTGTTGTGCACATCGTGTCGCTGGATGGGAGTCTGACCACGAAACCGGGCGAAATTCCGGTGTTCGACGACAAGAATTCGTTCGGGATAGATGTGGATGCGGCCAAGAATACGTTGAGCATGACGGCATTGACGAACGATTTGAATGACTATGTATTCGCGAAGGCGGACGCGCCATTGAAGAAACTGTCCGCGAGCATCCGGGGCGACGAACTGGTGATAAAGGGGCTATTGGTCAGCAAAGGCGGGATTCCGTTCGAGACTGCCGGCACCTTGTCGGCGACTCCCGAAGGAATAATCCGCGTGCACACGACGAAGGTAAGCGCGCTCCATTTGCCGGTAAAGGGCCTGATGGATTTGCTGGGGCTCGACACGCAACAGATGCTGAACACGAAAAAGGTGGAAGGCGTAACCGTTGATAAAGACGACCTGATTCTCGATCCCGAGAAACTTATGCCTCCGCCCAAAATGCATGGGCACTTGACGGACCTGAAGATCGAAAATGGAGCCATTAATTTGACGTTTGGGCCGGGAAACGACAAGGCAGCGGCCACCCCTATCTCGGTGAGTTGTTCCGCCCGAAATTATTTATTCTTCAAGGGCGGCTCAGTGCGTTTTGGGAAATTGACGATGAGCGATACTGACCTCGAACTAATAGATGCGAGTCCGGCCGATCCATTCGATTTTTCGATCGATCATTACAGCGAACAACTAGCGGCGGGATACGCGAAGATGACGCGGACAGGCGGCTTGTGCGTACACGTGCCGGATTATGAAAAGCTGAAGCAGCCCGCCAGCGCGAAGAGGTAGTTGGCAGACATAGAATCGAATTTTATGAAAATACACAGTTAACTGTAGTGTTTAGATGCTGAACGCGTGCTTAATCATTAAGCGCTATCTGCCGATACCATTTATACGAATACAGGGGGGCGAGATGCGACCAACGGAACCGAATAAATTGTTTATCGTGACGAGCAAGGTGCGTTTGCTCGCGGTGCTTGTGGCTGCATCCGTCGTGCTGGCATTTGGTGCTGTCGGATGCAACAAAACCGGCGCCCCAACCAGCACCCAAGACACCGCCCCTCAAGACACTGGCGCGGCGACCGCGCCCGCGCAGACCGATCAGACGCAGGATCCAGCAGCCGCTAACTTGGCGCCTGCGGCAGCAGCGCCCGCCGACGCAAGTCAGGCGACCGGCAACAATGGCCAGCAGGATCAGAATTACGCGGACAATGACTCCTCGGATGAGGATACAAACTACGGCCAGCCTGCGCTTCAAGCGCAACAGCCGCCGCCACCTTTGCCGGAATATACGCAGCCTGACTGCCCCGGTGACGGGTATCTGTGGACGCCAGGATATTGGAGTTACGCTCCTCAAGGCTACTACTGGGTGCCCGGAGCCTGGACGCAACCCCCACAGGTCGGCTATCTGTGGACCCCGGGATATTGGGGGTTTGCCGGCAGTGTGTACCGCTATCACTACGGGTATTGGGGCACGCATATCGGATACTACGGCGGAATTAATTATGGCTTCGGGTACGTCGGCGTTGGATATCAGGGTGGCTATTGGAACGGTGATCGTTTCAATTACAACCGCTCCGTGAACAACATTACGATCACCAACGTGCAGGTGTATAACCGCACGGTGACGAACACGGTCGTCGTCAACAACGTCACCATCAACAACACCACGATCAATCGTGTCAGCTACAACGGGCCAGGCGGCGTCACTCGTCAGCCTGCGCCAGCGGAACTCGCCGCCACTCGTGAGAGGCGCATCCCTCCGATGACTACGCAGATACAGGAACAGCAGCAAGCGGTAAAGAACCCTCAGCAGTTTGCCTCCGCCAACCACGGCCGTCCGGCCGTGTTTGCGGCAGCGAAGCCCATTCCGCAAGGCAAACCTATCGCCGCAGTAATTCCCGCGCGACCCGTCGCGGCCACTCGGCCGCCGGCATCTGCGGCGCCGCCCAATCGCCCACAACCAGCAACCGCGCGCGCGCCCGCCCCTGCGCCGAAGCCAGCGCCAGCAGCCAGGCCGGCTCCGCCAGCCGCGCGCCCGAAACCCACTCCAGCGCCCGCGGCCAAGCCTGTTGCGCCAACTGCGCGCCCGAAACCAGCACCAGCACCGGTACAACGCCGCGCTCAACCATCGGAGCCGGCTGCGCGGCCACAACCCGCGAAACCAGTAACGCCTCGAGCGCCTGCGGCCAAACCGGCCCCGAAGCCAGCTGTCAGGCCGGCCAATCCTCCAGCGGCTGAAAGGCAAGCTCAACGTCCGGAGCCGAAGCCCAAGCCGAAAGCGCCTCCTCCGCCCGACAAATAGAAGCAGCCGAGCGAGGACTCAAGGCCAAATTAAAGAACGCAGCGAGCCGTTACCGGGCAGATTCAGAAGCGAGAAGCAAAGAAGGGCGCTTCGAGGTTTTGCCTCAAAGCGCCCATGGTTGCGGGGGTTGGATTTGAACCAACGACCTCCGGGTTATGAGCCCGACGAGCTACCAG
>PMAA01000192.1 GCA_003152355.1 Acidobacteriota bacterium | reverse complement strand
GAGTGACGCGCTTCACGGTGTCCGCAGCCATCTTGACGATTTGCTTGCCGACCGACGCGCTGCCCGTGAACGCAACTTTGTTCACATCCGGATGCCGCAACAGCGGCGCGCCGCACGTCTCGCCGAAGCCGGTGATGATGTTGACGACGCCAGGCGGAAGTCCCGCGTCGGAGAGCCAGTTCGCAAATTCGAGAGCCGTCAGCGGCGTTTGCTCGGCCGGCTTGAGAATGCAGGTGCAGCCTGCGGCGATCGCTGGCGCGAGCTTCCATGCCGCCATCAAGAGAGGATAGTTCCAGGGAATAATCTGCGCGGCCACTCCGATTGGCTCACGCAGCGAAAGGCTCAACGCGTTGTCTGGGACTGGGTTCACCTGCCCAACAACCTTCGTCGCCAGCCCGCCGTAGTATTCGAAGCATGTGGCGCAATCCGCGATGTCGTATTCCGCCTCGACGATCGGCTTGCCGGTATTCCGGCATTCAAGTTCGGCCAGCATCGCGGATTCTTTTCGCACGCGTTCCGCAAGGCGGAAGAGAATTCGCCCGCGTTCCTGCGCGGTAGTTTGCGGCCAGGGGCCGGAATCAAACGCCGTGCGCGCCGCCGCGACGGCGCGATTCACGTCTCTCTCATTGGCATTCGGAACTTCGGCGATAGTTTCTTCGGTGGATGGGTCAATCACTGTGAAATAGGCGCCGCTCTCGCTTGGTGACCATTCTCCGTTTATATAGAGCTGATACTTGCGGACGCTCGTCTTCGCTTCGGTAGCCATCAAGATCTCCTACCTCGAATTTCGATTAAACGGGACCGGCAGCCGCTGCATGCGTGCTCTTGCGCCGGCCATATACAAAAAAGAAAAACGCGGCGAGCCCGATAAACAAAGCCGTGCCGCCGAACATCCACACTTCGTACAAAGCCAAAGACGTAATCTGCTGCGCCGGAAAAAACGCGACGATGATGGCCAATATCGTCGTAGTCAACCCGCTCAGGCCCGACAAAATCAGAACGCTCTTGCTGTATCGGGCGCGCACGAACGAATCGCCAAAGGCAAGCTTCAGCAATGCCCCGAAAATATAGATGAACGGTATGAGTTGCAGAACCACCGCCAGAGACAACAGCTTCTGAAACGTCTCCTGGACGCTGCCGCCGAGAAAATTCAATCCCACGAGAAGTATCGAGACGATAGCATGCACGATTAAAGCTGCGTACGGCGTCCCATAGCGCGGATGCACTTTGCCAAGCCACGACGGAAGATAGGAATCGAGTCCCGCCACGAACGGAATTCGCGCGGATCCCGCCAGCCACGCGGACGCGATGCCAGCGATCGAGAGGCTTAGCATCAAGGCGAATGGGGCGACTATCCAATTGACGCTCACTCGGCTCGCCATGTGCGCCACGGCCTGCACGATTCCCTGAAGGACGCTGATATCGTTCTTACTGACCGCCATAAGGAGCGTCACGGTCGCGGCGATGTACAGCGCGCCGGAAATAATGCCGCCCCACGCTACGGCGAAAGGCAAGTTGCGCTCAGGCTCCTGAATTTCGTCACCCATCACGGACGCAAGCTCAAGCCCGACGAGACCGAAACAGATGACGCCGAAAGAATTCAGTACGAATCGCGGGTCCTTCGGGATATGAAATTCGGATGAGGTGATCGGCGTTCCGAAACGCGACCAAATAACGATGCCGAGAATCACCAGCGTCGCAGTTGCTACGCCCGTGCCGATCCCGCCGAGGTTGTTCACCCATTTTCCGACGCCCAGGCCTCGGATATTGAGCACCACCAGCAGAATAAACAACACAAGAGAAACGATTACCGTGAAAGCTTTATTGTCGGCAAGCGCTTCATGACCGGGGCCAAGCACGAACACCGACACGCCCACGAAATAGAGAAGGACAGTCGGAACGTACATCATGTTGTTCGTCCAGTAGCACCAGCCGGACAGAAAACCGTGAAAATCGCCGAAGACTTCCTTGGCCCACAAATAGACTCCGCCTTCGCCTGGGAAGCGATAAGCGAGCTCGATCACCGCAATGCCCTGCGGCCAGAAAAACATCACTAGCGCGATGAGCCAGAGCCACACGGTCACGCCGCCGTTTGCAGCGATGCTGGGCACTACGTTGAGGTTGAATACAGCCACCACGAACAGTGCCACAAGGTCCCAGCGGCCTAGCGCGCGCTTCAGGTGAGCACGTTCAACCTCCGGTGCTTCAGCGGCCAACGATAGCTCCTCTTTTGCGTGTGACGACTGCCTCGATCTCGATCCCGATCCCGATCAAGACGCTTAGTGAGCCGCTGCGGCGGTGCGTTCTTTCTGCGCCGCAGCCAATGCCGGCGCCACTTCCGCGAAGCATTCCAGATGCCGCTCGATGTCGGCGTCTGTGTGTGCCACCGAGATCGTCCACTGCTCGTCCCACCAATATGGCTGAGGCATCACGCCGCGGTTGGTCATCGCGAACCAGTAATGGCGCCACAGATCCGTATCCGCGTCCAGCCAATCGCGGTAGTTGCGAATCGGCTTCGGAAAGAACATCAGCGCGCCGTTCGCTCCCGCGCCTATCACGTAGGAGACGAGCCCCGTCTTGTCGAGCTGTTGCTGGTAACCGTCGAGCAATTTCTTGTTCAGCCGCGTTACGTGTTCATACGCAGCCGGAGTCAGAACCTCGCGGAAGGTTGCGAGTCCCGCAGCCATTGCCACCGGATTCGTGTTGTAGGTCCCGCCATGAAACACGCGATGATCCGAAATCAGATTCATGATCTCGCGCCGCGCGCCGAATGCAGCGAGAGAAAATCCGCCGCCGATTGATTTCGCGAGGCAAACGATGTCCGGTTTCACATCGAAATACTCGCACGCCCCGCCGCGGGCGAGTTTGGCTCCAGTCTTCACTTCGTCGAATATCAGGAGCGCGCCATGCTCTTGCGTTATTTCTCGCAATCCCTTGTGATAGCCAGGATCCGGCATCAGAATTCCGACGTTCATCATGATCGGCTCGACGATGACGGCGGCAATGGTGGAGGCGTCGTGCAGCGCGACGATGCGTTCGAGCTCGTCGGCAAAATGCGCGCCCCAGTCCGGCTCACCCTTAGTAAAGGCCTGATGCTCGCGGCTATAGGTCGCCGGCAGATGATCGACGCCGGTCAAGAGCGTGCCGAAGAGTTTGCGGTTGGCGACGATGCCGCCGACCGAAATGCCGCCGAAGCCGACGCCGT
>PMAA01000099.1:11225-16521 GCA_003152355.1 Acidobacteriota bacterium | reverse complement strand
GCCGCTCTGGTTCTTCGGTCGTAAACGTCGTGACAAAATCGGGCACGAACACACTCCACGGTTCGGCGTCCATTTACGAACGCGACAAAGACTTGCAAGCGCTGCCAGCCACTTTCAATCCTACTTCCACTTCTGGCGAGTTGCCGCCCTTCCGCCGCGAACAATATTCTGGAACCCTCGGCGGCCCGATCGTAAAGGACAAGGTGTGGTGGTTTGGAGCGTTTGAATACCGCGATGAATTGGGCGGCGTGCTGGTGGGAACCCGCGACGATGCCACGCAAACGATTACGAACTCTTTCGCCCCCGAACCACTGACCGATCCGATCGGAACAGTCCGGGGGGACTGGCAGATTTCGTCAAAGGACTTCTTGTCGCTGCACTATTACATCGAACGCCTTGCTGCCACCGGTGCAGCCAGCTTTTTGACGAGCGCGCCAATCGGCTCGGCTTCAGAACGGCAAGACCTCCGCAATAATTTTCAGGACTTCGTCGCCTCCTGGACACACGTCGTGAGCTCCACACTTCTGAATCGCAATAGCTTCGCCTTCAACAATTTCATCAACATCACGAATCCCATTACGACTGGGCCGGAGCTCGATTTCCCCAGTATCGCGGACGGATCGTCGTATCGCGTTCCTCAACAGACGCGGCAGAAGCGCGAGCAGTTCGACGATAGCTGGGACTGGGTGCACGGCAATCACAACATTGGGTTCGGCGGCGAGTATCAGCGCATCGGCGCCGATTTCGTGCTGGGCGTGTTTCAATCAGGGGCCATCGAGTTCGTTGAGAATTTCCCAAGCGCCGATCGCAACGGAGATGGCGTCATCAATGATGAAGATCTTCTGTTTGCTGCGACAATCCGCAGCGCCATTCCCACGACGCCGCTGATCATTCCTGACACTGACAATAATCACTTCGCTGCATATATTCAGGACGATTGGCATGTGCACCCGCAGTTCACGCTGAATCTCGGCCTTCGATACGAAATCGATACCGGCGCGAACGATGTCGGGTATTACAGCCAAATCAACCCAATCTTGCTCCCGTTTCTGCAAGGAACCAGGCACAGGCCTAGCAAGAATTTTGGCCCGCGCGTAGGCTTTAATTGGGCATCAAAGGATGCGAAGTTCAGTTTTCACGGCGGCTACGGAATTTACTACGACCGGATTACCCTCGAGATCGATTCGCTCGAGCGAGGATTGAATGGCGAAGCGCTTCCAATCGATGTGCGCGAAGGCAATATCGATTACCTTGGCCCCACGGGGCAGTTTCTTCCAGGCGCGCCAACGCTTTCGAATCCGTTTACCGGTGCGATCATTCCTGGCGCCGGCGGCGCGGCCGAAGGCATCAACATCATCGACAATCGAATGCGGAATCCGATGGTGCAGCAGTTCAACCTTGGTGTGCAGTATTCGTTCGCGCGCAATTGGATTGTGCGCGCGGACGGCATCCACGATCTCGGGACGGGTTTCATCATTGGTGTTCCGATCGGCTCGGTGTTCAATCCGGTCTCAGGCGGCCCGGAAACGATCACGGATCTTCAATCCAGCGCCAACACGCATTACGACGCGCTCTGGCTGAGCGTGGACAAACGCTTCGAGCGCCGCTATCAATTCCACGCGGCCTACACGCTCTCGAAGACGTTTGATTACGCCAACTACGATCAGGTTCCATTTGGCTATGCGCCGGTCGATCCCACCGATTTGCGGCGGGAATACGGTCCTGCACCGAACGACCAGCGGCACCGTCTTGTCCTTCAGGGCGTCGTCGATTTGCCGTACGCTTTCCGTTTCTCCGCCCTTTGGACTTATGCGTCGGGTGTTCCGATGGACATCCTTTATGACGACGTGAACGGAAATACCACGCGAGTGCCGCAATTCAGCCGCAACGCGGGCGGGCGCGAATTTCACACGGGTGCCGAGCTGAATGCGGCCCTTTCCGCCATCAATGCGGCGGGCGGCGAGAGTGGCGAACTTCTTCCGCTCGTCTCGCCTGGCGCCCGATTTAACGATACGTTCAATTCGTTTGATTTCCGGCTATCGCGCGATTTTCATATCGGCGACCGATATACCATTCAACTGATCGGCGAGGCGTTTAATATATTCAACAAGACGAATATTCTCGGCGTGGACAACTCTAATTATTCCGGGTTCTTCAACGTTCTCGTCCCAGATAGCAACAATCCGGCCTTTTCGTCGCAGTTCGGGACGCCAGTCTCAACGGCGGGCGGAGTATTTGGCTCAGGCGGGCCGCGCGCGTTTCAATTGGCCGCAAAGTTCATGTTCTAAAGCATAATCACGATCGCGACATCGCTGGGCAAATGCTGCAAGCGCAAATTGCGGCCGCAAAGTCGAAAGAAAAGGTAATTATGGCTCACATTGATCTAGCCGATGGTGTACCGGGAATTCGAGGTCCCATGCTGCTTAGCCCCGAAACGACCAAGCCGCTACGCGAGCTTGTCGAAGTACTGCTGCGTTCGCCGAATACTCTCACGCCGGCCGAGCGCGAGGTGATTGCAACCTACGTTTCTTCTGAAAATGACTGCTATTACTGCCAGCATTCTCACGGTGCTGCGGCCGCCGAGCATCTCGGCGGAGACTACAAACTGATCGATCAGATTAAGCAGAATTTCCAGGCCGCGCCCATTTCGGACAAAATGAAGGCCCTCCTGGCCATCGCCGGCAAGGTCCAAAAGGGCGGAAAGCATGTCACGACGGAAGACGTGGGACGCGCGAAGAATCAGGGCGCATCCGACAAGGAAATTCACGATACAGTGCTCATCGCTGCGGCGTTTTGCATGTACAACCGCTACGTTGACGGCTTGGCTACCTGGGCGCCGCAGGACCCGGAGATTTATCGAGAGATTGGAAAGCGAGTCGTCAACCTCGGTTACACCGCATCGGGTTGGGAACGGCCGGTTTCGGCGGTCTCGCGTTAAGCCGAATTGAATCTTTCCTGAATTTGGCGATTGACTGATCTAACCGTAGAGCAGACTAGTTCCTGACACAACATTCGGTTGTTTATATGGCCATCAAAGTTAATCAGAAAAATGTGCAGGATTACTTCGAATATTAGCGGATAGGTGCGTTAGATGTGCGGCCAGGCCAGTCGCCGGGCGCGAAATCCACTCCCCAGAAATGAGGCGCCGGAGAATTGAATTCGAGGCCGATTCGGTGTCCGCGGTCTGACATGTCACCGATATAGACGACACGGCATTCCTGCTCTTCTTCCGTAACGGGATTGATGAGAACGATATCGGCACCGAGTTCGAGCGTCTCCTGCAAATAAATCAGGCCGCCGTGGGCATTGACGACGATTGTCTGGCTGTTCTCGCGAAACTTTTTCCCATCGGTACCCTTACCTGCCGCGCGCACGGGGATGCGCGTAAAGACCCGGGTGCTCCGGCGGTTCGTCATGTTTGTAGCTTCAGTGCTCACGAACCAATGTTGCCCTTCGACCGAAACCGGGTCAACTGTCGTTTCTGTGCGCGTGCTCAAAACGTCGCGTATTCTGTCTGCGTATTGTGCTTGCTGCAAAGGGGCTGCTTCCATAGAATGAAGGACTTGCGCCTAGTCACTCTGTTTGATGGTCTAAGGCTGTCATACCGGCACACTACCAATGAGTCCCCAATTCCCGGAGCCGCTTGATGACACTGATTGAGTACATTGAACAGAATCGCAACCAGAACCTCGAAGAACTGAAGGAATTCCTTCGAATCCCCAGCGTCAGCACCAAATCGGAACATAAGAAAGATATCGAACGCGCGGCGCAATGGGTTGCGGATAACTTGCGCGGTGCCGGTATGCAGAAGGTCGAAATTCATCCCACCAAATTGCACCCGATCGTTTACGCCGAATCGGAGCATCAACTCGGGAAGCCTACGATTTTGCTCTACGGGCATTACGACGTTCAGCCCGCCGAACCGCTCAATCTTTGGACATCGCCGGCATTCGAGCCGACCGTGCGCAATGGCAATCTCTATGGCCGTGGAACCGCCGACGATANNGCCGCGGCACTGCCGACGACAAGGGTCAGGTGCACATTCACTTGAAGGCGCTCGAAGCGATTTTCAAAACTGAGCACAAGCTCCCACTGAATGTGAAAGTGATGATCGAAGGTGAAGAAGAAGTCGGCAGCGTCAGTCTTTGGGACTTCGTCGCGAAAAATCGCCAGCGGCTGAAGGCCGACGCGCTTGTGGTCTCTGACACGAGCATGCTGGCAAAAGGCGTACCGTCCATCACCTACGGCTTGCGCGGATTGAATTATTACGAGGTGGAAATCATCGGTCCGATGCAGGACTTGCATTCTGGCGCGTTTGGCGGAGCCGTTCCGAATCCGATTACGATTCTCGCCGAGATGATCGCGAAGTTGCATGACAAGAATTTTCACGTTACGGTTCCCGGTTTCTACGACGATGTAGCCGAAATATCGCGCG
The DNA here is from genome assembly GCA_003152355.1 of Acidobacteriota bacterium. Classification (GTDB taxonomy): domain Bacteria; phylum Acidobacteriota; class Terriglobia; order Acidiferrales; family UBA7541; genus Palsa-147. The sequence goes on along the minus strand of PMAA01000099.1, from coordinate 12,086 downwards.
TGGAACGCAAAGCTCTCAATTCATTGCCGTGGAAAGAAAAAGAATTTCGCAAGACCGTGGGCTCGCCCGACCTGTGCGGCGAGAAGGGTTACTCGATCACCGAGCAAACCTGGACGCGGCCCACGCTTGAGTTGAACGGCATATGGGGCGGGTACATGGGCGAAGGCTCAAAAACGGTTATCCCGTCCGCGGCTCACGCGAAATTCTCCACGCGGCTCGTGCCGAATCAGGATACACAGAAAATTGCCAAGCTCGTCGAGCGGCACGTGCGGAAACTGCTGCCGAAAACCGTGAAATGCAATTTTCAGGTTTTGAGCATGGGCAAACCGTGGGTCGCCCCGTATCAGCACCCCATTTTCCGAACGGCGATTCAAGCCCTCGAGCAAGGCTTCGGCAAGAAGGCCGTGTTCATCCGCGAGGGCGGCTCCATACCGCTGGTTACACAAATTCACGATATGTTCAAAGTGCCGTGCGTACTGCTCGGCTTCGGGCTGCCCGATGAAAATGCGCACGCGCCGGATGAGCACCTCTCGCTCGAAAATTATTTCGACGGCATCAAGTCCGTCGCGCTCTTCTACGACCAACTGGCGCGCGCGTAACCCCGCCTATCGATTTGGGCCGCTGCTCGGAAAATCCATGTTTTCCGGGCCTTTTTTGCATTTTGGCTTGCGCAAAGGGTACGCCAGCAGCTATAGTCCTTTGCGAATCTCGGCAGGACCGGGATACCAAAAGAACCTACTTCTGAGGAGGAAACTGGAACACGATGGCAAATCCGCTGAGCAAGTCCAAGATTGTTGCACACCTGGCAGAAAAGGTCGCGATTCCGAAGAAGACCGCGATGTTGTTTTTTGACGAGCTATT
>PMAA01000099.1:0-11212 GCA_003152355.1 Acidobacteriota bacterium | reverse complement strand
CGGCTGCGCGCATCCAAGGCTTTCAAAGACGCCGTACTGAAGTAGGGTCCACCCGGCGCGGAGATTTCGAGACGAACCCCCAAGGCATGGCTCAGCCCGCGCTGCGGGACGCCAGCTTGGGGGTTTCGTCTTTAACCTCAACTTAATGCCGCAATTCAGCGGCCTGCTATTTTCTGATTTCGACACGGTACGTCCAACAATTCTGCCGGACTTCTGACTCCGAGCGAGGCTCAGGGAGCCATGCCTTCAGCATACTGGGACGAGTCCCTGGCCGAGCGATATCGTCGTTTCCATTACGATTTCCCCGAAAAACCGCTGGCGGGCCGTGCTGTGATCGTTGCTGGAGGTACGGGTGGACTCGGGAGTGCACTGGTGGCTTTACTTGTGCGAGAAGGCGCGCGAGTGATCGTAGGCTACCGATCGAATCGCGAGCGTGCCGAGAAGTTGCAGCAGGTGATCGAAGCACAATTCGGCGCGAAGCTGCACTTGGTTGCGGGAGACATACTGGATCCGGCAGTCCGCAAGGCTTACCTGGACGCGGTGAAAGCTGACGGTGCGCCACTTGCCGGCGCTGCGATTTTCCCGGGCGATCCGGCGCGAGTGCCGTTCGAATCGCTCAGCCGCGAGACGATTACCGCCTCACTTGAATCCAATTATGCAGGGCCGGTGCTGCTCGCGAGAGATCTCGGCGCGGCCATGGAAGGCTGGGGGAAAGCCTCTGGTGCGGGAGGCAATCTGGTGCTCCTCGCGACGATGCAAGCCGTGGCTCCATTTGCGTCGAGCTTGGCATACGCCGGGCCAAAGGCGGCGCTGGTGCATGCTGCGCGCGTTCTCGCATTGCAATGGAATAAAGTTTCGGTGAATGTAGTCGCGCCGGGGGCCACCGTCGCAGGGATGGCCGAATCGAGTGTAAGCGCGGGCAAGTACGATCGCCACATTTCGAGCGGCGCGATCTCGCGATTCGGGCGTCCTGAAGATATCGCCCGCGCTGTTCGCTTTTTCCTTGAACCGGGGCAATATGCAACGGGACAAGTGCTCGTCGTTGACGGAGGATTGACAATTCGGCGCGATCGCGGCTAACGGCTTATTGAAAGGTGACTTCGTATCCACATGGAGCCTGAACTCTCAACTCGCGAGCATTCCGGTCTTTTGACGGATTTGTACGAATTGACGATGGCTGCGGGTTATTTGCAAACTGGCTTCGACGCGCGCGCGACATTTGAATTGTTCGTTCGCAGTCTTCCCAAGCGCCGCAATTATCTTGTGGCCGCCGGGCTCGAGCAATGCCTCGATTTTCTCGAGAATGTGAATTTCACCGCGCCGGAAATTGATTTTTTGCGGCGACATCCTGTGTTTCGAAATATTCGCGATGAATTTTTCGACTATCTGGCAAAGTTTCGATTCACTGGAGATGTTTGGGCGATGCCAGAGGGCACGCTGGTTTTTGCTGGCGAGCCGATTCTGCGTGTGTCTGCTCCGATCATCGAAGGCCAGATCATGGAGACCTACCTGCTCGCGACGATCAGTTTTCAAACGATGATCGCGAGCAAGGCAGCGCGCGTGGTGACGGCGGCCCAGGGACGTCCCGTGGTGGAGTTCGGGGCTCGTCGCGCACACGGCGCACAGGCCAGCTTGCTCGCGGCGCGCGCGGCGTCGATTGGCGGCTGCCAGGGGACTTCAAACGTTCTTGCCGGCCAGCGTTTCGGCATGGAGACGTATGGCACTCAGGCGCACTCATGGGTGATGGCGCACGAGAACGAGGCGCTGGCGTTTCGGCACTTTCTCGACGCGTTTCCCGATCACGCCGTGCTGTTGCTCGATACTTACGACGTTCACAACGCATTGCGCGAAATTCTTGCGATGGGACGCAAGCCCGCTGGAGTTCGTCTCGATAGCGGCGATCTTGTGAAGGATAGCCGCTGGATTCGCCGCGAACTTGTCCGCGCTGGTTGGAACGACGTGAAAATATTTGCGTCCGGCGATCTCGATGAAGACAAAATGGCGGCGCTGATGAAAGCGGGCGCGTCGATTGATGCATTCGGCGTGGGAACGGCGCTCGCCACTCCCGGCGACTCTCCTCATTTGAGTCTCGTTTACAAGCTCGTTGAAGTGGAGCGCGATGGAAATGTGCGCGGAGCTGCCAAGCTGACGACTGCGAAAGTGACATATCCGGGAGCAAAGCAAGTTTTTCGCTTCTCCGACGCCGTGGGAAAATATTCCGGCGATGAAATTGCGTTGAGTGAGGAGCCAGAAAGAAACGCTGAGCCGTTGCTCGTGCAAGTAATGGCGGGTGGAAAACGCGTGGCAAAGCCAGAGACGACGCTGCAGGCTCGGAAACGTTGCCTTACGAGCCTGACGCGGTTGCCTGACCGCTACCGGCAGTTGCGGCGCGATGTTTCGTATCCGGTACGATATAGCACGCGGCTGAAGGCGCTCCTCGAAACAGTGAAGCGCCTCGTGCACCGCGCCAAATCGATATAGCCAAATTGATTGCGGTTCCGAAAGGTTATCAGGATGGCCTCAAAGTCCGTCGTCTTCTGGGAAGTGGATACACAGGCGGATTTCATGCTACCGGGTGGTGCGCTCTACGTCCCGGGCGCGGAGAAAACACTTCCAAATCTGAAGCGGCTCGTGGATGTGGCGCGGTCGGGCCGTGTGTTTCTCGTATCGAGCGCGTGCCACCACGCGCCTGACGATCCGGAATTCGAGACGTTTGGGCCGCATTGCATACGAAATACGCCCGGAGCGCGAATTGTTTCCGATGGACTCGCGGATAACTTTCTGCGCGTTCCGAATGAGCCGAATTTCGATTGGCCGCCAGGTATCGATTTAATCCAGCAAGTCATATTTGAAAAGCAGCGGCTCGACGTATTTTCAAATTTGCAGGCGGGCGCGCTTGTCGAAAAACTTGGTGATGTCCGCTACGTCGTATTTGGAGTAGTGACGGAATATTGCGTCGGGCTTGCGGCGAAAGGGCTTCTGCATCGCGGACATCGCGTTTCGATCGTAAAGGATGCGATTGAGATGCTGGATGTGAAGGCGGGGAGTGCCATGCTCGACGAACTGAAAGCGCTGGGAGCTGATCTGATTTCGACCGACGAGGCGCTTGCGCTTGTTGCGTAGCTTGTTGCGCTCTCAGAGCGTTCTCAAATAACCGAGCAAGTCGCGAAGCTGAGCGTCGTTGATATTCTCGCGCGACGGGGGCATATTCTTGCCACCGTTTACAATCATTTTCACGAGGTTTTGATTGTCGTTCCTCGTGCCATCTGCAAATTTCGCTCGTTTAGAAAGCCCTTTAAGTCCGGGGCCGATTTTCTTTTCCGTGCTCGCGGCAAAATGACATATTGCGCAATGGCTTTTGTAGACGGACTCGCCCTGCGCGATCGATTCCTTGCTATCGGTTGAGCGCATTTCGGGCTTGTGATTTTGCGCAGTGAGTGCTGCTGAACCAATCACGACGAGGATGCCGGCAACCAAAACGCGAATAAACTTCGTCATTTAGACGCGGCCGGAGTGCCGAGCTTGAAAACCAGATCGTACGCGTGCATGAGAAGAGTCGCAAAAATTCCTATTCCCGCGATCCACCACCACATCTGCTGAGGACGCTGAACGACTTCTCCGTAATGGTGCAGCAGATAGCCGCCGAGGGCGCCACCGAAGAAGTAACCCAGAGCAATCGGAAGAAATGCATAACCCATATAAAGTCCCTGCTGGCCCGGGGGCGCGAGGCGCGAGACATACTCGTAATAGCGCGACGTCTGCGTGATTTCGCCGATCGCTACACATATGAGCGTCGCAACCAGCATTCCGATGGACGGATGAATCGCCAGCAGAATCCAAGCGAGACTGGTGATGAGGAACCCGAGCGTCATCACCGTGAATGCACGCATTTTTCTCGTGAGGTAAGTGACGAGAATTTGGCAACAGATGACAACAATAGGATCAATGGAGAGAAGGAGATCGAAATTGGCGTCGGGATTCACGTAACGCCGGATAAACAACGGCACGGAAATATACTGTTGCCAAAAAATGACGAAGAAGCCGGAAAAGATCAGAAGGAACAACACAAACCTGAGATTGCCCAGGACAACGAACATATTCTTGATCGCAGCGCCAACGCTTGACACGGCCTGTTCGCCTGAGCGCGCCGGTTCGCGATAGAAAAATAGCGTCACCCAAAACATCAGAAATACGCTCAATGCCGCAAAACGAAAAACGCTTGCGATTCCGAGGCCAAGCTGCTTCCGCACGACAAACGCCATGATCGGGCCGAGCGCGCCGCCGATATTCACCAGTGTGTAGTAAATCGAATAACCGATGGAGCGTACATTTTCGGCGGAGGCACGTGCCGTTGTGCCTGCCACGCACGGCTTCACCACGCCCGGCCCGAGCGCGGGAATCATGAGAATGGCGAGCACGAGCCACTTGTCCGTCATGGCGTGCCGCAACCCTTCCATCCAGGGCGCTGAAAGCGAGCCGAGAAGGAAGTAGCCGACCGTCATCACCAGGTAAGCAAACATCAGCGCGCGGCGAAATCCGAACCAGTCCGCCAACGTCCCGCCGAGTATCGGCAGGAACCAGACGACGAGACCAAAAGTGCCGACGAGCCAGCCCGTCAGCTCGTTCGAAAAATGCAATTGTTCGCTGAGATAGACTGCGAGGACGGCGGTGGTGGCGTAATATGCGACACGCTCGAAAATTTCGGTGAAATTGGCGATCCAGAAGGAACGCTCGAACCCTTCGCGGATTTCCTTCAAGCGTTGGCCGAAGCTCAAATGGTGTCCCCCGGCATTTTCAGGCAGCAACCGGGTCGAGCGTCCCGGGCTGCGGCGGTGATTGTAGCGGAAGTAAACGAGGACACCGAGCGAAGTTTTACCGCACATCCCCGTGTGCTACGATTGCTAATTCGGCGGATGAAGCCTACGCCGGCGGCTCTTCCCAATGCCCTCTGCAACGATGAAAGCCTTGCGTAAGCCGCGTCCCGCGCCGGGTGCGCAAGTCGAATCCGTCCCGATACCCGAGATCGGGGCGAGCGATGTTCTCGTTCGTGTGCGCGCTGCTTCGATTTGCGGGACGGACCTTCATATCTATCACTGGGACCGCTGGTCGGCTTCCAGACTTCGTCCGCCGCTGACCTTTGGACATGAATTTTGCGGCGTGGTGGAAAAGATCGGCGCGGACGTCACGGGCGTGGCGCCAGGGGATTTTGTCAGCGCCGAGATGCACATCGCGGATGGCGTCTGCCGTCCTTGCCGCGTCGGCCAGGCGCATCTTTGTCGGAACGTGAAAATCATCGGCATTGACGCGGATGGATGCTTCGCTGAATTCGTTCGCATCCCTGCGCAAAATATCTGGAAGGTGGACCCGTCGATTCCCGAGCATTACGCGGCGATTCTCGATCCCCTTGGGAATGCCGTACATACGGTGCTCTCCGGCCCAATTTCCGGACAGAGTGTTGCGGTTACGGGCGCAGGCCCAATTGGGCTGATGGCGATCAACGTCGCGCGGGCATGCGGCGCGACGCCAATTTTTGCGTTGGAGGTCAATCCTCGCCGGCGCGAACTTGCCAAGACGATGGGCGCGGATGAAGTCATCGATCCCGCGGCCGTGGATCCTGTCAAGCGGGTGCGCGAAGCCACCGACGGCGAGGGAGTGGACGTGCTGCTCGAAATGAGCGGCAACGAATCGGCGATCCAGCAGGGATTTGAGATGCTGAGGCCGGGTGGACGTGCCTCATTGCTCGGCATTACATCGCAGCCTGTTGAGTTCGATCTGGTGGCGGACATCATATTCAAGGGCGCGACGGTTTACGGCATTTATGGCCGCAAGATGTTCGAGACTTGGGTACAAATGACGGAACTTCTGAAATCTGGCAAACTCAATCTCGATCCGCTATTCAACGAGCGCATGCCGCTCGAAAGTTTCTCCGATGCTTTCTCGCTTCTCGAAAAAGGCCAGGCAGGAAAGATTCTCTTCTATCCGAATGGCGTCCCCGCCTAAGCGCGCTCCTTGACCTATAATGAGGTTTGATTTCTCTTTCCTTGGGAGGGTTTATGGCAAGCGCAGCACGCCCACAGCTTGATTACCTGCACGCAGCTCTGGAGGACTTAAAAGCGAAGCATCTCTACACTCACTTGCGCGTTCTCGATGGCGAGCAAAAGCCGGTCTGCATGGTGGACGGACAAGAGGTGATCAACCTCGCGTCCAACAATTATCTCGGACTCACGACCCATCCAAAAATGCGTCGCGCGGCGATTGAGGCTGTCCGAAAATATGGCGTGGGCTCGGGCGCTGTCCGCAGCATCGCCGGGACGATGAAGATTCATATGGAACTCGAGGAGCAGATCGCGCGGTTCAAAAACACTGAATCTTGCGTGGTGTTTCAATCCGGATTCGCGGCAAACGCCGGCACGGTCTCCGCGGTCCTCGGCAAGGAAGATCTCATCATCTCGGATGAGTTGAACCATGCTTCTATCATCGATGGCTGCCGGCTCTCGAAAGCCACGATCAAAGTTTTCAAGCACAAGGACCTGAACGATTGCGAGCGCGTCCTGAAAGAAACTGAAAACTGGAACGGTAAAAAGCTGCTCGTCACAGACGGCGTCTTCTCGATGGACGGCGATATCGCCGATCTGCCAGGACTTTGCACGCTTGCCGAACGGTATAACTGCATCACGATGGTTGACGACGCGCATTCGTCAGGCGTACTGGGCCGAAATGGCCGCGGAACGGTGGATCACCAGAATTGCCACGGCCGCGTGGATATTCAAGTCGGGACGTTGAGCAAGGCAATCGGAGTGCTCGGCGGCTACGTCTGCGGATCACGCGAACTGATCGATTATCTCTACCACCGCGCGCGACCCTTCATTTTCTCGACCTCGCACCCGCCATCCGTTGTCGCGTCGTGCCAGGCAGCGTTTGAATTACTAGACTCCGAAACCGGGGCGAAGCTCGTCAAGAAACTCTGGGCCAACACGAAGTTTTTCAAACGTAAGCTAAAAAAACTCGGGTTCAAAACCGGCCCCAGTGAGACGCCGATCACGCCGATTCTTGTCGGCGAGGCCGCGAAAGCCTTCGAATTTGGGCGCGAACTTTTTGCCGAGGGCGTATTCGCGCCTGCGATTGGCTATCCAACCGTCGCGGAAGGCAAGGCGCGTCTGCGGGCGATTGTCACAGCAACTCACAAACGCGCCGACCTCGAACGGGCGCTCGAAATCCTCGAACGGGTTGGCAAGAAGCTCGCTATCGTTTGATGGTAGGTTTTCAGCGTAGCGGATTTGGCGTGTTCAAGGCGTCAGCAGTGACCTTATGGGCAAGCGCACCCGCGGCGTCCCCGATTGGCGCGGTACACTTGTTGCTGAGGAAATCGTCGATGCGAACCAACTTCTTAGTGCGAATCGAAAGCGCGTTTCTGGCAATTGCGCTGTGCGGGCTCCTCGTGCTCGGCGCATGCGGCACGCGGCCGCTCGGCAGTGGCGGCGGAATAGGTTCCGGCAGCGCGGCACCGTTCACACTGGCGATCTCTTCGCCCTTTACGATTGGGACCGTCAACAACGTGCCTTCCGGAATCACTGTCATTTCATTTCGCATCATGATTACGGGCGCGGTCCTGCAACCGGGCAACGTGTCTTTGATTTCCTCGCCACAGACGATCGAACTGGCGCAGCTTCAAACTGACAACGCAATAATCGGGACAACCAATGTCCCGACGGCAAATTACACGAGCCTCGATATTACATTCGCCAATCCGGACATGACGATCTACAACGGCGCAGGAAGCGTGGCGAGTTGCACGGTTGGGACGATTTGCGAAGTTCAGCCGGCATTGGCGGTTTCGAGCGTGACGCTTTCTCCCGCGCTTACACTCACGGCAAATACTCCGGCTGGGGTCGAGCTCGAGTTGAGCGTCAACGATTCCTTGCAACCCGACCTGTCATTTGATCCGAGCCAAGGGCTGACATTCCTAGACCTCCCGAGCGTGGCCAGCAGCGCGATACTGTTGCCGCTCAATAACGTCGCCGGCGTCATCACGAATATTGGCACGAATCAGTTTGCGATAACTACGACCAACGGGCTAAGCCTCACAATTGGGACGACGTCCAGTACGCAATATTCGTTTCCATCCACGGTCTGCAGCGCAAACGACTTCGGTTGCCTCGCGAATGGTCAGTTTATTTCGACGGATCTCAACGTTTTGGGGAGCGGATCGTTCCAGGCGAACGACGTCATATTCGAGGATAGTTCCGGCGAGCCCGGGATTCTCGGAACGATCGCCGCAACCAACACCACACTCAACCCGCCGCAGTTCACGCTCGTGATTCACGGCCAGGCGCCGGCCACGAGCGGGGTTTTTCCGGACAATGTGGCGATCGTCTCGCTTCAAAATCCAACGACATACTTGATTGATGCGGATGATTTACCGATCCCGTCGGGATACACGTTTGCGAGCACATCGGATTTGGTGGTGGGGCAAGAGGTGCTCGTTCGCGCGAATACAATTAATGTTACGCCCGTGACCAATCAGCCGAGCATCATAACGATCTCAACGGATCAGCTTATTTTGCGCCAATCGCAATGGACCGCGAACGTCGGCTTGGCGACAACCTCTGGCACGGGAGCATTTACACTGACTTCACTTCCGAATCTCTTCACGGATATCGCGCCGAATGCGATCACGAATTTCTACGTGGTTACGTCGGCGGAGACAGTCTTTGTTAATTCAACCCTAACCACGTTAACGCCGGGCACTTCGGAGACTGTGAAAGGCTTGATATTCAGCAACATAGTGAATCCTGTGAGCTCTCCGAGCGATGTGGTATCAATCGTTCAGGGCGCGCCGAATTTCCAGCCGGCGATCGCGCGGCGCGCGAAATCCCGCTTGCGCTAGCGGACAGCGTAGCCCCCGGGCTACGCCGTTGCCGCAGCGGTGAGGACCGGGCGAAGCCGCCTGTAGATCGTGATCGAAATCGCGCCCAAACCCCAGATGATGACGACATAGCCCACGAAGCCGCCTACCCACGGAATTAGACGCAGCAGATCAATAATTAGAAGCCCGATAGCCATGCGTCCCAGCATCGCTCCCGTGCTCAGTCCATCTCCAAGAATCTTGTCGCCAATCCATGCGCCAACGAAAATTTGTGCGCTAAAGATCGCAATTAAATATAGCAAGAGAGTGACGACGCCGACTGCGAGTCCGACGATCGTGACGCACGCGAGCACGGCCGCGAGAACAACTCCAGGAAGGACAAGCATTCCGATTCCGCACGATGACCACGCGCGGTTGGTGGTGCGGACAACATCTCCGAAAAAGCCTGGTACGACCAGCATTAAAACCAGACCGAACACAAGAGTCGCGGCCCAAAGAAGCGCCTTGTGAATATACGTATGCGGATTCTTATACTTGGACACGCGCTCTTCATATTCCGCGCGGACCGGACCGACGACTTTCGCTCCTTGCGCTATCTCGGGCGCTCGATCGCCGCGGTAAACCAGCTGGCCTTTAAGGTCCGCGCCCGCACCAACCTCAACGTCGTGGCTGCTCGCCATGATGTTTCCACCGAGAGTGCTGTTTAACTCGACGGACGCGGCCTGGCACATTAAGTCGCGGCCTACCGGGCCATCAAGCTGAATTTCCTGAGCCCACGCAGTAATGCTGCCGCCAACGGAGCCCTTGGGATCCACTTCGACTCTTTGGCCAAATAGCGTGATGTTCTTTGAAACGGTCCCGGTGATCGAAAGAGTCTGGCTCCAATTGCGGATGTTGCCATCCACTCGCCCATTGATACGGACATCCTGGGCCCATGAAATTACATCACCCGTTATGTGGCCATTTATCGTGAGCGTCTGGCCCCACGAGTAGAGATCTCCGTTGACATCTCCATCAATTCGAGTCGCCTGCGCGGTGACAAAGAGGTCCGTGTTTACGGTCTGGCCTGCGGGGAGAACGTAATTGGGATCACCGTGGTGGGTTTCTCCAGCCGCGGCTGCCGGGGATAAGGCGAGCGAGAATCCGAGCGCGCCCATCACCAGTCCGAACGCGGCCCAGCGCTTCCATGAGTGGCGGAACAGAAAACCGATGACCCCCATAAGACTTAGGGTCGCAAGAATTTCGATAAGACTTCGCATTTCTCCCCATCCTTTCCAGAACGCACTCGAAAAGAAAATCATGGCCATGAAATTTCCCTGTGTGAACCCGGCCTGGCTGAACTGCCGTTGCCACGGCTCGACTACGCCGCTCCAAAGCCCGTAAACGCCTGCCGCGCCGAATCCGAGCGTCATCAGCCAGCCCCACGGAGCGGGCGCGCGTTTTGGCGGCTCGAGGAGACGCGCGGGCACGGATTCGTCATCGCCTTCGAGTGATTCGCGCAGCCAAGCGCCCTCTCCCTCAAGAGCCCGCAGAAGCCTGCCGCAAGGAGTGCATGTATTCACGTGCGCTGAAAGCTCTTGCGCTCTTTCTGGTTCGAGCTGGCCTTCGAGGTAGAGCAGGCAAGTCATCTCGTCGAAATGTTCAGCCATTGGTCCTATCCTCTTTGCGCAGCAGCGCGAGCCATCGTTTCGTGACCGCCAAGAACGTCACGTAGCTGATGGCGTGCGCGCAATAGGAGTACGCCGACGAACGCTCGTCGAACGCCGAGCGAATCGGCTATTTCTTCGTAACTCATATCCGAGTAATAGCGGAGCACGAGCGCCATTCGCGCCCGCGGCGGCAACTCATCGAGCGCCAAGCGGACTTCCTTGCCGCTGTGCTCTTCGAGCAGCCGTTGAAGCTGGCTTGGATCGGGATGCTCGAGAGGCAGATTCTCAATTTCTCCCGTTTCGAGATCCTGGCGGATACGACGTCGCCGGAGTAGGTCCCAGCAATGGTTCGCAGCTACCCTGTAGAGCCAGGCTGTAAATGGCCGGGAGGCGTCATACTGGCCGATTTTTTGCCGCACCTTCATGAAGATCTCGGTTGTGGCGTCCTCAGCATCCTCACGCGAAGGCAAGGCCCGCCGGCAGAATCGGAAAATCGCCGGGGCATAATCGCGGTAAAGATCGCCCCAGGCGTCCGGATTCCCCTCGCGGACTTGGGACAGCAAGGCCGCTAAGTCCGTTGCGCTCATGCCTTCGGGTGATTTCCGTCGCTCCATAATCTTCTACGTATTGGGGGTGTGGAATATTTCAAGCGGGCACATGGGCTTCCGAGGGCTATCCCCGCCGAGGGACGAGACTA
>PMAA01000280.1 GCA_003152355.1 Acidobacteriota bacterium | reverse complement strand
TGACATCGGTAAACGTGCCGTCTCCGTTGTTGTGATAGAGAATATTCTTGCCGTAGTAAGTCACGTAGAGATCGTCCCACCCATCGTTATCGTAATCGCCCACGCACACGCCCTGGCCCCATCCCGTCGCCGCTAGCCCGGCCTTCACCGTGACGTCCGTAAAAGTGCCGTCGTGATTGTTGTGATAAAGATGATTCGTTGGCCCCTTGCCCGGAGGAAATCCTTCGAGCGTGGTGCCATTCACAATGAAAATATCTGGCCACCCGTCGTTATCATAGTCAAAGATCGCAACTCCGGTCCCCGTCGTTTCGATGATGTATTTCTTGGTGTCCACGCCCCCAAAAACATTTTTCATCGCGAGCCCGGCTTTTTCGCCGACGTCCACGAAGTTCGCAAGTTGGCCCGAGCTGCGTTGAGTCTGCGCACCAAGGCCAAACGCGAGAGGAAGCGATAGAAATAAGGCGACCTGAACTCGCGCGGACAGTAATCGTTGCGCAATTGCAAGAAGGGAGAGTGGGCCGCAAATCATGGGCGATATCGCATACTAGGTTGGCGCTCCCGCGCGGTCAAAGGAATTCGGCCACTCGCAAACGGCCGCCAAATTCGCCTCTCGTAGCCACGCAATTTCGCCAAAATGATATTCTGTCAGAGAGGAAACGAAGAACTACGGCAACATGATTTCTTCGCTCATCCATTTCCGCTACGGAACTCGACTCAAGATCGTATCCGCGATCCTCCTGCTAGCTTTTTTCGCATCAACGAGCCGAGTTGCGCATGCCCAGAGTAATTCCGCGCCGAAAAGCGCCGCTGCCACCGAAGCCAGCTCCGAATTCGGCGCAGGATTGGCCGCGATCAAGCGTGGAGACCTCGAGTCCGCGCGCACAAGCTTCGAAAAGGTCGTTCAGCTAGCCCCCACCAGTCCCGAAGGCTACAACTCGCTCGGCTGGGTCCTTCTGCAACTCGGTCAAGTTGATCCCGCCATCACGAACTTCCGCACGGCCATCGGTATCAATCCGACCTTCGTGCAGGCTCACATCAATCTAGCAAACGCGCTGACGACAAAAGGCGACCTCGACGGCGCAATAAAAGAAGGTCAGGCAGCTGTGCAGCTTGCTCCAGACGATTCCGAAACGCACCGCACGCTTGGCCGCGCTCTCAGCTTCCAGGGCAAGGTCGAAGACGCCATCGCCGAAATTCGTCGCGCCATCGAGCTCGAAGCGCAGCGCACCGAACTCCACGACGAATTAGGTTCGCTTCTCGTGCAGCGCGGCTCGATTGACGACGCCAATCGAGAGTTCGCCGAAGCATTGCGCCTGAATCCGAATTCCGCCGACGCTCACTTCCATCTCGGCGTTCTGCGCCTCGAGCAAAAGTCCATCCCCGAAGCGATAACCGAATTGCAGACCGCAATCCGCCTGGCTCCAAACAGTAACCTGCCGCATTACTACCTGGGCGAGGCCCTCAACGCGCAATCCAACGGAGCTGCGGATCACGACGCGGCTCTGAGGGAATTCGAAGCCGCTGTAAAGCTGAATCCCAACTTCCCGCCCGCACAAAAGGATCTCGCAGTCGCGCTCCAGCTCCATGGAGACGCGGAAGAAGCCGCTGACGCATTCCGCCAAGTCGCCAAGCTTCAGCCCGATAGTCCCGACGCTCATAACGATCTCGGCTTAGCTCTGCTTCAGATTGGCCGCGCCGATGATGCGATTCCCGAATTCCAGGCCGCCATTCACTTGCGCCCCAACGACACGAATTACGTAGAAAATCTGGGGGTAGCCTACTTGCAGAAGACCGAGTTCGATTCGGCGATTGCCCAATTCCAATCGGCATTAAAAACCTCTCCTGACGATGTCACCTTGCACTACAACTTAGGCCTCGCCCTGAAGCTCAAGGATCAACTCGCCGACGCAATGGTCGAGTTCAGAAAAGCTGAAGATCTCGATCCGTCCCAGCCAGACGTTCACTACACGCTAGGTATCACCCTTTGGCAACAAGGTGAATTTGATAAAGCCGTGGATGAACTTCACGCCGCAGTCCGCGCCAAGTCCGATTACGCCGAAGCGTATTACACGCTCGGCACAGTTCTCAAACAACAAGGGAAGTTGCAGGAGTCTGCCACCGCCTTGCGTGAGGCGATTCGCTTGCAACCCGATTTCGCTGGCGCGCATACCACCCTCGCCGCAGTTCTGCGCCAACTAGGCGACACCGCAGGCGCTGCGGCGGAGAGCAAGGCTGGCGCGGAGATCTTCAAACAGCGAACGAATCTCCAGTCCGCCACGTTCGCCACAAACTCCGGACGCCGCTTGCTGACTGCGGGCGATATTGATGGCGCGGTATCCCAATTTCATTCCGCGATTGAATCAGTCTCAACCTATGCTCCGGCGCACTACCAACTCGGATTAGCGCTGGATAGAAAAGGCGATCACGACGCTGCAAAAAAAGAATTTCAGCGCGCCACCGAGCTGGATCCCCGCCTAACGCCGCTTCATTAGGCCGCCGACCGCTACTGAATCAAGTCCTCTACATGGTTTTCCTATCGTTTCTCATAGATTTTTTTGATATGACTTTCTACTTTTTCATATTCTCATGCCAAAATAACCGGGCGCATCCTTGTAAAATCAGTAAGTTACAGACAATCCAGATTTTGGTATTAAACGTGCATTGCTTCGGGGCAGGTAGTGTTTTTGTACTAGGGGTTTGTGCTTTCTCGGGGGTCCTAGGCTTGGAACGCGTTTATGGCTTTTTTTGCTCTGCCGCGGCTCTGGGGGAGACGCTGCTTTGCATAGCCACCGATCAACCTTCCCTTTTGCACGTCACCACAAATTACGATAGGGCTTCTCTCTCACTTACGCGAGCAAACACATATTGATCTCGAGCTCTCGACCAGACCTGCGGAGGCATGCAATGAAGCATGCAATGGCATTGCGGTTCGCGTTGGGCATTTCTCTCGTCGTGTGCGTGTTCAGCCTTTGGACGCCCTCGGCTTCGGCACAAGCCGTCTACGGCAGCGTCTTCGGTACGCTGACGGACCCTCAAGGCGCCGCCGTCGCTGGTGCCACCGTCACGGTCACGTCGACCACGAAGGACACGTCTGAAACCGCGACGACCAACGAGAGCGGTAACTACACTGTGACCCACTTGATCCCGGGCACCTACAACCTGAAGGCCACGGCGACCGGTTTCAAATCTATTGACGTGCCTAATATACCGGTGTCCGCCGACGTCAGCGTTCACGTCGATGGCGTCTTCGTTGTCGGCGCCGTCACGCAGACTGTCGAAGTCACCTCGGAAGCTCCGCAACTGAAGACGGACCGCGCTGACGTCGCAACCGAGTTCACTGAAAATCAGATCGAGAACCTCCCGGTTTTTAATCGCAACTTCACCTCCTTTGAACTACTGGCGCCGGGCGCGCAGAAACTCATCGGCTGGAGCCACGCCGCCACCGAAAATCCGCAAGCAGGCCAGCAGATTTTCGTGGACGGCCAGCACTTTAGCGGCACGGCATTCGAGCTTGACGGCACGGATAACCAGGACCCGGTCCTTGGAATTATCGTGATTAATCCCAACCTCGATGCCATTACGGAAGCCAAAATCACACTCCAGAATTATGACGCAGAATTTGGTAAGGCGATCGGCGGCGTGGTTACCGCGCAGACGAAATCGGGTGGCAATGACATACATGGCAGCGCCTTCTGGTTCCGTCGCACCGATTGGTCCGAAGCACGTGATCCATTCTCGCAATCGGCAGACAACGCCATTACCGGCTTAGCCCTTCCTGCGGCCCGATGGAATCAGTTCGGCGGTTCCGTCGGCGGCCCAATCATCAAGGATAAGTTCTTCTTCTTTGGCGACTACCAAGGCACCCGGCAGGCGACTGGCGTTACCAATATCTTGACCGTGCCCACGACTGAGATGGTTTCGACCTGCACCCAAGCGCCGAGTCCAACCGCGTTCTGCGATTTGAGCCAGTATCTCGGACAGGAATTTGGCGGAGGCCAGGCTTACGATCCGACCTCCAGTACTGCTCTTGACGGCAGCGGACGCACGGCGTTCGTCAATAATCAAATCCCGACAACTATGCTGTCGCCTCAGGCTGTCGCGATGTTGAAGAATTTTCCTGCGCCGACCAATAGCGCTCTCTTCAACAACTACATCTTTTCTGGATCGGGTCCGTTTGGACAGAACGCCTTCGATGCCCGCATGGATTATCAGGTAACGCCCTCAATTCATGCCTTCGGACGATTCAGCTTTGACTGGTTCCATCTCACCGGTGCGCCGGCGTATGGTCTGGACCTCGGCGGCACTGGTGACGGTATCGGCGGTTTGGCTGGTGGCTCCGGCATTCACAACTACAGCGTTGCCTCCGGCTTTGACAAAGTCATCAGTTCGAGTTTGCTGACCGACTTCCGCTTCGGCTACTTCCAGTACAATCCGAACGCTTTCAAGCCTGACCAAAGTGCGACGCCTGACTCCTCCTCCGGCTATAACATTCCAGGAACCAACATCCCTGGGAATCCGTTTACGAACGGTCTGCCTGGCTTTTATTTTGACAGCTTGACGTCCAGCAGTAGCGCTGCTGGCTGCAACGAGGGAGCATCGGGAAACTGCTTTTCCTTCGGTGACGGCCTTGGCGTTACCCGTTGCAATTGCCCCCTTTATGAGCAGGAACGCCAGTATCAGTTCGTCAACAACTGGACGAAGATCGTTGGCAACCACCAATTCAAGTTCGGCGCCGACATTCGTTACGCGACGAATCTACGCGTCCCGAGCGACGAGAACCGCACCGGAGAATTTCATTTTACCCGCTTGGGCACGTCAGATGGTGGCAACGGAGGCCTTGACCTGGCAACGTTCTTACTCGGCGACGTCAGCAATTTTGACCGGTACGTCAGCACGAGTATCAGCGCCGCAGAACGGCAGAAGCGTTTCTTCTTCTACGCTCAGGATACCTTCCGTCTCACACCAAAATTGACACTGAACTACGGACTGCGTTGGGAAGATTACAGCCCGGAGTCTGTGAACGCTAAGGGCAACGGCGGATTCGCCAATTTGCAGCAAGGCGTTATTCGAGTCGCAGGGTATGGACCCTATGGACTCAACGGCAATGTTGACGCCACGTGGGATGCCTTTGCGCCCCGTCTCGGCATCGCGTACCAGTTGAGGCCTAAGACCGTCATCAGAATGGGCTACGGCCGCAGCTTTGACATGGGCGTCTTCGGCTCAAACTTCGGTCACGCTGTGACGCAGACATTGCCCGTGCTTGCTTCACAGACGGGCTACGACTACACCAGCGGCAATTATCCAACCACCGTCACACCGAACGTATATCCCGCGTTCACACTGTCTCAGGGGCCGCCGGCCGTTGTCTTCCCGACGATTCCATCGAATGGCGAACTACCTCTGGGCGGGCCAAGTGGAAACGTTGTACCCAGAATTCGTCCCACGTATGTTCGTTTACCCACATTGGACGCTTGGAACGCCACCGTCCAGCACCAACTGACGAACACGATGACCATTGAAGCTGCGTACGTCGGAAACAAGTCGACTCATGGGTTCGTTGGTACCGGCTCAACTTACAACGTCAATCCGGTGTTTATCGGACCGGGAACCAGCTTCAACGACTCGTTCTCCCCGCTGACTCCGCCCAATCAACGGCGGCCGTTCCACGATGCGTTCACGACGATTTATAACGGGGCGCCGGTAACGTGCTGCGACATCGATCTGGGCAACTACTTCGGGAACGATGCCAGCAGCAAGTTCAACGCTCTGGAAATCAAGTTGGATAAGCGGTTTTCGCAGGGTCTCCAGCTGCTGTCTCATTACACTTTTGCTCATGCCGAGCAGTACGACAGCGGCAACGAATACGTGTTTGATACACACACCGCGTACGGACCGAATAGCCAGGTTCGCAACCACGTTTGGGTCACAAATCTGACTTACGCGTTTCCGTTCGGACGCGGCAAGAGATACGCTTCGAATATCAACAAGCTTGAGGACTACGCGATTGGCGGTTGGCAGATCACCGGCTCTACAAACTGGAGCGGAGGCTTGCCCTGGACCGCAGGTTACAACGAGTGCGGAGAGGATCAGGACAGTGGCGTCTGCCGTCCGAACTTAGCAGGAGGCTCGTTCCCGCTGGGTGCCCACAGATTGGCTAACGGAAACTACTCATGGTTTACGCCCGTTGCCGCTCTCGAGTTCCCGGCGAGCGATATTTCACCGCTCATTGACACTTGCACGCTCGCGAGGCCGGTTTCCGGCGCGTTCTCGCGTCCGGCTTGTGGCACCATCGGCGACGTCGGCTATGACACATTCCGTGGGCCGCATTATTTCGGCGCGGACGCTTCGTTGTTTAAGGACTTCCCCATTACAGAGCGCGTGAAGGGCCAGTTCCGTGTGGATGCATACAATGTGTTCAATCACAAGGTTCTGGGCTTCGATTCGAACGAAGGCAACACCTGCATAGACTGCGGAGGCTCGGCTGGCGAAATCACGAATATCGAGGCGGACACCATGATGCGCCAAATCGAGTTCGCGCTTCGGTTCACCTTCTAACGCAAGTCTCGATCTCAAAACGGCGGGGAGCTCCTANNACGGGGAGCTCTCACCAGCTCCCCGTTTTTTGTTTGGCTCGCTTCGGGTAGACTCCTGGCAGAATGTTCCTAATGCCACCGGTAAAATGCGTTCCCGCGCTTCTGCTTCTCATTTCGCTCGCCGGCTCGACTTCTATATTCGCCCACGCGCAAGAATCGGCGCCGGCCGCCCAGGACGGCACGAGTGCTGCATCTCCCGAAGCGCAATTCGCCGAGGCGCGAAAGTTGGTGCAGCAGGGCCAGTACGATCAGGGACTCGCGCGGCTCGAAGATCTCGAGGCAAAGCAGCCGGGCCTGAAAGGTCTCTCCCATGAGCTAGGTATCTGCTTCTACAAAAAGGGCGATTACCTGAAGGCCGTGGAATTCCTCAATAAAGCTCAGCAGGAAAATCCCAAAGACACCGAAGCAGTCCAATTAACCGGTCTCTCCTACTACCTAGCCGGCCGTCCTGCGGATGCCATTCCGCTTCTCGAAAGGGTGCAGGGCTGGTATCCCAGCGCCAATGTGGACGCGTCCTACGTCCTCGGAATCTGCTACATCCAAACGAAAGATTATCCCGGCGCTCGCAAGGCGTTTGCAAAAATGTACGGCGTGCCCGCCGATTCTGCCGCAAGTTATCTGTTCACCGCGCGAATGCTTTTGCGCCAGGATTTTGAGCCGCCCGCCGAAGAGTACGCGCGCGAAGCCGCGAAGATCGATCCGAGATTGCCTCTCGTTCACTATTTGCTTGGCGAACTCTATCTTTTTCAGTCCAAGATTCCCGAGGCGATTGCGGAATTCCAGAAGGAACTTGAGATCAATCCCGGTTATGCGGGCGTCTATTACAAACTCGCGGACGCCGATTCGCGAATCGAGAAATATGAAGACGCGGAAAAGCTGCTGCAGCGTTCCATTTGGCTTGATCCCACCTCAACCGGTCCGTATATTTTGCTCGGCAAAGTTCTCGAGAAAAAAGGCGAGACGCAGCTAGCAGTGCGCGCTCTCCAACGTGCAATCTCGATGGATCCCAACAATGCCATGCCTCACCACTTGCTGGGCCAGGCCTATCGCGACATGGGCCGTACGGACGACGCCGACCGCGAACTGAAGCTCGCGGAACAATTGCAGGAACGCCAGAGCGCGAAGCCTTAGCCCCACGCCAATGACCGCGAAAAACCACGTCGTCGTCGGCCTGGGAGAAGTTCTCTGGGATCTCCTTCCCGGCGGTAAGCAGCTTGGCGGGGCTCCCACAAATTTCGCCTACATCACCAATCTGCTTGGCAACAACGGCATTGTCGCGAGCCGCGTGGGTGCGGACGATCTGGGCAGGGAAGCGCGCCAGGCGCTCGAGAATTTAGGGCTCCGTACCGCGCATTTGCAGCTTGATTCAGCTCATCCCACGGGAGCCGTAAAAATTCAACTGGATGCAGCCGGCCAGCCAAAATTTGAAATCTCCGAGAACGTAGCTTGGGACTTTCTCGCCTGGACGCCTGAATGGAACGCTCTCGCAAGCGAAGCGGATGCCGTATGTTTCGGTTCGCTAGCCCAGCGATCGCCTGTATCGCATAAAACGATTCGCGAATTCGTTAACGCCGCGCGCCCAAACGCCACGCGAATCTTCGACGTGAATCTTCGGCAGGCGTTCTTTTCCGCTGAAGTGCTGGTTGAATCGTTAAAGCGCGCGGACATCATGAAGCTCAACGATGACGAATTGCCCCGGGTAATGGCCCTCCTCGGGATAGCGCACCACAACGAGCAGTCATCCGCGGAAAGTCTCCTCCGGACATTCAGCTTGAAACTTGTCTGCGTCACGCGCGGCGCGAACGGAAGCTTGCTGGTAAATAACTCGGGCAGCCACCATCATCACGGCTATCCGATCAAAGTAGCAGACACAATCGGCGCGGGCGACGCATTCACCGCCGCCCTCGTTCACCAATACCTTC
>PMAA01000102.1 GCA_003152355.1 Acidobacteriota bacterium | reverse complement strand
GCGGGCTGGATGAATAGCTTGTCCACGAGCCCCGAAACGAGAATTTTGCCGTTTGCTTTCGAATTCAGCGCCACGCCGCCCGCGAGGCACACGTTGCGGCATTTTGTTTTTTCCACGGCTGATCGAACCAGCGTGTACATCGCGCGCTCGCAAACGTCTTGCACGGCGAACGCGACGTTTTTGTGACGATCCGCGATCTCGCTTTCGGGCTCCCGGGAGGGGCCGAGAAGCTGCTCGATTCCGCCTGTCGGGGCAGAATCCGTTCCGAACAGGCGCCGCACATCTATTCGATAGGGGTGATCTTCGGGGTCAGCGAACGGGCTCAGATTGATGCCTGGTTCGCCATACGGCGCGAGGCCCATCACTTTCCATTCGTCGCTGTTCGGCACAAAACCCAGATATTGCGTGAATTGCGCGTAGAAGAGGCCGAGTGAATTCGGCCACGGTATTGTCAGAACGTGTTCCAGGCGACCCGCGCGCCCGTGCCAAAGCGACGTGGCTTCCCAGGCGCCGCGCCCGTCAATCACGATGACCACAGCGTCATCGAATCCCGAAAACGCGTACGCGCTGATGGCGTGCGCAAGATGATGATCCACGAACCGGATCTGGGCCTTCGTCGGGCCGAAATGGCGCAGAAACGGCTTCGCGCCGCCCTGTTGATGCCACATGCTTGCGAAATGCCGGGTGGAATTGAGAACGTTGTAGTAGCTCGGGCGCCGCCTTCCTGTCAGATAGTCGTGCAAGTCGTGTTGGTACGTTTTTCGAGGTGGTTGCCAACCAAAACACACGAAATCGAGTTCGCCGGGTTTCATGCCGGCGAAATCGAGGCATGCCTGAATCGCACGCACCGGAAAGCGCGCATCGTGTTTAAGCCGCGTCAGGCGCTCCTCGGCGACAGCGAATAGCGTTTCGCCATCGCACGCGATGCACGCCGATGAGTCATGCATCTGCGAATAATTGATGCCGATGGAGATCATCGTGGGTTCTTCCGTGCCGAGCCCATCGCCGCGGCCGATCCCGGAACGTAGTCCCGTTCAACGAGTTCTGCGGCCGCGCCTTGCGTTTCTGCAATGGCGGCGGTGGGTGAAGGTTCGCCGAGCCAGCCACGGTAACGTTGCAAATTCTTCGCGGCGTAGGCGCCTTTTAGCTTGTAGAAGAATCGCGGCGGCAGGACCAGCGTCAGGAGAAGCGAGAGCTGCTTGTATACGCGGTAACCGAAGGGCGCGGTGGAATAAGACAGCCGGCAAACCTCCTGCTCGACGAAATAGGTCTCCCACGGCATTCCGCCGTCGAGTTGCAATTTCATTTGTTCGACGGTCACGAGAATCGGCTCGACAATCACTTCGATCGCTTCATAGGATATTCCTGCCGCCACAAGGCGCTTCGGAAGTTCTTGAACCAGACAGCGGAGGGAGTTCAATTTCCTCCGCATCCGCACGGGATCATCGCCGCTGAATTGATATTGGTTTTGGTCGTGCAGGCGGTAGTGAGTTAAGCAGGCCGGGAGCAAGACCGCGCTGCTGTGCGCGATTGCCAGCGCCGACATGAATTCATCCGCCTCGACGACGATCGGTTCGGGGATGGGTCTCACATGTTCAAGCACGCTTCTGCGGATGGAAACGCGGCTCGTGCCGAGAAAGCACATGTAGTCGCGGAATATCTGCGCGCCCTTGCGAGATTGTATGTCGAAGCATCCGGGGACCTTGGGAGCGAGTGCCGTGGCGGTCCCCGCCGCCGTATCAACCTGAATGATCCCGTGCCCGACGACACCGGCCCAGGGATTCTTCTCAAAGGTTTCCATCACTTCGGCCACTTTTGCCGGCTTCCACCAGTCGTCGCCATCCAGAAACGCGATCACCTCGCCGCGAGCTTCGGGAATTCCAAAATTGAATGCCGACGCCTGACCGCCGTTTTCCTTGCGCAGGTAGCGGACTTGGGGCGCAAACTTTTTCACAATTTCCGGCGTCCGGTCGGTCGACCCGTCATCCACGACCAGGATTTCCAACTCACTCGACGGAAAATCCTGCTCGAGCACGCTAACGATTGCCTCTTCGATGAAGCGCTCGTGGTTGTACGTGTCGATCAGCACTGCTGCTGCCGGGCGTGCCATGACGATTTCAACTCCTCAGTACTCCCAATTCGGCCCTCGTGCCTGTTGAGCCAATACCGGGTCAGGGACCAGCCGTTTGGCATGCGCACAAGCTCTGACTACTCTAGTGGACTGGATTCCTGATGCAGCTGCAACGATTATAAACACGACCGGGCAGGGTTCTGCACAAATGCTTCCGTCGCGGAGATCACATCGTGGCTCGTTGGAGCTTGACGTACCCGTGATTCGGTCGAGCGAAAGAGCCGCGCGTAAAGCGCGTGCAGATGCTTTTCGGGGTTCTAGCTCCTCTCTCCCGATGTATGAACGAGAGGTAGCGTCGCCGAGGCTTTACCGTGATACGCCCGATAAACAACGTCCACTGCGGCCATCCCCTCTTCTCCGGTAACCAGGAGTGGTCCATCTCCCTTCACGGCCCAAACAAGATTTCGCAGCTGTTCGACGAACGATGTGTCCAGCGGGGGTCGGCGAGCGACAGCGATGTCTAGCCGCTCGAAATTACGGAAAGCTTTTCCCTTCATGGACCGAATCCCCAACGTGGGCGCCCACAGTCCAATTTCCAGGAACCCATCGCTGCCCGTCAGAGTGAGCGTTTGGCTGAGGTTGCGGTCGCGGCTCGCCAGGAGCATTCCGGTCGCACCCGTCGCCAGGCGGAACCGCAGCTCCGCATCGCTTTCTACTGTCGTTTGCGTTCCGTTCCCTCTGTACCCCACGCACTCAAACTCTCCCGCAAGCCATCGGATCAGATCAATCGAATGAATTCCTACGTCCATGAGCGCTCCGCCACCAGATTCTGCGGGATTGAAATAGGCAGCGGAACGCGGCCAATCTCCCGGGCTTCCTTCTTCGGCCTTTATGGTAGCGACATCGCCAATTATCCCGTGGAGCAGCAGGCGTCTTGCCAGCTGGATATGTTGCCGGAATCTTCGGTTGTGACCGATACACAACTGCGATCTACCGCGACGCGCGGCTTCGATCATCGTAAGGCATTCATCCGGATTTCGCGCCATCGGCTTCTCGCATAAAACGTGGATGCCGTTCGAGAGCAGTTCACAAGTGACAGAAGCGTGTTTTCCGTTAGGGATCAGGACTACGGCGATGTCGGAGTTTTCGACAAGGTCCTGCAAACGGTCGCTCCACTTTGGAATGGAATATCGTTCAGCGATCCGGCGTGCTCTCTCGCCATCGGCGTCCACTACGATGCTCCGGACGACCTCTGGCACACCGTTTATGGNNATGTGATAGCGCTCCATAACTGCGCCTGCTCCCACGATCCCGATCCTCAACCTATTGCTCACGCCGCCCACCCACTAACTTGGAGACAGCGCTCCTGGCGAATGAAATCGGGTTGTGCCTGAGCCGGTGTGCTCGGTCCACCCAACGACTGGTAAACAAATCCATGCGTTGGTAGAAACGCCGGATTCTAAACTTCGTGAGAATAGCTCTGTGCGTCTCGAGCGAATCGAACGCGAAAGGCTTGGGATGAATTTCGCCGATGGTCTTGAACTGGCCGAAACTCCTTTTGAGATCCTTGGCGGTTTGGTGGAGGTGCGGTACTTGTTGCGGCGGAATCCCCATCAGGTGGCACGCGGCTTCGTCGGTTGCCAATGCATCATTGCCGAACAAAATCGTGTTCATCTGGACGGGATAGCCAATGATGGGACCTTGCCCTTCAAGGCCAATGCGTCCATCGATGATGCAGAGATCGGGAGGGCAAAGCAGGTGGAGGCCGCTGATCAGCGCCGACAGGTGCGGATGAAAAGAGGAAATGTCGGCGTCGCTCAAGAGCCCGAGAGAATTCTTAAGGATTCCAGTCATTCTCGTATAAGGGTGAACCTTTAGGTTGGCGACCGAGATGAAGAGCATCTCCGCCAGGAAAAGTTCCGGAATTCTCACCGGCATTGGAACGCCATCGAGGCGTAATTCTATAGTGTCGCATCGGGAGAGGTTGACCAGTTCAATGCCCGCTTCCCTCGCCGCCGAAACGAAGCCCAAGCGCTCAAACGTTTCGTCGCAAGACCGGTAGGACTTGTAGGCGCTGATGGCGTCCGATTCTACGACGCGAATCTGTACGTCCGGTCGAATCGACCGCAGTTCCACCGTGAGGGCAGCCATCCAACGAGGATCAGTGGTGACGCCCGTTTCCCAGGACGTGATGTCGCAAAGATTTGGCTTGATGACTACATGACGCGGAAGAGATGCCGGAAAGAGATAGGGACACACCCGGCGCGCCGTCCTTACAGCGGCCGAAAGGTCATCCTTCGGCTCTGTGATCGCTGCGACCTGGAATTCGGGTTCAGGCACCTTATTCAAATGCACGAGATCAAAGTTTTCATCCCGCTCCTCGTCGAATCCTACTATTATCGCTACGGAAATGGCGTTCTGGCATTCGTGCCTACACGGGCGTTGTCTTCAGTTCGTCTGGGAGGTTCAGAACTCCGGCCCATCGGTCATGTGACTGCGCCAGAAGCGCGCACAAACATCAACTCCTCAATTGGACTACGTTCCCTACCTGAGCCCGAAAGCGCTTTGGCTCACTACCTCGAATCGGGGTTGGTGGCGCGAAGCTCGTGCTGCTCGGCTGCTACCATTTCCTTCAAGATATCATCGAGGTTTCGCGTGATTCCCCAACCCGGAAAATGCGATTTCAGCTTATGCAAATCGCTGATGTAACAGATGTGATCGCCCTTGCGCGCCTGATCGTTATACACCCACTTGATTTTCCGGCCACTCAAATCCTCGATGCGGGCTATCGCCTCAAGAACGGAAACGCTGTTTCCGCGCCCGCCGCCGAGGTTATAGACTTCGCCTGGACGCGGAT
>PMAA01000016.1 GCA_003152355.1 Acidobacteriota bacterium | reverse complement strand
CGGCGGCATAGGCCTTCACGAGAGTGGGATCGAGATTGAACTGTCGAATGAGAAGGCAGAGTTGGTCGCGCAGTCGGGGCTGACTGTGACTCGAACCATTTCCATTGCCAGAAACGGGCGCGGCTTGCTTGGAATGTGAAGGTGGCGCGGGCGCAGAGAAGGATCCAAGCTCTTCGACCGAGCACAAGCCGATGCCATAAGCCTTGCGGAGAGCGCGATTGACGGCGCGAGTTTCCGCAACGCGCATCTCGGCGCCGCGGACAAGAGGAGAGACGTTCGAAGGATCAGCGTCACCGAAGCCGACGAATCCGCGAGACCGAGGAGACTTGTAGACAGTCGCCTTGAAGACCCAGCGTCTGGTTCCCGCATCAGAGAGGTGTTTTTCGACTGCCGTCTTGATACCAGCACAGCGGTTGCGGTGAGCCACGCTCAGCAGACCGGAATGCGTTGTGTACCAGCGACCATCGAGGAATTGCAGATGGCCGGCTTGTACGGACAGGCTATAAGTTTTCGTTAGTTCACTTAAGCTTGCCACCGATTGCTTCGAAAGGCGTCCCCAAGCCCTTCTGGCGCACCTCGCGTTTGACCGCAGCAGAGTATTCCCGCTGATCTTGTGACCTTTGACGTGACGAGACTTTCGCATTCGGACGTTCAATTTCGTAGGCGTCTGCATGCGATCAGTTCCCCGTTTGCCACCATAAAACATGCAAGGTTGAAACATTTAGATGCTAATCATTTGCTAAACGTTTGTCAAGCAGATAAACGCTTTTATCCTGCTCTGGCGTTTGCTATACAATTGCGATTCAAATGAAGTTTCGTCGGCGCGAAAAACAAATTGGGGTGCGGCTCCGCGCTGATCAGCACGCGGCTCTTAAGGAAATTGCTGAGACTGAGGGCTATGAGAGTGTGTCGGAATTCGTTCGGGTTTTACTCGAGAAGGCGATCAAGGAGCACGAGGGGAAACGCAAATCCTGATATGATTCTCAAAAGGGTTGAGCTGGGACGATTTGTAGCGAGTGACTGAATTTCGGGCGATCACTTCACGCGGTAGCTCACTGGCCCAAGCCGCTCCGCGCTTGGATTTGAAGATTTTCGATTCGCCCGCGATGCTGCCGACCCAATCCCCGCGCACGTCCATCGAAAGCAAGTCAGTAAAGGCTTTTTCTTCGTTTGCACATATTTTTGCATCGAGGTCGTCAACTATCGCAGGGTCAAATACTTCCAGTGTTGGCAGATCGGTGGAAATCAAAGTAAGTATGTCCATCGGTCCATGACAACCAACGGTGTACTTTTCCGCTCGTTTTAGTAAGTGAGCCGCCACTGCGAATCTCGGGATCGTGGCCATGAAGTGCTCTATTTTGTCAACGAGATAGCGAATCAGTGATATATCGCTGACCCGACGACTCCGAAGCCTGTTTTTTGTATGGCTCTGCCACGAAATTCAAATAGCGCGTCGTCATTTCCAACAGCTACCGTTATGAGTAGTTCTATCGGCAAATCGATGCAGAACCGCCCCATGTCGTTGAGAATCGCCTCGATAGCTTCTTGGGTGGATTCGATGCTATCGATTGGTTTTTTAAGAAGTTTTTCCCACACCTCTTTCGCCAAGCCTGATTGACCGGCGCCGATGAGCGCTAGACTGCGGTCTTGGTTTACGTATCGTGGAACAGCTTTTGTTCGTAAAATTTTTTCTGGAGGGCTGACATTTCGCGGTTGGCGCCCAAAATAATGCCATCGACACCTGAAACCGACGCCGATGGTCATGGCCTTAATGGCCTCATTCTTTTCCTTTGGAACGGGAATATACAGCCTTATAGGGTGGGGAAGCGGTTTATTTACGGCGCAGTGTTCCATTGCCGTTTGGATCTCTTTGGTCAAATCCAAATTAGGACAGCACGGAGAATCCGCAGTCTGAGTTTGTGCTGAGATGACATGTTAAAATGGTGATGATCCGCACAATCCCGTGCTTCAGTGGCTCATTTTCGGTCTGCGCGAAAATAAGTGCGACTTGCTGTTCTCGGTAGCGAAGACGGAACCATCGTGACCGTGTTTGGGGAATCGGCTGTCTTCTGCTCTCGACTTGAAAGGAACGCTCGAGAATGTCGTTAGAACGAGTAAATCCGGTCGCAGAAAGAGCAATGCTCGCGGCCCGGAACGAATTCGAGATCGTAATGCGCGTAGAGGGAGAGCGGCATGCTCGTGCCGCTTTTGGAACGATCTGGTCCGCTGTCAAACGGGAGCCACGCTGGGTGCAAGATGCATGCCCTCAGTGTGAGAATTCCAGTTTGGCGAAGTATCGTGCATTGCCGCCTGACTCCGGCTGGACGTTGAGGTGCAACCCGTGCGGCTGGTCGGGAACAACTCCGCGACTTGGACCACACAGGAAGGATTTCAGTTATGCCTCCAGTCTATCGAACGCATTCGCCGACCAGCTTCAGAAGTGGTTTCACGGTCTTCGGAATTCGAGTTCGTGGAGTACGTTTACTACGATGGTTGGCCGAATCAGTAGGGCAAACGGGCTTGATGTGGACTGGGCTACAGATCAAATTGGGGCGCTTGCGCCGCTAATTACCGAGGAATGTGAGCGGTGGGCAACTGGGGCATGTGATGGTACGCGAGCGCCCGCGTCTATAGACCAATGGAAAGCTCCGATTTGGCTGCAAGATTGGCCGACACCAAAATCGACACCCGAAGAGTCTATCCTGTACGGGGATCTGCGTACGAAACGCCTCGGGGTCGACGAAACAGCGAAGATACGTAATGCGCTCGCGTCACAGGTTCGCCAAGAGTTTGAAAAGCTAAAACAATTGGGGATTGATCGAGCCGCAATTCAAATGGCTCAGACACCTCGACAATCGGAGGCTGTTGCGCCCTCATCGCAACTGCAAGCCAGCGATCGCGGCATTGAAATTAAACCGGTCGGATCGCCTGGTGCCTTTAGCCACTCTGCTGATTATCGCTCCGTGACTGTTCGCGGTCAGAACTTTTCACTGACCGCCCGACAGGCGCACGTCATCCAAATTCTGTATGAAAATTTTGAACAAGGGCACCCGGACGTCGGCAAGGACTACGTCCTAGAAAGCTTAAATACCGCGAACAGCCGACTGAGAGACACTTTCAAAACGAATCTCGAAGCATGGAAGGCACTTATAAAGACCGGAAAGCGGAAAGGCACCCTCCGGTTGAACACGTAAGCCCTTGTGTTTCCTCCTATCGGGAAATTACAACTTCCCAAGAAATACCACGATTACAACCCCACATTTGACCATCCGCATTCCGCTATCCTAGCGAGACACGCACGTTGAGACGGAAAAACGAGAGAGATCGCAATCTCCGGCGATCATCGCGTGCGGGCTACTAGAGAGGAAACGACTTGGACAGCATGGAATTTACGCCAATTGGTGGCCTACCACGCCGCAATTCAGAATCAGAGAGTCCACTCGTCGCGCTCGCCGTCGAAGAATTGCTTACCCGGGTGATCAAGCCGCGCGAAATGTTGATTGAACCGATTCTCCCGGAGCAGGGCC
>PMAA01000042.1:15612-24328 GCA_003152355.1 Acidobacteriota bacterium | reverse complement strand
TACCGTTATATCGCCTCGGCAAAAGACGACGGCTGCATTTTCTGCGATGCGGTCGCGTCCGGCGATGACACCCGCACTCACATCGTTCTTCGCGGTGAAAAGAATTTTATCATCCTGAACCGCTTTCCGTATACGACCGGCCACGTCATGGTCGTTCCTTACGTTCACACCGCGGATCTGGCGGCGTCCGACCCCGATACGCTCGCGGAAATGATGCGNNGGCGCTCGAAGGGGTTTACCATCCGCAGGGCTACAATCTCGGAATGAATCTGGGGCGAGCCGCCGGCGCGGGCGTGACGGGTCATCTGCATCTTCACGTTTTGCCGCGATGGTCCGGCGATGCAAACTTCATGACCACGATCGCTGAAACTCGAATTGAGCCGGAAGACCTCGAGACCACCTACGAGAAGCTTCGCCAGGTCCTCAGTCCTTAATCCCTGATTGAGTAGTCCGTCGCGCCTCACCCTTGACTCGCTGCTGCTGTACACTGGCTCTTACCGCTCGATCGCTTGATCCTGGCCCAGGAGTTGTTTTGTGAATTTTGAACTTACTGAAGAGCAAAATCTGCTGCAGCGGACGGTCCGCGAATTCGCCGAAGCGGAAGTGGAGCCGCTGGCCAAAGAAATCGACGAGACGTGCCATTTCCCCCGCGACACGTTTCGCAAGGCCGCCGAACTGGGGCTCACCGGTGTTGCAATCCCCGAAGCTGAAGGCGGCGCCGGGATGGATCACATCTGC
Organism: Acidobacteriota bacterium; assembly: GCA_003152355.1. GTDB lineage: Bacteria > Acidobacteriota > Terriglobia > Acidiferrales > UBA7541 > Palsa-147. The sequence goes on along the minus strand of PMAA01000042.1, from coordinate 23,590 downwards.
TATGCGATAACGATCGAAGAGATCGCGTGCGTCTGCGCTTCCACCAGCGTTATTCTTTCCGTTCAAAACTCGCTCTATTGCGATCCGATACATCGTTTTGGAAGCGACGAGCAAAAGAAGCGATTTCTTCTCCCCTACGCTCGCGGCGAGAAAATTGGCTGCTACGGTCTCACGGAGCCGCAGGCCGGCTCGAACGCCGCCGCGCTGGCCACAAAAGCCGTTCTCAAAGGCGATCGCTACGTGGTGAACGGCACAAAGGCGTGGATCACGAACGGCGGCGTGGCGGACGCGGCGATCGTCTACGTGAATACAGATCCAGAGAAAGGCGAGAAGGGAATCACGGCGCTTCTCATCGAGAAAGGAACGCCGGGATTTTCTGTGGGCAAGGAAGAGAAAAAGCTGGGCATCCACGCGACCGCTTGCACCGAACTCGCGTTCTCGGATTGCGAAGTTCCTGTCACGAACCGACTCGGTAGCGAAGGCGATGGTTACAAGATCGCGCTCTCCACTCTCGACGGTGGGCGAATCGGCATCGGCGCCCAAGCCACCGGAATCGCGCAAGGCGCCTTCGACTCCTCACTCACGTATGCGAAGCAACGCGAGGCCTTCGGGCATCCCATCGCAGATTTTCAGGCCATTCAATTCATGCTGGCCGATATGTCGACTGAGATTGATGCGGCGCGGCTTCTCGTTCGCAAAGCGGCGTGGAAACAAGACTCCGGCGGGCGCTTTTCGATGGAAGCTGCCATCGCGAAGTTGTTTGCGAGCGAGATGTCCACGCGTGTTACGCACAAGGCGATTCAAATTCACGGCGGCTACGGTTACAGTTCCGAGTATCCCGTCGAACGAATGTATCGCGACGCGCGCATCACCGAAATCTACGAAGGCACGAGCGAAATTCAGCGCATCGTCATTGCCGCCTGGGTCCTTAAGTCTTACTGACACGATTCTGAAGCGTGTTCGGGAAGTGATTCGTAGAGCGGCTCGCCTTGCTGTAGCCGACTGCGCCGTTTCGACTCGTTCAAGGTATTCTTACGCTGTGCTAGATCTGGATTGCGGCTCAGATTTCGACCCCAACCGCGATGAAGATTTTTTCGCGGCGCTCCCCTCGCGCCCAGCCGTCTTTCTCATCGAAATGCAGGCACCTGGCGCCCAGCCGTATCTTTCGCGAACCGTAGATCTCCGCCGGGCCGCCGAGCGCCTGCTGCACCGGCCCGAAGCGCTTTCAAAACGGTTGAATTTGCGCGATGTTGCGGCGAGGATTCGTTTTCGACTGACCGGTTCTCGCTTTGAACAGTCGCTCGTGCTGTACCAGCAGGCGCGAATCCATTTTCCAAGGCGATACCGCGATTTCCTTCGTCTTCGTCCGCCCGCAGTTGTGAAAATCAACTTGAGGAATGCTTATCCGCGCTGTTACGTGACGCGCCGGATTTCGCCGGACGAAGGCTTGTATGTCGGACCGTTCGCGTCACGCCGCGCTGCGGAATTCTTCGCGGACGGATTTCGCGATCTTTTCAAAGTTCGCCGCTGTCAGATCAAAATCCGGCGCGATCCAAAGTTTCCTGGCTGTATTTATTCCGAGATGAAAATGTGCCTGGCGCCGTGCTTCGCTGGCTGCAGCGATGCGGAATATGCGGCGGAAGTGGGGCGCGCGACCGAAGCGCTGGCAACGTTGGGGGCATCGCTTGAAACTTCGCTCGAGCAGGAACGCGAAGCGACGAGCGAATTGCTCGATTTCGAGCGAGCCGCATCGCTGCACAAGAAACTCGAAAAAGTGTCGGATGTGATGAACTGCTTTCCGGATCTAGCGCGCAGGGTGGATCAGCTCGATGCCGTCATTCTTCAGCGCACGGCGGAAGAAAACACCGTCGCGTTTTTCGCCGTGCATCACGGGATCATTGCCGATCCGTTTCTCGTGCGATTCGACGAGTTATCGAGCCAGCCGCGCTCGGTCGAAGCGATTATTCGCTCGCATCTAGAGGCGAACTCAAGCGCGGCCGGTGCGGAACCGGCACGGTCATTCGAGGCAAGCGATTTGCAGACGGCACAATCGGCAACGCCAAATGCGACTATACCAAGCGCAACCGATCTGAAAGTCCAATTTGGCATCCGCTTCGTTCCTGAGGAATTACCGGAGCATCTCTCGCTCCTCGCGCGTTGGTTCTATGCCAAGCCGCGCGAAGGTGAGATCTTCTTTCGCGATCCAACGTGGCCATATCGGCGTTTGCTGCGTGCCTGCGCACGCATACTCGCGCCGCCCGCAGCGCCTCCCCGACCCACGCCGTCGTCCTGATCGCATAGCCGAAATCCATCCAACGCGGCACTTCGTCTCGTGGCGCGGGCATCTTGCCCGCCGGCTTTGGATTCGCTCACTTAATCGGTTCGCAGGAGAAGCCTGTGTGACGTCTCGGAAAGCAGACCCTCAGCGGCTGAGCTGTACTAATTTCGAAGCACTTGCCACTACGCAAACGTAATAGAGCCTTTCTAGACGAACTGCACATCCCTCACTTCGTTCGGGATGACAACTTTCTCTAGTCTTGCGGCAGGACCGAAGTGATGCCGTGACAAACACCTTGTCGCCACAGAGGCTCGAAATCCATCCAAGGCGACACTTCGTCCCGTGGCGTCATGCGTTCGCTGGAACTCCAAACCTCATCCCGCCTCGAAGCGTCGTACAATGTTTGCGTGACCGAATCGCAAACGATTGCGAAAAAAAAACCGAATCGCCCGGTTACAAGCGCTGACGGAAATCGCTCGGTCATCCAGACGTCCGCGATGTTTCGCGCGCTGCGGCACCGCAATTTCCAACTTTTCTTCGGCGGTCAGTTGATCTCCCTCATCGGCACGTGGATGCAGACCGTCGCGCAATCGTGGCTGGTCTATCGCATGACCGGATCGGCGCTCCTCCTCGGAACGGTCGGATTCGCCAGCCAGATTCCAGTGTTCATCCTCGCCCCGCTTGGCGGAATGCTGGCGGATCGACGGAGCCGGCAGCGCATAGTTATCGCGACACAAACGATTTCGATGCTCCTTGCCTTTGCTCTGGCGGCGTTAACTCTGACCAGCGTCATCACCGTATGGGAAATTATGGTGCTTGCCGTATTGCTCGGCGCCGTGAACGCCTTCGATATCCCTGCCCGGCAGGCATTCCTGATGGATATGGTCGGTCGCGAGGACTTGATGAATGCCATCGCGCTGAACTCGTCCATGTTTAATGGCGCGCGCGTTGTGGGACCGGCCGTCGCAGGAATTTTGGTTGCGTGGATCGGAGAGGGTTGGTGCTTTTTTGCAAACGCGATCAGCTATATCGCTGTGATCGTCGGCCTGCTGTTGATGAAGCTTACCTTTGCGAAGCGCGAGAAAGTGACTGCCTCGCCGTTCGAACATATCGTGGAAGGTTTTCGCTTTGTCCAGCGCACGAAGCCGATTCGCGCCCTCCTTCTTCTTCTTGGCTGCATCAGTTTGTTCGCATTGCCGTATTCCGTGCTGATGCCGATTTTTGCCGATCGTATTTTGCACGGAGGCGCGCGAGGCTTCGGAATTCTTATGGGCTCTGCCGGACTCGGCGCTCTTGGAGGAGCTCTAACGCTTGCGATGAGGACCGGCATGCGCGGGCTTGGCCGTTGGATCGCGACGTCTTGCGCTGCGTTTGGCACTGCGCTGATTGCCTTTTCGCTATCGCGGTGGTTCTGGCTATCCGCGATTCTTCTCGTGCCCGTGGGCTATTCCGTGATGTTGCAGACTTCCGCGTCGAACACGCTGCTGCAAGCCATGTCGCCCGATAAGCTTCGAGGACGCGTCCTTGCCGTGTATTCGATGATGTTCATGGGCATGGCGCCGATTGGTGCGTTGCTCGCTGGCGCCGTGGCAAAACATATCGGCGCGCCAACGACGGTGTGCCTCGGCGGAATCGGTGCGATTGTGGGCGCGATATTTTTTGCGCGGGTCTTACCGCAGTTCCGCGTGGAAGCGCGAGAGTTGCTGATCGCGTCGGGTATGGCCGCAGGCCAGCCGCCCGAGAGCATTCCGGCTCGGCCTCCGTCGTAGTGTAATTGCACGAGCACTCGCGGACAGGCGGTTCTGCTATACTCCCGCGTCTCCTCTGAGAATTCAGTTTGGCGAGAGAATAATTGCCAACACTAGCGACCCCCGAAGGAACTAGCCGCTACTCCGCGCGATTTGCGGACCGCGCTGCTGCGGGCCATTTTCGCGAACAGGCTTCGACAAAGCTGCGCCTTTCCTCGATTGGCATCGGGACGTATCTCGGCGAGCCGGATGCTGCAACGGACGCAGGCTACACCGCTGCGGTGATCGCCGCTGTAGAGGGCGGCATCAACGTACTCGACACCGCGATCAACTATCGTTTTCAGCGCAGCGAAAGATCCATCGGCGCCGCGATTCGAGCTCTTGCTGGAAAAGGCTTCGGACGCGAAGAACTAATCTTGTGCACGAAGGCGGGATTTCTAACTCCCGACGGCGAAATGCCCGCGGACGCCAACGATTATTTCGTGCGCGAATACCTCAAGCCCGGAATCTTCCGTCCCGAGGATATTGCGGCGGACTGCCACTGCATGGCGCCCTCATACCTCGCCGATCAACTGGCTCGCAGCTTGCGCAATCTGGGAGTAGAGTCGATTGACGTCTTTTATCTCCACAATCCGGAAACGCAGCTCGCCGATGTTTCGCGCGATGAATTCTTGCGAAGGATCGAGGCCGCATTTGAATTTCTCGAGGGCGCGGTCCGCGACGGCAAGATCGGCGCATATGGCCTGGCGACGTGGAACGGATTCCGCCAGCAGCGCCGAGCGAAGGACTATCTATCGCTCGAAGAAATTCTCGCGGTGGCGCGAACCGTCGCTGGGGACGGGCATCACTTCCGATTTGTCCAATTGCCATTCAATCTTGCGATGTCGGAAGCGCTCACGCTTGTGAATCAAACGATGGATGGGCGCCAGGGCTCAACGCTTCAAGCCGCGCGTGCGCTTGGCATCACCGTCATTTCCAGCGCCGCATTGCTGCAAGGACAGCTCATCAGCAACCTTCCGCCGTTTGTATTGGCAGCCCTTGGGCTGAAGAGCGATCTTCAGCGGGCGCTTCAATTTGCGCGTTCAACGCCCGGAATCACCACCGCGCTTGTTGGTACAAGCCGTTCCGAGCATGTGCGAGAGAACCTCGAAATCATGGGCGTGGAGCCCGCAGCGCGGGAGCAATATCTGAAGGTGTTCGAACGCGGCGCCTAGCGTTTCAAATTTTAAAGCCGCTCAAAGATGTTCCAGCCATTTGTCGATCGCTCCGGCCACTTGGTCGAGCTTGGAGGTGAAGAAATGATCCGCGCCGTCCACGAAGATCAACTTCTTCGGTTCCGGTATGGTGTCGAATAGCGTCTGTAGCTTTTCGCGCGAACCATATTGGTCGTTGGACCCCTGAACGATCAATTTAGGTTTGGCGCACGAATGTAAGTAACTTAGGTCCGAATTGTTGACGGGCAGCCCGAGTCCGATCAACTCGGTCACCCGTGAGTCCTCGCATCCGGCTCGCAATCCGACCCACGCTCCGAAACTGAATCCCGAGAGCAAAATTGGCCTGCCTGGAAATTCTTTCGCCAGATAGTCGAGAGCAGCGGCGACATCGTCTCTCTCTCCGCGGCCATCGTCGTGAACACCCTCGCTCGTCCCTGCGCCCCGGAAGTTGAACCGCAATACGGGAAATCCGTGCGCGTGAAGCGACTTCGCAACTCGAAAGACAATTTTGTTGTGAAGCGTGCCGCCGAAGAGTGGATGGGGATGGCAGACGAGCGCAACGTGACGCGGATCATCACTCGAGACCGTCCACAGGAGCGCTTCGAGGCGCCCGGCGGGTCCATTGATGAAGAAAGTGCGATGAAAGACGTCGCCCATGCGCGAGAGAACGGCAGTGTAACGAAAGTCGGCCCAGTTCGCAAAAGAGCGGTCCAGCGACCGGCAGAACTATGATGAATCGCGAATCACCGCCGGATTGATCTTGCCGCCAATATCCGGAAGCTAAGGCGAATGATGTGCTTTGATATCAATCGCATACAGCGAGCGATCGCCGCTGACTAACTTGGGTATTTGAACAACGGAACCGCTTGGGCCGCCCTACGGTCCGGTACCGTTCAACTATCGGACCATGAGGCAATTTAGATTGCGCAATACGTGCGGTGATGTTAGTTTCTGGCGAATGCCGGATATCGGGAGGGTTATGGGCGGAGAAGTAGAGCGACGCGCGGCACGGCGTTTCGCGATGTCCCTGCCGATGAAAGTGCGTTTCGTGTCGGACGATGGGGCTGTCGAGGAGTCGGGCGAAACTCGCGATATCAGTTTTCGCGGTTTGTATTTCATGATCAGCGCGATGATCGAGAAGGGCGCCTCGATCGAATTCATCCTTACCCTGCCTCAACAGATCACCTTGGCCGGAGACGTTCATATCCGATGTTATGCGCGCGTGTTGCGCGTTGAATCCCGCGGAGAGCGCCGGGGAATTGCGGCACGCATCGAGCGGTACGAATTCCTTCCCACGCCCGCCTGAAGATTTACCCCAATCGGAGTAAAATGCTCGCTGGCTTCCTCGCTGGAGGGCGATTCCATGTATCACTACGATCCTTTAACTGCGCTTGAAGAACTTCGCGATGACGCGACGCTACCGCATCCCGTCCATCTCCGCGACATGATTCTGCGTACGAAGCTCGATCCGACCACTGCGCTGGATCTGAATCGGGAGTTTCAGGACTATCTCACCCGATTCGGCGAATCGCAGCAGATTGCACGCGGGATTCTAGAGAAAATATCGGCGGGCGTGCGAAAGGCTTCTTGAATCTGGACGAATTGCTCGGCCGAAACTGGCGGGGGACAGCCGTGAAGAGCCGGACTGGGGTTCGTCAGGCATCGACGTGCCGAGAAGTAACCCCTGTGCCGACCTTGATCGCAGTTCGTCACAGAATCGGTGATCGCATCGCAGTTCAACTGAAAGGGCAGCCAGAGATGGCAAGGCAAACACTTCTCATCGACGCCGACGACACGCTCTGGGAAAACAATATTTTCTTTGAGAAGTCGATTGACGAGTTCGTTTCGCGGCTCGAGCCGCTTGGCTACACGCGCGAATACACGCGGCACATCCTGAATGAGACGGAAAAGCGCAACATTCGCCAGCACGGCTACGGTGTGCGCAGTTTCCGCCGCTCGCTCGAAGATACGTATATGAAACTGGCGGGAAACGCGGCGAAGCGCGAAATGATTCAGTGGATCGAGCAGCTTGTTTCGGAACTCGAAAATACGCCACCGCACATCATGGACGGTGTCCCTGAAACGCTGGCGTATCTCGCTGGCCATCACCGATTGATCTTGCTCACGAAAGGCGAAGCGGCGGAGCAGGCGGCAAAGGTCGAACGCTCGGGATTGCAGACGCATTTTGAAGCTATCGAAATCGTGACCGAGAAAGAACACACGACCTACGAGCGAGTCATTCATCAGTTCAAAGTCGTAAAGTCAAACGCGTGGATGGTGGGTAACAGCCCGCGCAGCGACATCAATCCGGCGTTGCGGTGCGGTATGAACGCCGTTTTTATTCCTCACGTAGCCACGTGGGAGCTCGAGAAATGCGCGCTTGAGAGTGGTTCGGGGAAGCTCATCATTCTTTCGAGCTTTCGCGACATGCGCTCACATTTTTGAGGTGTCATCCGATTGCCCTCCTTTTTTGAATAAACGAGCGCCTCAAGTATTTCAACGGAGTCATGAGGAATGGACTGGCGAAAAGAATTCGCAGAATTTGACGACGTGACATATCTCGATGCGGCGACGCAAGGACCTTTGCCGCTCGCATCCGCACAGGCCGCCAAAGAAGCGCTTGAATGGAAAAAGCTGCCTTTCCTTATACCGAATGGCACATATTTTAATTTGCCGGACAGGATCCGCGCGTCGATAGGGAAGATCATTCACGCCGAGCCGGACGACATCGCTCTGAC
>PMAA01000042.1:11535-15606 GCA_003152355.1 Acidobacteriota bacterium | reverse complement strand
CGTATGAGAAGGCGGGCAAGCTCAGGGTCAAGGTAATTGCTTCAGCGGAACGTTTCATCAGCGCGGACGATTACCTATCCGCAATCAGCGCGCGAACGCGAATCATATCGGCGAGCCTCGTTCGATTTGATAATGGCGCGCGCCTCGACGCGAAGCGCGTTGCTGACGCATGCCATGCCGCGGGCGCGCTGTTTCTGCTTGATGCCAGCCAGTGTGCCGGCGCGCTGCCGATTGATGTTGGCGCGACAGGCGCCGATTTTCTGGTGTCATCGGGATATAAATGGCTGCTCGGCCCATACGGCACCGGATTGTTCTGGGCGCGGCGGGAGTGGAGTGACCGGCTTCCGGACGGGCCGGTTTACTGGCAATCGCTCGAAGGCGCGAATAATTTTCACGGATTGCCGCTCGATGGATTGCGCGTGCGTGCCGGGGCGCGGCGCTGGGATTCGCCCGAGACGGCGAGCTTCACGAATCTCGCTGCATTTGATGCTGCGCTGAGTCTCGTTAACAGCATCGGCACTGACAAAATATACGAGCATGCTGCTAGCCTCAGCCGGCTGGTGGCCGAACGTCTTCCGATGGACCGGTGCGTTCTCGCGTCACCCAGCGATGCTGAGCGCCGAGGACAATTCGTGTGTGTGGCCGCGCGCTCGCCGGAGAAAACGGCTGACTTATTCAAGAAGCTGCGAGGGGAGAAGGTCATCGTGTGCTTGCGCGAGGGCGTCCTGCGGATTTCTCCCCACATCTACAACACCGAGCACGATGTTCTTCGTCTGATCGCTGCTATGTCAACCTAGATCTGTTCTCGCGCGATACGTCGCACGAGATGCGCTGATGCTGCAGTTATTGTTGAGGCGGAGCGTTGAACGGAATGTGAATCACGACTTCCACGGCGACAGGTTCGCCGTTTCGTGAGGCCGGCGAGAACTTCCAATTCGCAACGGCCCCGATGGCGTTGCGATCGAGTTGCGGGTCGAGGCGCTTCACAACCTGAATGCTGTCCACAGAGCCGCTCTCGCGAATGATCGCATAGAGCACGACCTCGCCTTCGACGTGCTCCTTGATCAGCGACGTCGGATATTTGGGATCCACCGCGCGCTGAACGACGGGCGCAGACAGATCGGTGTGAACGTGAGTCGGCGAGCCGTTCGGCTCTAATTCCGCGAAATTCAGAATCCAGCTTCCCTTTGCGCTTGTCAGATTTGGAAGATTGATGTTTGTCGTGTAGACGCGCTTGCCGCCCAGAATTTTTTCAGGATTTACCTCGCCATCGAAGCCAGTGAGGTCGCGCGGCTGATGATCTGAATTGGCGCCAGAATTCGCATCCGGCAAAGTGGGTTTTGCGGTCCGCGACGTTGCGAGTCGCGGAGTCGCCGGCTTGAGGCCGCCGGTTGTCGCGCCGCTATTTCCAGCGATTGGCGAACCCGCGCCCGGTTGCGTGGATGAAACGTAGACTCCGGGCGGCCCTGTTGCGGCTTTGCCACCCGCTGTTCCGCTGCTGCCGTTCGCGTTCTTCGAGCCAATCGAAATGCGTGCCGCCAAGTTTCCGTTCGGAACCTGAACGGCTTCGCGCGGCGGCGCAGGAGTTGCGGAGAGCGCGATGATCCGGCGCAGATTGGTGTCGCCGCCCGACGCTTCACCGCCGGAAGGCGAACCGCTACCACGCCCCGCAGCATTTGAAATGTCGGGCGCCGCCGCAACTTCCGCGTGTGAGCTGCTTCTCGGCGCGAGGCGGGCAGAGCTTGCCGAAACCTGCAGCTTGGGCCGAGGAACGTCAGGCCCTGATGCAGCGATGTTCAGCGCAGCGGAATCCGGCGCGTGATTTTCGATCTCGGGAACTACGGCTTCGTCCGGCCGGCGGACATGAGCAACAGGCGCACTCGCCGGATTGACCGGCATTTTCACATCCGGCGATTCTGTCTTTGCGAGGTCGAGTGAATCCGGATGCGCAGTTGCGCTCCGAATTTGCGGAGCGTCTTCGGTTTCTTTGCGTACGGTGCGGAGAATCGGCTTTATATCGGACGGAGCGATCTGCAACTTTGGCGGCGCCGGCGAATCTGCGCTCCACTGTACGATGTTTGGTAACTGCGGCACTAGCTTTGGCGGATCTGGCGGCGCATCCGGCTGAATCAGCGTTTGTCGAGGGTGAGTGATTTGGTTTGGCTCAGACAAGATTGTCTGCCGGGGATGATCGGCGTCCGCGCTTGCCGGTACGGGAGTTGTATCTGGCGCGCTGATCGGATTCAACTTTACTGTCGGCGAAATCGGCGGCAAGTCCGGCACGGAAACGTCCCAGGTAAGGTGGACATCAGGAGCAATCACCGTCGGCCGTTCCCAGCGCAACATTTTCCAAATTGGAAGCAAAAGAATGAATATGAAGGCAACATGCGAGAACGACGACGCCGTAATCGCGCGGCCAGGCACACGGCTGCGAATCCACGTGACGCGCAATGGAGAATCCGCCGCGGCACCTTCCGACCAGTCGGGAGCCTTGGGTCCGGTAAACACCGCCTTTAGGCTGCTGAAAAAGGAGCTGCCGGGGCGCTCCCAATTGACTCCAAAATTCAGCGGCTCGGCGGATTCTTGCACCGCGTCTTTAAGTTCAAGCATGAAGGCCGTCATTATACATTGCGATTAGATGCGCCGGGGCGGGGGCGAGAACGGCGAAAAATCAAGCGGCACGGACGAGGCGATAGAAGCTCAAGACTGAACCGCCCTGCACAATCATCCGTGAGCGTTCGAGCCGCGTCAACAAGGAAGGCAATTCCAGCCGGCGAGTATGCTCGGCGATGACGCGGCCTCCTGGGGCAAGCAATTGGGCTGCGTCCAGGAATTCCAAAACATTTTCGTACTCCTCCGCGAACTTGTAGGGCGGGTCGAGGTAGATGAAGTCTGGCAAGAGCTTGCGCTTCGACAGCTTTTCCAGTTCGTCCAGCGCATCTCCAGATCGCATTTCAACGCTGCTGCGAATGCCGAGAGAATCAAGATTCTTGCGAATGACGGCAACAGCGGGACGGTGCTTTTCGATGAAGATCACTTCGCGCGCTCCCCGGCTGAGCGCTTCAATCCCGACAGCGCCAGTTCCCGCGAAACAGTCCACGAAAAATGAATCTTGAACGAGCGGGCCCAGTACGTTGAAAAGCGTTTCCCGGAGACGATCGGTTGTCGGGCGAAGCTCCAGGCCTTTCAACGATCGGAGCGTTCGGCTTCGATATTTACCTGCAATGACGCGCATACGTGCCTTTGGTCTTAGCCAACTGCCGCGAGCCGGTATCGATTGAACCACTCCGGACCGAGCTGTGCCGTTATTTTTCGCAATTCCTCGGCTCGAGCGGGATTATCAGATAGCGCAAAGGCTTCAGTCCGCGCGAGTTCGAGGAGCTTGTGGTCGCGCAACGGGTGCGCCACATGGAACGCCAGATCGCCGTGCTGGCGGGTGCCGAAAAATTCGCCGGGCCCGCGCTGCTTCAAATCGCGTTCCGCGATCTCAAATCCGTTTGTCGTAGCCACCATGGTTTCAATACGCTCGCGTGCGTCGCCCATGATGTTTTTTGGTGCGAGGAGAATACACGAAGATTTCTCGGTGCCGCGTCCGATTCGGCCGCGAAGCTGGTGCAGTTGCGCGAGGCCGAAACGGTCCGCATGTTCAATCACCATGACAGTTGCGTTCGGGACATCAACGCCAACTTCAATCACGGTCGTGGCGACGAGCATCTGAAAGTCGCGGCGGCGGAATCGTTCCATGACGTCTTCTTTTTCTTCGCTTGGAAGCCGTCCATGAAGAAGTCCGATGCGCAGATTTGGGAACACGTCCCTCGATAGCCGTTCGTATTCCGCGGTCGCGGCTTTCAGTTCCTGCTTCGATTCCTCGATCACGGGATAAATGATGTATGCCTGACGGCCTTGGCCTATCTCGCGCCGCAGGAATTCCCAGACACCCGGAAGCTGTTCCTCGGCATTCCAGCGAGTTTGGACGGGAGTTCGGCCGGGCGGCATTTCGTCAATCACGGAGAGATCGAGATCGCCATACAGAGTGAGCGCCAATGTCCGGGGAATCGGCGTCGCAGTCAT
>PMAA01000042.1:11045-11460 GCA_003152355.1 Acidobacteriota bacterium | reverse complement strand
TTCCGCTCACTAGGAGTTCGACGCGATAGCCGGCGGCCTTGAAGATTCGTCCCGCGGATAGATAGTGCTGCACCGCAAGAATTTCGGTCGGAGCCATTAGCGCGACCTGGCATCCATTCTCCATCGCGATGACCGCCGCCTCGAGAGCGACGATCGTTTTGCCGCTGCCGACATCGCCCTCGAGCAAACGGCTCATGGGTTTTGTTTGCTCAAGATCGGCAGCGATCTCAGCAAGAACTTTTTTTTGCGCCGCGGTCGGCTTGAACGGGAGGATTCGTTTCAGAGCCGCGCGGATGCGATCGTCGCGAACCTGAAGCGGAATTCCTGTCTGTTCGCGCTCCTGCTTGCGGCGCGCCGCGATACCGAGCTGGAAAAAGAAGAATTCTTCGAAAATCATTCGCGCGTGCGCCGGGCT
>PMAA01000042.1:0-11030 GCA_003152355.1 Acidobacteriota bacterium | reverse complement strand
AAATAAGGCGCCGGATCATTCGCGAGCTAATTCCACCGATCGCTTCGTAAATGGGAACGATGCGGCCAACTTCGGTCGAATCCGCGGACGCGCTCTCTTGCGAAGCCGTGAGGACCTCTATCTGGGGATTGATCATCTCGCGCCGCGAAGTGCGATATGGGTCCATGTCAACTTTGCCGTGGAGAACGAGCGATGTGCCAGGCTTGAGGCGTCCCTCGAGATACGCGCCGTGAAAAAANNTGAAACGGATGCGGTCTTCGTAGCGGAAGGGAAGATACTGCATCAAATCCCCGACGCGGTGAAATCCGCGTTCGGCGAGTTGAGCGCCTCGCTGCGGGCCGATGCCGCGCAAGCCAAGAATCGGCGTATTAAGGGTTACATCCATCGTCTGGAGCCGCCTAAGCAGTCTACCTTTTCTTATATCATCGCCGAAGTGACGAACGCATTCGCATCGCATCGAGGTGGAGCGGCACAGGCCTGGATTTGCTTCGATTTCGCAAACGCCCTATATTGGCTTCGGTAGCGGAGAAGGCACGTCATCGGGGTGCTTGGTGCGCTCTCGACCTGTAGATGATTCGACGCCACGGAAATACCTGGGAGCCACCGCGAGGACGTGGGCGGAGTACCTGGTAGCGATACTTTTGGGGAATGCAATTTATTATCTATCGCTCCAGCCACACCTTCCGGACTTCCTGAGACACAAACTCTTTAATGCCGATCTCGGCGTGTTCTTGGATTTTATTGTCTGTGTAGGGGTTTACGGGCTGATCCGTCTGCGCGGGAGCTTATGAACCGTATCGACTTGGCGGAGCGTCCCAATCTCGGGACGACTGTGCGAGTCCGGGCAATTGAGTGCTTACTCTGCGTTGGCAGCCACGTCTAAGTTTGTGGGGCAGGGAGAAAGGCAAGATACCGGGGCAGTTGCGATTCGTAGCACGATAGATAGAAGGGCTGGCGTTGTCGGCCAAGCGCAACCGGTGGGATTCAACATGGGGATGAGCGTCGCACTCGAGCGAGATGCGCGCCAGGCAGCGGTGAAGATTTCGGACGATCACGCGCTCGTTCGGGATGCGCAGGCGGGAGACCGTCTGGCGTTCGAGGAGCTCGTCCGGCGCTATGACCGCGAAGTGTTGCGCCTCGCCCTGAACCTGGTTCATCGCAGCGAAGATGCGAGAGATATTTACCAAGAGAGTTTTTTGCGGGTTTACCGGAATCTCCACCGCTTTCGGTTCGAATGCAGCTTTTACACCTGGCTCTACCGGATTGTCACAAACGTTGCGCTCGATCATCTGCGCCGGCGATCCAGCAGGCGGGAAGATCAGGCGCCTGCCAGCGAAGAATTCGACGGAACATCGCGCGATTTCTTCGATCGCCAGCCGGAGAGCAATGCGGCATCGAATCCAGAGCGAGTGGTTCTTGGGCAAGAGCTGGGGCAACGGATTCAGGAAGCGATTGATCATCTGTCACCGAGAGAACGCGTCGTGTTTGAGTTGAAGCACTACCAGGGGCTCAAGCTCCGTGTGATCGGAGAGATGCTTGGTACGTCGGAAGAAACGGTGAAGAATTCATTGTTTCGGGCGACGCGAAAGCTCCGTGCGAGCCTGGACGAAATGCGGTAACAAACTTGAGAAGGCCGAACGAAGGTTAGAAGGTCAAGGGATATGGAATCGGAAACAAACAACGGCGCGCCTGCACGGCCCGCCTCCCAACCCTGCAGAGAATACGCCGAACGGATGTACTTGTTCGAGGCGGAGGAACTGGAGCGCGGCGACGAAATCGCAATGAAGGCGCACGCGGAAGCGTGCGCGCCGTGCGCCGCGTATTTGGCCGACGTTGAAAGAATGAAGGCGGTGTTCGAATCCGCTCCGAGGCAGGAGCCCAGCGCGAATTTGTTGGCGGAGTGCCGTGCGAGTCTCACCGACGTTCTTGACGACGCCGACGCTGCGAGTAGCCGCGGAGTTTTCGGGCAATGGCTCGACGTGATCGCACCGGCGCGGTGGCTCACGATGCATCCGGCAGCCGCTGCGGTATTGCTTCTTCTAATCGGTTTCTCCGCGGGCACTTATTCGCCGCTATGGTTCAGCCACAAGGTAGCTCCCGCCAGCCCCGGGGCCACCGGAAGCGCAGACAGCACGCCGCGGCCGATCAGTGAGGCATCGATCATTCCGTTCAGCGATCAGGATCTCCGCACCGCGGATGTTACAGGTATCAACCTTGTTTCTGACACAGGCGATGCCCCGCCACAAATCGAAGTTCAGCTCAATGCGCAGCGTCCGATGCTGGTGCACGGCAGCGTTTCCGACGATCGCGTGAAGCAACTGTTGCTCTACGTGGTCCGCAACAATCAGCGGTTCGATCCCGACGTGCGGATTGAGTCCGTGGATTTGCTCAAGCCACGCACGCATGACGATGATGTGTCCCAGGCGCTCTGCCAGTTGGTTCATACAGATCGAAATCCCGCCGTGCGCCTCAAGGCTCTAGAAGCGCTCAGCGCGGAGGCTTCGCAGGAATCTGTGCGAAACGCGATGTTAGGTGCTCTTGTGGATGACGCGAATCCGGGAGTCCGCATCGAGGCGATTAATTCGTTGCGGGAACTGGCGGATAAGGGTCAAGTGCCGGCGGACGCGCATCTGCTGTCGGTGCTGCGGGAGCGCGCGCAAAAAGACTCGAGCACTTACATTCGCCTGCAGAGCGCGGCGACGCTTCAAGCTCTAAATCCGGCCGAGAAGTTCTAGCTGCAACGGGGCGCGTTAAATTCACGAACTGAGAGCGATTGATTCGATGATCCAGCGGAAGCTCCCCGAAAATCGCAAACCAAGAAACGTTGCGGCGCTAATTCTGGCCGCAATTCTTCCGGTGTTGATTGCACTTCCCATCGCGGCAAAGTCCCCGGCGGTGACCGCGTCAACCGATCCGGGTCCGAAGCTAACTCGAGAAATCAAAGGCAGCCTGCCAACCCACGATGGGCAACGCCTGCACCTTGTCACGGAACTCGGCAACGTGCGCGTCCACACAGGTAGTTCCGGCAAGGTTGAATATCACATCACCCTCGGAACCGACGCGAGCGACCCAGACTCCCAGAAGCTACTTAAGGATTTTGAATTAGCCGCGCATCCAACTCCGGACGGAGTTTTATTACGTGGAGAAATCTCCGGAAACGGATGCACTGGGCATCTGTGGGTCACATTCGATGTCAGCGTTCCGGACGCCTACAACCTTGATGTGACCAGCCATGGCGGCAACATTGAAACTGAAGATGTAGACGGGCGCGCGCTGCTTTCCACCTCTGGCGGAAACATCTCGGCCGGTTCCGTAGATGGATTCGCCCACTTCGAGACAGGCGGCGGACACATAACGGTTAAAGATGTCAGCGGCGATTTCTTCGCCAGTACCGGCGGCGGCCACATCACTGCGGGCGCGATTTCAGGAAACGCGAGCCTCCACACCGGCGGCGGACATATCCGCGTCGTGTCCATCGGCGGCATCGCCAAGCTTGACACGGGCGAGGGCGGAAACATTTCAGTCGAGAAATCAGGCGGCGGCCTGACGGCCGACACCCGCGGCGGACAGATCGAAGTCGGCGAAGCGGGAGGTCAGGTTCGCGCACGTACGGGCGGCGGCGGGATTCGAGTAGTGCGCTCGTCCGGGCCCACGAATCTCGAATCAGTCCGCGGAAGCATTTACTTGACACAAGTAAATAGTGCCGTACGCGCCTCCACGAATGCCGGCGGGATTACGGCGTGGTTGGGTCCCGACGGCAAGCTTCCTGGCGGATGCGACCTGCATTCCGCCGATGGCGATATCGTGGTCTACATTCCGAAGGAATTACAGCTGACGATCGACGCAGCGATACAGCAAGGTGAAGACCACCGGCTCGTCGTGGATCCAGCTTTCCCGCTGAAGGTGAGTTACGACGATGTTTCGAACGGGTCTCGCGTCGTGCGCGCGGCCGGCACACTGAATGGCGGCGGAGAAGTTCTGCGCTTGCGCGCCGTCGCGGGGAATATCCGGATCGTGATGAGCGACTCCAATCGCCAACTTCAGGTCTATAAGCTGCAGATGGATCAGCTTCAAAAGAGGCTTGTCGAAATTCAAAAGGAATTTGAGGAACAGACTTCGAACGACGATTCCAAGGACAGCAACTAGACCGTAAACGGGTCGCCGTCAGTGGAAATGAATTGTTTTCGGGCTAAATGCGATTCTCGGGGCGGGGGTGCACCGTGGATGCAGGGATTTTGCAGTCGAAGTCCAGAAGTTTTTTAAGCGCCGCGATTCGAGTTGTGATCGTGGCCGCGGCCTTGCTTTGCATCTCGTCCTCAGGATTCGCGTTCACTCAAGTCTTTCAGCAGAGTTACCCGCTGCCTTCCGGCGGACGATTCGCGCTCGCAAATGTAAATGGCTCGGTGCAAGTAGAAGGCTGGGAGCGCGATGAAGTCGAAGTTCGCGCCGTAAAGACAACGGAAGGCGATGATGGCGACCTAAATAGCGTGCGCATTGAAGTTGAATCGGCGCGAGACGGTGTGGCCGTTCACACCCGCTATCCGCAGGACGAAGGCGTGCCCGTGTTTGTCGACTACCAGATTCGTGTGCCTTATCGCGTTTTGCTAAGCGATATCGCGACGGTCAACGGCAGCGTGTCTATCCGCGGCGTTGAGGGTTCCGGAGAACTGCATTCAGTAAATGGAAACGTCGACGTGACGGATAGCGCGGGCCGATTCAGCGCTCACACTACGAATGGGAACGTACACCTTGAACTATCGCGCCTTGAGGATGGAGCGCCCATGGTCCTCGAAACGATCAATGGCTCCGTGCTGCTCGGACTCCCCGCGAATGCACACGGCGACATTCGAGCTCGCAGCCTAAACGGCGAATTGAATTCTGACCTTCCAAGAATCGTGCGTGGCTCGTACGAAGGACGCGGCTTTCACGGAACGCTGGGCTCCGGCGGCGGCGCTATCACATTGCGGACCGTCAACGGCGGCATTCGGATTCTTCTCGAACGACCGGGTGTTTAATCAGGTTTTTAACGGGGCGTGCCACTTTCTATGGAACAAGGAGGAAGAGACATGCGTAACAAACTACGGGTAGCGCTCGGCGGGGCTGGGGTATTGGTTATAGTCCTGACTGTATTCGCGGCGGGGGCTCCGGGACAAACGGCACAGCCGGCGCCATCGAAAGCTCCGGGGCCTCAAATAGAGCCTGCGCCTCAGCCATCGGCGCTCGAATCGCAGGCGCAAGCTGCCGAGGCGAAGATACTGGATCGCGAGGCTCAGCAGTTGGCTCAGCTTTCGGCCAAGCTAGCCGAGGCCGACGCGAATCTGGTTCAGGGAAAAGTGCTGAGCGAATTGCAGGCCAAGTTGGCGAATCTCGATTTGAATATGAAGAGTATGGAACCAGCGATGCAGGAAGCCGAGAAGAAAGTATTCGAACTGAATCCCGAGGGCGGGATGCTTTTCGACGACGGCGAGAGCAATGGCTGGCTCGGAATTGAGATCGCGGAAATTTCAGCGGACCGGGCAAAGGAGTTGAAGCTCGGCGCTGTCCGCGGAGTTGAGGTCGTACAGGTTGAGACGGACAGCCCGGCAGCCAAGGCGGGCTTGAAAGAACACGACGTGATCGCAACGTACGACAGCCAGACGGTCGAAGGCAGAGTGCAGTTCCGCCGGCTGGTTCGCGAGACGCCTCCGGGGCGCAGTGTCAACTTGGGAGTTTCCCGGGATGGAAGCGCGCAGTCCCTCAACGTCGTGATCGGGGATCGCGGCGACCAGATCGAGAACAACGTACGCGTCTTTCGGCATCCAGAGCATCTCGCGCCGCCATCTTCCTTTGTAATGCCGGACTTCGATTTCCAATTTGCGGCGCCCGAAGTGATGGACATGCGCACGCCGCTACTTGGAATCAGCGCCGAAGATTTGAACGGGCAGCTCGGCGCATATTTTGGCGCGCCTAATGGCGAGGGCATTCTGGTACGCGACGTCAAGCGCGGCACGCCGGCAGAGAAGGCGGGACTCAAGGCCGGAGACGTCATCACGAAGGTTGATGACAAGCCGGTGAAGTCCCTGCGCGATCTGCGGACTGAGCTGCGCGAGAAGGGCGAACAGAAGACCGTAAATCTGGTTGTTCTTCGGAAGGGCTCGACGATGAATATGCCAATCGAAATCGAAAAGCCTCGCCCGATAGATCCGCCACAGATCATTAATCGCGCACAGTTGTAGCCAACCAATTAGAGCTTTGCAGAAAAGGCCCGGACAGCTGTCCGGGCCTTTTTTATTTTGTGGGAACGAGTAAAGGAGTACGTAAGACGACGAGTTGAATTGGCGGCGGCTTTCTTACTCGCGAACAACCTCAGCGTTTGATCCAGGAGCGACAAGCCTCATCAGGCGTCCTTTGGCATCGAGCGAAAGATCCACTTCGATGTCGGTCGTTTGAACGCGCAACATTTCCGCTGCGTTGCTCCCGCTCGTAGGAGCGATCGATTCTACGGTAACGCTGCCCGGAGTCATTTCCTGGGGCACCAGCACCGAAAAGGTTTGGATGCCTTTTTTCTCGCGATCGTAGAGCCGCGCGAGGATCGCGTACTGATGATAAAGGTTGTTGTCCAGGATCGCGATGAGCGGCGACGTAAAGGTGAATTGCTGAGTAAATGGCTTGGCGTTATCGAGACGAAGAATGATGGTCGCGATGCTGTTCTGAAACTGGATTTCCGCGGACGCTTTTTTTGCCCCTTGCGTGCTCCAGTCGTAGCTCACGGGCGTTCCGTTAGGCTGAAGCGTCAAATGAGCGCTGACCTTGGCCGGTTGGCCGCCCGGCGGTTGAACATCGGAGCTGCCTTGCGCGATCCAGTGATCGCCACTCGGGTGAATCTCAAACTCCTCAGTTCCAAGCGCGGCGCCATTGACGGAGATCTTGAATTTGCCCTTATCTTGAATCAGGACAGCGTCGGTGCGAGCCGGCATGCGCGTAGCCGGCCGCGCTTTCGAGACTGCCACTGTAGCGAGCGCGAGGATCACCGCTCCGGCAAGCATCAGGTGTCGCCGGCCGCGATGCTTTGACTGAGAGAAAATAGGAATCATGCGGGCACCGTATCCAGAATTCCGAGTGAAAGAATTTTCTCGACGACGCGCAAGGGTTCCGTTGATCCCTCGACACGGAAATGAGCCAGTTCGTAGAACGGCAAGCGTTGGCGGTGAAGTTCCCGAAAGCTCGCCTCGTCCCGAAAGAGCGGCCGATTTGTGATGTGAGCGCAACGGCGGAGCAGCTCTTCGATCGGGCAGTCGAGCCAAACCAAAGTCACAGCGTGCCGTTCGAGAAGCGCAAGGTTGGCTGGTTGTGCCGTTGTGCCGCCGCCCAGTGATATCACAGTGGCACGGCCGAGCGACGTCGCTTCGCCGAGCGATTTTTCCAATTGCTCGTGCTCGATCTGGCGAAAGGCCGGTTCGCCTTTTTGGGCAAAAATTTCAGGAATTGAAAGGCCGGTGGAGTCGGTGATGCGGCGATCAAGATCAACGTGAATCCAGCCGATTTGGCGAGCGAGGAGACGTGCGACCGTTGACTTGCCACTGCCCATGAAGCCCGTCAAACAGAGCAGCTTTCTTGATCGGTGATCGCCCGAAGGCGGCGGGTTGTCGTGTCTGGCGTTCAGGGAAGCGTCGCGCTAATCGCGCTTGTGGATATTAATTGTACCATCGAATGAAACCAGCTCGACCTTCGCCTTGCCCTGATTCAACACGCCGAACAAGCTGTGGCTGAACTTCGATTCGTAACCGCGGCTGTGCGCCGGAGGCGCAAGGTTGGCCTGGCTATCGACTTTGCCGCGAACCGAAGTCGCGCTCAGGTCAAAAGAATCGGCCGGGGAGAAGCGCACTTCAATCAAGCCGCTGTAATTCTTGAGCCGATACGTGCCGTTGGGAAGGAATTCACCGTCGAAGAACATATCGCCAGCCCAGGTTTGGGCGCGAACGTTATAGCTACGCATTTCGAGGAGCTTTACATTACCGCTGACTGAGGTGATTTCAAGCCGGCCAGCGCAGCGCACGCATTGGATGGATCCGGCTACGGTCTTAATGGTCAGATATCCGGCAGCGTCTTCGAGAGCGACGCCCGCCGCGATGGTATCCACGGCCATATCGCCCATGACGTCGGCCACATCAACCGAGCCGGAGTCATTGTGAATTTGTAGTTCGGTGTCTTCAGGTACGAAGATCTCCAAATCGGCGCGAAGTTCTTCCGGACTGATCGAAGACGAGACGGCACGAGCATTGACTTCAACACGATTGCCGGACTGTTCCGCGTCGAAATCAACTTTGTCGCTCTGAATGTCTGCGACCAGCTTGACCTCCGGCCTCGACCACGCCTTGACCGTCAGGACGCCGTTCGGATTATGAATGGTGACGATGGGATGTGCGTCAACTTTAAAACGCCGCTCAACATGGCGTGGCGACGCAACCGAGTTGCCGGCACAAAGCAGCATCGCGCCGAATACGGTAGTCGTTTTTACGATTCGGGATCCCAAGACCGGCTGGAACAGATTCATTGCGGATTCTCCCCGCGCTCACTCATCTCGGCGAGCAAGTCTGCCTTCTGCTGGTACGCCCCGTAGAGATAGTCGCGCGCGAGTTCGTTCTCGGGCTCCTCGCGAACGCTTTTTTCACACATTGCAATGTACTTGTCAACGATCTGAAGGTTCTTCTGGAACGAAGCATTCACTACCTGATTCGGCCCGTGCAGAGCGGAAACCTCGTGCAATTCGAAGTTTCCTAGATTGGTTTGAATGGGCCGCGTTGCTGCTTCCGTGCCTTGAGTCCATCGCTGCGCATTATTGTAATTGCGCGCCTCGATGCCGAGCAGGAAAGCCCCGGCGATCAGAACGACGAGCGTCGCACCAGCTACCGCCGGACGCGGCCAAACCATGCCGATCGAAGGCAGCCAGTTCCGCCAGCCACGAGCGCCGACCAAGCCCTCTTCTTCAATCTGTTCACGAATGGCCGACCAGACGCGCGGTGGAGGCTCAACTTCGCCCAATGTCCGGCCGGTCAGGCGAATCTCTTCGAGGTCCGCCAACAACCCGCGGCAGTTGCCGCACGTGCGAAAATGAGCTTCGGCCTCTGGAGGGCATTGGCCTTCCATCCATGGTTCGAGATGATCTTGGAAATCGCTGCACTGCATGGCTGGCATATTCTTAGCCCTCACCGGCGGCTTCACTTTTCACCGCCTGCCGCTGCTCACGCGCCTGATTCCGCAATGTCTCGTGAAGCAATTCTCGGAGCCGCATCCTTGCCTTGTGGAGCTGCGACTTCGAGTTTCCGATCGAGCAGCCCATGATCTCGGCAATCTCGTTGTGCTCGTAGCCCTGAACATCGTGCAAAACGAAGATCGCTCGATATCCGGGCGGCAATTGCTCGACGGCTCGTTGCAAATTCACTCGATCCACCGATCCGGTCAGTTGCAAATCTGCGACACCGAAATCGCGCCGCGGTCCGCCGGTTTCTTCGTCAGGATCGGTTGTCTCTTCGAGCGACGTTTCCGGCATCCGCTTCTTCCGGAGCTTCATCAGCACCACATTCACAGACAAGCGGTGGAGCCAGGTCGAGAACGCCGACTCTCCGCGGAAAGAGCTGATTTTCCGGAATAGCTGAAGAAATGCTTCCTGGGTCAAATCCTCAGCTTCGGCCGTATTGCTGACCATGCGCAAGCAAAGAGAGTAGACCCTCCGGCTGTGCAACTGGTAGATGCGCTCAAAAGCGGCGGCGTCGCCCTGTTGGGCGCGCCGGATGGCCTCCGCTTCCGGCATCTCACTCGTCTCGATTCGTCTCGTTCGGGTCACAAATCCCGTCGGGACGCATCCATAACTACACCTGATGCGTCGCTCACGTTAGAAGTTGTACTTGCGGGTGCCTGGGGAGCACTACCTGGTTCGTCAAGGTAAACGCTCCCGCCGGGCGCAGCCGAAAATGACTTTTGCATGCGCGCACTTCTGTCAAAGACTCAATTGTCTTAGGAATCGTGCCGCGCGTCTAGGCCGAAACCCGGTCGCGCGCGCGAACGGGACGAACTCGACGCTTGGGCGGCGCTTCGAGGCGCGCCAACACAGGGAGGGCAACCTCGGGAGACAACGCCCGAAGAAACGATTTCAGGACGACCTCGGATTCGCGCAAGCAAGTATTCAGGTCATCATGGAGGCGCTCGAGCGCGTCCCATGACTCGACTGACGGAGATATGGCGACAACGTCAGCAAGGACTTCCGAGAATTCGTCGGCAAGTGCTTCCACGGTTCGCTCCAGCGTCCGCACCTTATGGAAGAATCGGTTCCGCGCCCCGAACGCCACCTGATGAAGAAGCCGGCTAAGGGAAAGCGACCACAGGATTGTGGGAGTTCGAAAGTTCGCGGGGTCGAGGGGATCGACGGCCGGAATATCCGCGAAATGCCGCGCTTCGTCTTCCATGATTCTGCAACCAGAAATCAGATCGTCAGCAAGACGTTCGAGTAACTCGCCGGCGATTTTCGCTTGCTGCGCCGCGTAACGATTGTTCCCGTTGACGCGCAATTCGAACGCACCTTCGAGTGCCACGCTGCCCATTGCGTACGCAGAATTCCACCGTTCCCTGAGATTTGTGAAGGACTGCATCTGACGGGGCGGAAGCGCGCCGATCCAATCTTGCAACACACTTCGATGAGCGAAAAGATACGCCCGCAACCGGGATAGCACCTAGGAGGCCTCCGCGATGGATGCGAGTATACCAGAAGTCCGGTGAGCCTTCCTTGACGCTGTTGGAACCCCACCGCTATACTGCCGCTCGACTCATCGGAAAGGACTTCTGATTGGAATTCGAACCTCTGGACCAATTTCTCCAGCGCAAGAAAAAACTTTCGGAAATAGTTGCGCAAGGACGCAACCCATATCCTCACAAGTACGACGCGACAATCACCGCGGCTGACATTTCGGAGAAATATGGCTCGCGGACCGCGGATGAATTGCAGTCCGACACGTTAAACGTCCGGGTCGCCGGCAGGATTGTTGCGCTTCGCCCTC
>PMAA01000112.1 GCA_003152355.1 Acidobacteriota bacterium | reverse complement strand
GGCCGCCGGTGAAACCATTGGCGGCGATTCGAACGCGACAGAAAACTCCGTTGAAACGCCGGCCGAGTCACCAACGGTCGAAGAGCACGCGCCCGGAGAGACCGAGAATCCCGAGCCGGCAAAGGTAGACGAAGAAACCCAATAAATGTCAGACGCGAATCAAATCCGAATCAACGAACTGGCGCGAGAGTTGGAGATCAAGGCGAAGGTGTTGATTGATTATCTTCCCGAGATCGGCGTAACCGAGAAGAAGACTCACTCGAGTTCGATTGACGTTGATCATGCCGTGCTTGTGCGGAAGCATTTCCAGCAACTCGCTGACGACGAGGTTGCTGCGGAAGCTGAGAAGCAGGCGAAGGCTGCGGCGGCGAAAGTTAGGCCAGCTGCAAGGCCCGCGCCGCCTCCACCGCCACCGCCCGCGGCGCGTCCAGTCGCGGCGCCCGTCGCCGTCAAACCAGCGCCAGAAGCGCCTGCAGTAGTAGCCGCACCCCCAGCCGCTCCGCCGCCCCGGCCTCCGATTCCTGTGAGAGCACCAATCGCGAGCCCAGCGGTGACTGTCGCGCCAGTCGCCGCGCCCTCTGCGCCTCCCCCAGCGGTAGCAGCAAAACCCGTCGCAGCAACAGCCGCTCCGGTAGCTGCAAGACCGCCGGTGACGACGCTGCCACGGCCGACGATTCCTCAACGGCCCGCCTCAACTCCTCAGGCTGGCCGAGCCGCGGCAGCGCCTCCAAAGCCTGTTCTCGGGCCGATGCCGAAGCTGCCGCAGAAGCCATCGATTCAGGCACCTGCAAGTGCGCGCGTTGAGACGCCTGTTAGCGCTCGTCCCGCGGCAGCCGGTCGCCCCGGCGCTGCCCCAGCGGGACGTCCCGGTGGCCCGTCTAGATTTCCCGTACGTCCAGGTGGTAGGCCCTCAGGGCCGCCGCGCCCGGGCGGCGCACCGCTTCTCGGGCCGAAGCCCAGCGGGGGAGCATCAGTTGGAAAAGCCGAGCCTGGCAAGCCGCTTTACGTGCGCAAGCCGGCTCAGACCCGCGGCCGTCCTCTCATCGAAAAGAGATTCGCCGAAGGTGAACGCAAGCTCCACCCGGTTCGTACTCGAACGGGAATCGGCGCGGGCCGCACAGCACAGGCCGAAGCAATACCGGCGCCAGTCAAGCGCGAACCCCGCGCAGTCATAATCACGGAAGGCATCACGGTTCGCGAACTTGCCGAGAAGCTCGATATTCGCGCGAAAGAACTATTGAAAGCGCTCCTAGACAAGGGAGTCTTCGCAAGCATCAACCAGGCGCTCGATGCCCAGACAGCGACAACTCTGGCCGAATCGTTCAGCGGCATCGTCCAGGTGGTTACGTTCGAAGAGCAGTTGGTGCAGGAGGAAACCAAGAAGGAAGAGCAGACCGGCAATCTCGTGCCGCGGGCGCCCGTTGTCACTGTCATGGGGCACGTGGACCACGGCAAAACGAGCTTGCTCGACGCGATCCGCGAAACAGAAGTCGCGGCCGGCGAGTCGGGTGGAATCACACAGCACATTGGCGCTTCCGAAGTTCACGTGGATGGCCGCCGCATCGTGTTCATTGACACTCCGGGCCACGAAGCTTTTACGCGCATGCGCGCGCGTGGCGCGAAGGTGACCGACATCGTCGTACTCGTCGTTGGCGCTGACGACGGAGTCATGCCGCAAACGGAAGAAGCCATCGATCACGCACGCGCCGCCAAGGTGCCCATCGTCGTGGCGATCAACAAAATTGATAAGCCCGACTCACAGCCCGAGCGCGTGAAGCGGCAGCTTTCAGACCGCGGATTGATGCCGGAAGATTGGGGCGGCGACACGGTGATGGTGGATGTCTCGGCGCGGACGAAGCAGAACATCCCGCGCCTTCTCGAAATGATCCTCCTCGTCGGCGATCTCCGCGAACTGAAAGCAAATCCCGAAGCTCCNNGTTCTCGTTCAGAACGGCACTCTGCACGTGGGCGACGTGTTCGTTTGCGGCGCGGTTTATGGCAAGGTGCGCGCGTTATTCAACGATCACGGCCAGGTCGTAAAGGAAGCGGCCCCAGCGACGCCCGTCGAAGTATTGGGACTGCAGGGCGTGCCGGATGCCGGCGATCAATTTCAGGTTGCGGATGAAGCCAAGGCGCGTCACATCGTCGAATACCGTCAGGCGAAGCTTCGCGAGACCGCTCTGGCAAAATCGGCAAGTGGCCGGCTCACGCTCGATCAATTGCACGAGCAATTGAAGGCCGGAGAAGTGAAGGAACTGCCGATTTTGATCAAGGCCGACGTCCAAGGCTCGGTCGAAGTGTTGAGCGAGATGCTGCCCAAACTTTCAACCGATCAGGTAAAGCTCAAGATCGTGCGGGCGAGCGTCGGAGGGATCACCGAAGCGGATGTGCTGCTCGCTTCCGCGGCCAACGCAATCATCGTCGGATTTAACGTTCGCGCCGACCGCAAGGCTTCCGAAATCGCGCAGCAAGAAGGAGTGGACCTTCGCTTCCACACGATTATTTACGAGCTCACTGATGAATTGAAGAAGGCAATGACGGGCTTGCTCACGCCCGTTCTTAAGGAAGCTTATCTCGGCCGCGCCGAAGTACGCGACACTTTCCGGGTCAAGGGCACCGGGATGATCGCTGGCTGCATGGTGCAAGACGGTACGATTAAACGCGACGCCGAGGTGCGCGTGATTCGCGACAGCGTGGTTGTGTACACCGGCAGGATCGTGTCGCTGCGGCGCTTTAAGGATGATGTGAACGAAGTCCGTAATGGTTTTGAGTGCGGTATCGGAATTTCGAATTTCAACGACATCAAAACTGGCGACCTCCTCGAGTGTTTCGTCATCGAGCGGCTCGCCCCTGCAGCTGCCTCCGCTTAATCGCGTGTGCGAGCGGAGTTCCCGCGCTGTAGGCGGGAGTGTTGTATGTCAATCGGCCTCCTCACCCTGGAGATCCACATTCCCGACGCCCGGTCGCTAAAAGATAAGCGCCAGGTTCTTCGAAGCCTGAAGGACAAGCTGCGCGGGCGTTTCAATGTTGCTGTTGCCGAGCTCGAACATCAGGATTTGTGGCAGCGGTCGGTTGTCGGCGTGGTCAGCATTTCGTCTGACGACAAGCATCTTGAGGAATCCATGCGAGCGGTGGCCGAAGAGTCCGAGCGAATCCTGGGAAGAGATTTGATCGGCCAGGAAATCGAATACATTTGAGGAAGAACCATGACGATTGCGGGGCATCGGCCCGAGCGAATCGCCGAAGAAATGAGGAATGAAATTGGCCTGATGCTCGCGGGCGAACTGAAAGATCCGCGGCTTGCCATTCCCCTGTCCGTCAGTGTCGTTCGATTGTCGCCTGACATGCGTCACGCACGCGTATATGTCCGGATCGAAAGCGAAGCGGACGAAAAGACGAAAGCACTCAAAGGGCTGGCCGCCGCGGCCGGATTCATCCGCCACGAACTCGTGGAAAGGCTTCAGCTGAGGCGCGCCCCCGAAATCGCGTTCGTTCTTGATGAGTTCGAGGAACATGGACAGCGAATCGAAGAGCTTCTTCGTTTGAGCAAACCCCCGGAGAGAGCTGAGTAACGCTGTTCTGGCTTGAGATTTCCCGCACCGAACTAACAATCACACGACAATGTCACGAAAGCCAAAACCGGCGCCAGTTGATGGCGCGCTTGTCGTCAACAAGCCGCAGGGAAAGACGTCGCACGACATCGTCGAATCGGTTCGGCGAATTGCAGGATTCCGCCAGATCGGTCATTTGGGCACTCTCGATCCGCTGGCTACCGGTGTCCTCGTCCTGTTGCTGGGCCGCGCCACTCGACTCATGCGCTTCTACGCGAATCGTCGCAAGCGTTACACCTGTGCGGTTCGTTTCGGATTCGCCACTGACACGTACGACGCTGAAGGCACGCCGCTCGGCCCCGATTCCGCGCCGCAACTCGATCGAGCGAAGATTGAAGAACTCGCGTCACAATTGACAGGAAGAATTCAGCAGACGCCGCCTGCGTTTTCCGCAAAAAAGATTCATGGCCGCCCGGCGCATGAGCTCGCGCGAAAGAAGAAGCCTGTTGATCTGAAGCCCGTTGACGTGGATGTCCATGAATTTCGCTTGACGGAAATCGAAGGGTCTATCGCGCGATTTGTCGTCGAGTGCGGTTCGGGAACCTACATCCGCTCATTGGCCCATGACCTCGGGAACCGGCACGGAACCGGAGCCCACCTCATCGAAATCGTACGCACGGCTGTGGGCGAATTCACGTTGGATCACGCCTCGACGCTCGATGAATTGCAGGATGCCGCGAAGTCGGCGCGGTTCGACGAGCGCGTGATTCGGCTGGAAGGGCTGCTATCGGAGTTGCCACGTGCGATCGTGTTGCCGATCGTCGAGCGGCGGGTCAACCATGGCGCGAAATTCAACGTCATGGTGTCTCAAATCCAGCCAGGCCAGACGATCGTTCCGCCTGGAGCGCCCGCTGCGCTCGATTCCGGCGATTGGCAGCCTGCGCGCCTGAGAGTCTTCAACCAACGGCAGCAATTGATCGCGATAGCCGAAGCTGTTGTCCCGCGCACATACCAGCCGATTCTCGTCCTCGACGCAAAGCAGTAACGATGACGAGCGATTCCCGACGGTAGGTACGCCTCGCGGTCTGCGCGTCTCCGTACCGCACGGATCACTGCGGCTTGGTTGGTTCAGGCTCCGGCTCGGGCTCCGGCTCAGGTTGCGGCGGAGGTTGAGGTTGTTCCTCTGGAGGCGCCGCTGTCGGTTGTTCCGGTTGCGGTTGAGGCTGCCGCTCTTCGAAAGTTTGGCCCACCGAACCGCCGCCTTGTTGTGGCGGATGTCCTGCATAGAGTTCGCGGCTCACTCGGTTAACCGGATTAATACGCCGAGGCGTAATCAGAACCAGGAGTTCATCGTCCGTATCTTGAGTAGTGCGATCTCCGGCTAGCAGCCCGATCGTATCCACCCCTGCGAGTCCCGGCGTGCCATTGATCGCGTGCATCTCCTGCGTTTCGAGAATCCCCGCTAGTGCGCTCGTCTCGTTTTCTT
The DNA here is from genome assembly GCA_003152355.1 of Acidobacteriota bacterium. Taxonomy (GTDB): domain Bacteria; phylum Acidobacteriota; class Terriglobia; order Acidiferrales; family UBA7541; genus Palsa-147. The sequence continues at coordinate 56,056 of PMAA01000112.1, read as the reverse complement.
TCAGGCGTACCGTGTGTTCAATCGTGCGGTTGGTGATGATAGGAAGATCGTTCAAGGTTTCCCCGCTAAGGCTCCGAATCTCGAGCGATAGCTGGAGAGTTACTTCGTTGTCGGGATGAAGGCGCGGTGTCGCTTTCAATTTCACCCCGAGATCGAGATATTCAACGCTGGGGTATGGCGTTCCGGTCTCTCCTCCGGAAAGGCCGCTTGCCAGAAGTGATTCGATGGCATTGGAATTGAGGATCACAGTGGCGGAATTCGCTCCCGCATTTGTGACCGCCACATCCGGTAGGCCGTCTCCATTGAAATCGGCGGACACAACGGAAGAAGGAGCGCTTCCGACCGGCACATCGAGCGGCGCGCTGAAAGCTCCGCTTCCAAGTCCAAGAAGTATCGACACAGTGTCCGAGGTTTGTTCCGCAATCGCGAGATCGGGGCGCCCGTCTTCATTGAAATCCGCGATAGCGATCGAGTCTGGTGACTGTGTGGTTGGGTAGGCGACCTGTGTTTGAAATGTTCCGTCGCCGTTGCCCAACAGGATCGAAACCGTGTCGTCGTTGAAATTCGCCACCGCGAGATCCAGAAACGTATCGCCGTTCAGATCTGCCGTTTGCACCGCGACGGGGTTGTTGCCCGTCGCGTAGTCAACTCTGTTTCTGAACGTGCCGTCTCCATTACCGAGGAAAACGGAAACTGTTGCAGAATTCTGATTTACGACTGCCATGTCGAGCTTTCCGTCGCCATTGAAATCACCGACCGTGATACCCGTGGGCGTTGACCCGGTCACATACGTAACTTGCGGCTTGAATGTGCCGTTGCCGTTGCCGAGCAAAATTGAAACCGTGTTGTCGGCTTGATTGGCCACCGCGAGATCGACAAATCCATCGCCGTTGAAATCTCCAGTCGCCACCGAGACGGGAGTTTTGCCGACTGGAAAATCCTGTTTGTTCGCGAGTGTGCCGTCACCGTTTCCGAGAAGCAACGAGACGGTGTTATCGGTCTTGTTGGCGACGACCACGTCCAGTTTGCCGTCACCATTGAAATCTGCCAACGCCAGCGCCGTCGGGCCGTTGCCGGTGTTGAAATCCGTCTTGGCGCCGAAGGTTCCGTCTCCGTTGCCAAGGAACACCGATACCGTATCATCGCCAAAATTCGTAACCAACAGGTCAATGAACGAGCCCGTCGCCGTTTGCAAGACTCCTTCCGCTATGCCGGTCGGTGTTGTTCCGGTTGTGAGTTCGGAAGTTGTGAAGCCACTGGTGGACACGCCGGGAATATTTGTCGAAGACCCAAGGCTGTTCGAATATTGCGCCAACGAAACCGGCACGCGGTTCCCAACGAAAAATGTTGCAGGGTGGCCGTCCTCGGCGCGGAGCTTGATGTGCTGGCCGTTGCGGACAGTCGAGAGCATCGAAGAAAAATTCGCCGTGAGTCCGGGAAGCGTCCCAACGAACGTGGACCCGCCGCCGCCGAATGCGTACAGCGGAGGAATTAGCCCGGCGAGACTCAACTGCCCGCCGCTTAACAGGCCCCCAATTTGCGAACTCGTGAGCCCAGAGAGGGAACTCGGCGTGCCGAACACCTGCTGGATTACGCTGACTAGTCCGGCCAGCCCTGACTCAGCTGTTTGAACCTCTTGCTTGTTCAACGTGTACAACGTGCTGGTCTGGGGGGGCAGAATCCCGAGATTTAGAGCCGACTGCCGGTTTATTTCCAGGAGTTCCATGTCAATAATGAGCTGGCCGCGCGGTTTTTCGAGATCATCGACAAGCTGCGTGGCCAGAGCGATGGCGGAAGGAGTTGCGCGCAACGTGAGAGTGCGCGAACGCGAGTCCAGCACGGTTCTCGTAATGCCGGTAATGTCGCGGACGGCTCGGAGCATTTCGGTGATGTCATCCTGCGTGCTCGACGCGGGCAGGAGGATGGTTCGCGTCACGGAAGGCTCATAGTCGCGGCGTTTCTGGGGCGTATCCTGCGCCACAAAAAACAGGTCGGAGGCCATCGGCCTCCAGAACGTAGACGTCATCTCGCCGAGGACCTTCATCGCCGTGTTGAAATCCACTTGTGAAACCACCAGATGCACGGGTCGCGCTACGAGGTCAACATCGAAGGTCGCGTGCACTCCAAACTGCCGCGCGATCTCCTGATACGCGCCTTGAACGTCGCCCTTAAAATTGAAATCGTGAGTGCCCGGCGCCGGATTGAGGTATGTCAGACCGCTCAGTGATTCGTCAGTGTCTTTCTTGACGGGCTTCTCTGGAGCGCTCAACTCATTCCATCGTTCCCGGGCGATTGCGTCGCCGGGATCAAGTGCAATGGCGGCGCTCAAACCCGCGCGCGCTTCCTGCATGCGGCCTGAGACGGCATCGCGCTCGGCGCGATCCACATACGCCTGCACAAGCTGGCTCCGAGCAACGTCTCGCTGGATTGCGTATTGGCGGTTATCCGGAAGCGCGCGTGCAGCTTCGGAATAGTCCGCGAAAGCCTCGCGCCAATTCTTATCCGTCTCGGCTTGGCGGCCGCGAGCAAAAGCATCTTTTGCGCGTTTCGGGTCGGCAGGCGGTACAGGTGTCGGTTTCTGCGTCTGAGTAGTCGCGCTATCCGGATGCGGCGTCGGCGTCTGAGCGAGCGTGGAGTCGGGGCAGAACGCAATGGCAAACGCCAGTGCGCCCGCGCAAGCAGAGATGCGCCAACCCAACCACCGCGGAGACAAGTCCCGCGCGGGGTTCAGCATGAAAATGCGCGTGTCATTCTTGGATTTACCCAAACCACTATGCTACTTCGGGGCGCGCGGCACGGCGTTGCCGGGAGCCTGTATTGTACAAGGATTAAGATGCGGTTCGGACGGGTTTTGGGAGCCCGCGTGTGCTAATCATCGCGATATAAAAATTCATCGCATTGTAATCCGTCAAAGGCTGCCAGCGCGTTTGCGGTCGCCAATTTTATTGACGGAAAGTACACGCGGGTCTACACTTGTTTTGCTAGTTGTTAATGATTTTCAACTGGGATTGTCATGCTTTCTGCCTTGCTGGTGGCTCTCCGTGAAGGTGTCGAAGCCGCGCTTATTGTCGGCATTGTCCTAGTGTATCTGAATCGCACCGGCCGGCGAGCCCTGGCAGGATATGTGTGGGCGGGTGTCGCCGCCGCGGTTGCCTGCAGCTTTCTCGCGGCGGTGATGCTGCAGCGCTGGAAAGTGAGCGAAGACGGTTTCGAGGGCTTAATGATGCTCCTCGCTGCTGTTCTCGTGGTCACCATGATTGCCTGGATGAACCGCATCGCGCGCAGCCTGAAGAAGGAAATCGAGCGGCGTGTCGAAGGTTACGCGCAAAAAACGACGCGAGCCGCGGGAATCGGAATCGCGTTTTTTGTTTTCTCGATGGTCCTGCGCGAGGGCGCCGAGCTTGTGTTGATTCTACGCGCCGTTGAGTTGTCGAGTACGGGATTGGACGTGTGGATTGGCACCGGCTTGGGCATATTCTTGGCCGTCGCGGTTGGTTTGTTCTTCTTCCAAGGAACGTTGCGCATTCCGCTCGGGCGCTTTTTCGCCGTGACCAGCACGATCTTGATGGTTGTGGCGTTTCAACTCGGCCTGACCGGCGTGCACGAACTGAGCGAGGCGCAGTGGATTTGGTCGAGTAAGACCGAGATGGCCACGATTGGACCCATCGTTCGCAACGAGTTTTTCTTTTTCGTCGTGATTCTCGGCGTTGCCGCACTCGCCATTTTACGCGAGTGGTTTGCGGCCTCGAAGCCCGCCGCCGACGAAGCGCTAAACCCCGCCGAACGCCGCCGTCGCGAGTGGGAGTATCGCAAGCAGCGTCGCTGGAGCTTCGCCGCCGCATTTCTGTGCCTTGCGGTAATTCTCATGTTTACCGCGGATTTTGTATACGCTCGGACTGCGGCTGCGCCTGTGCAGGCAACGCACCTCACGGCGCAGGACGGAATGGTCGAGATTCCAACCAATGGCTTGGCTGATTCCGATCTTCACTTCTATTCCGCCGACGCAAATGGCAGGCCGGTCCGGTTTTTCGTGATTCGGAAGGGGAATGGAGACTACATCGCGGCACTCGATGCCTGCCAGATCTGCGGTTGGTCGGGATACCGGCAACAAGGTCAAAACGTAATCTGCCGTAACTGCGGCGCAGCCATTTACGTTCCGTCCATCGGCGATCCGGGTGGCTGCAATCCCGTGCCGGTGAAATCGCGGGTCCAAGCCGATAACCTGATTCTCGATCTTTCCGCGTTGGCCAGTTCGGCAGCTTCCGTCCACTAGAGAGGGATACCGGCTGTGCCAGATGCCGCCATTTAAATGTTTGCCCGCCTTGTTGGAGAGTCCTTCATCCGCAGTCCTCGCCGGAAGCTTTTGGCAGTTGCCGCGCTAACGGTCGGAATGGCGGTTGCAACTGCAACGCTGAGCGTGGCGCTCGACGTCGGAGACCGCCTCGCGCGCGAATTCCGTAGCCTTGGCGCTAATCTGTTGGTAACGCCTCAATCCGATACTCTGCCGCTCCAGATCGGCGGCGTGGACTATAGGCCCGTTGATGAGGGCGGCTACCTACAAGAGTCGGACATCGGGAAACTCAAGACCATCTTTTGGCGGCACAACATCATCGGGTTCACACCGTTTCTTGACGTACCGAGCCGAATTTCAGACGGCAAAACTTCGATGGACGTCACTGTAATCGGCACTTGGTACCAGCATTCCGTTGCCGTGCCCGGCAGCACAACGTTCGTGACAGGAGCCGCGATTACGCACCCTTGGTGGAAAGTGCAGGGAGCTTGGTTTGCAGAGGGGTCGAACGAGTGCGTGATCGGTGAGGCGCTCGCCGCGCGCCTTTTTCCTGCTGACTCTGCAATCGGACGCAAAATCGAGCTCAATGCAGTACAGGGAGCCCGCGATTCCGCGGCCGTCAAGAATTCGCCTGTGTCACTCTTGGTGACCGGTGTGCTCTCGTCCGGAGACGCCGAAGATGACGCAATTCTTGTGCCTCTCGCTGTCGCACAGGGAATATCCGGCCATGCCGGCCAGTATCGACGCCTATTCGTTAGCGCCCTGACCAAGCCCGAAGACTCATTTTCGCAGCGCGATCCAACGAGAATGACGCCGGCTGAATATGACCGCTGGTACTGCTCGCCCTACATTTCATCGATCGGCCGCCAGATTCAGCAGGTGCTGCCCGGGACTGAAGGACGTCCAATTCGGCGCGTGGCAGAAACAGAAGGCCGCGTGCTTTCGAGAGTGAGCACATTGCTGTGGCTCGTGACGCTCGCCGGGCTTTTGGCTGCGGCGCTCGCGATTGCAGCAACTTCAGCCGCTTCGATTCTCGAGCGCCGTGTCGAAGTCGGCCTGATGAAGGCCCTAGGCGCTACAAATCTCGCTGTCGGAGGAATCTTCCTCGCAGAGCAAGTCTTGCTGGCGATCACCGGCGGCGCGGCTGGCTTCCTGCTCGGTACTGCGCTCGCGCGCGTGCTGGGCGAAAGTATTTTTGGCATTCCAGCAACGCTTCGAATGGTTTTGCTGCCAATCATTCTCGCGCTAGCGGTCCTCGTCGCGATTGTTGGCAGCATGGTTCCGCTTCGGCGAGCCGCACTCCTCGAGCCCGCGCCGATCTTGAGGGGTGAGTGATGTTTGGCCGCTTATTGTGGCAGCTTCTTCGTGGCAATCGTGGCCGGCTTGCGGTCGCCCTCGTGGCCATAGTGGGCGGCGGTGCCGTGATTTCCGCTATGTTCAACATGGAGATCGACGTCCGGAAGAAACTGACTCAGGAATTTCGCTCTCTCGGCGCAAACGTGGTCCTTTCCGGCCAAGGCGCAGGTGATCAAGCTCTGATGCGCGAATCGGCGGCTGAAGGCGTCGTCGAGCGGCTGCAGCCGCAGGGCACGATCGCCTCGCCCTTCTTGTACGTCGTTGCGAGAACCGCTACGAATCAGCCCGTCGTTCTTGCCGGGACGTGGCTCGACCGGGCGCCGGCAATCACTCCGTGGTGGCAAATTCAAGGGGAGGCCGTATTGGCGCGAGATGACATCTCCCATTGCCTCGTCGGGAAAAATGTCGCACGGCAATTCGCTCTCGCTCCCGGAAGCGATCTCGAATTGCGTTACGGCGATAAAGTGGCGCACTTTTCCGTATCGGGCATAATCACGGCGGGCGACGACGAAGATGATCAAGTCTTCGCAAATCTCGCCGCAGTTCAGAATCTCTCGGGCCTCACCGATCGTATTGCGATGATCCAGTTGCGCGTTCCAGGTTCGCCGGCGGCTATTCAATCATTTGCGTCGCAACTAAAGATCGCGCTCCCCGACGTGGACGCCCGCCCAATACGACAGATATCGGAAACCGAGGGAAGCTTGCTGGCGAGGATTCAGTTGCTGATGATCACGATGGCGCTCCTGATTTTGACGCTTACGGGCCTTTGCGTCCTCGCGACCATGGCCGCGCTCGCGATGGAGCGTCGCGCTGACGTCGGCCTGATGAAGGCGCTGGGTGGTTCGATCGGACGTATCGTAAGACTGTTTCTTGCGGAAGTTGCGGTGCTCGGCGCGGTCGGAGGCGTACTCGGCTACATTTTCGGCGCTGCATTGACGCTGTGGGCCGGGAAGCGCGTTTTCGGAGTGATGATTTCGCCGCGGCTCGAAGTGTTGCCGCTCACGATTGCGCTTATGGTTGGAGTCGCGCTGGCTGGCGCGCTGCCGCTTCGCCTTCTCGGCAAAGTGAAGCCCGCAGTCATACTGCGGGGCGAATGATGGCGCGTTTGGTCCAAGTCGAAGGGCTCACGAAGGTGTATGGCAAAGTGCGCGCACTCGATGGCGTTACGTTCGATGTTGAGGCCGGTGAATGGATCGCCATGATGGGCCCGTCGGGTTCCGGAAAGACTACGCTGATAAACATTTTGGGCGGCCTCGATACGCCGACGTCCGGCCGCGCCGTCGTGGATGGCGTGGACGTCGCGCGGTTCGATGAAGCTGGGCTCACACGCTACCGAGCTGAGAAAGTTGGCTTCGTCTTCCAGCAGTTTCATCTCGTGCCGTATTTGACCGCGATAGAAAACGTGATGCTCGCGCAATATTTTCACAGCACGACGGATGAAAATGAAGCCAAGAAGGCGCTCGAACGCGTCGGGCTCGGCGATCGTTTGACGCACGTTCCCGCGCAACTTTCAGGCGGTGAGCAACAGCGCGTGGCCGTCGCGCGATCGCTCATCAATCACCCGAAGCTCTTGCTTGCTGACGAGCCGACTGGAAATCTTGATGAAACGAACGAGCAGATCGTCATCGATCTGCTGCGGGAACTCCATGTTGAAGGACACACGATCTTGATGGTTACTCACGATCCTTCAATCGGGCGACTGGCGGATCGCCGAATCGATCTCGCTCACGGGCGTCTCCAGCAGATAATTACAATTTCGGCCGAAAACTGACTCCAATGCCCATCCCGCTCGAATCGCGAAAAAAACCGATTGACGTCAAGGTCCGCGTCTCCACGGGCGAAGGCGTGGACATCACCTGGGCCGATGGCCATACAAGCCATTTCGATTTTCCCTATCTCCGCGACAGTTGTCCGTGCGCTCTCTGCAATGACGAGAGAGAAAAAACGAAAAAGCTCGGCGGCGGCGTGGCCAGTTCACCGCTGCCCATGTTTAAACCGAAGGTCACGGCGAAGAGCGCGAATGCCGTCGGCAATTACGCGGTGCAAATTCAGTTCTCCGATGGCCACGCGACAGGCATCTTCAGCTTCGAGCATCTTCGCGAACTATGCCCCTGCCCCCAGTGTGCGCGCGACTTCCGGGCTAAGGCCGAGTCATGAAACTCGGAGGCGTCATCCCACAAGCGGCGGGGCCTTTCTTTCGAATCCGTTTGATAATATAGTCGTTCTCCACGCTCCTACGGCTCATGGCATCAGACCCAACGCAGTCCAACACCTCACCTAGTTCGATTCGTCCAGCCGTCCGGGTGATCGTGGCCACGACGGCCATGCTCACTTTCATATCGTTTTGGCGAGCCGCCGCTGTCGTCCTAAATGATTTGGCTTCATCGGCTTACTACGCCGGCGGCGAAGCCGAGCAGTTCATCGGCAAGACGGCTCCGTGGTTCATCCTGGCCATCATGCTGTTTTCGTACGCGGTCCGCGCCGTATACGTCGAAAGCTGCAGCATGTTCGTCCGCGGCGGCGTTTACCGGGTTGTCAAGGAAGCGCTCGGCGGCACCATGGCGAAGATTTCCGTCTCCGCCTTGATGTTCGATTACGTCCTGACAGGGCCAATCAGCGGCGTCTCCGCGGGCCAGTATCTGGCTGCGGTGCTCAACGAACTCTTCGCCTACAGCCACTTGAATATCGTGCTGCCTCCGAACGCCGCCGCGGCGTTTTTCGCCATCCTGGTGACGGTGTACTTCTGGTGGCAGAACATCAAAGGAATTCCCGAATCAAGCGAGAAGGCGCTGCGCATCATGCAGCTTACGACGGTCATGGTCGTCCTCCTTCTCGGGTGGTGCGGTTACACGCTCTGGGTGCGCGGCGGTCATCTCCCGCCGTGGCCGATTCCGAGAAACATGCACCACGACAAGGCCGCGCTCGGCTGGCTTTATGGCACCAGGATTCCCGAGATGTTCACCTTCGTGATTATCATCGTGGGACTCGGGCATTCGGTGCTGGCGATGAGCGGCGAAGAGACGCTGGCGCAGGTCTACCGGGAAATCGAGCATCCCAAACTCCCCAATCTCAAGAAGACCGGGTTAGTAATCTTCATTTACAGCCTCTTGTTCACGTCGCTCGTGTCTTTCTTCGCGGTAATGATTATTCCCGACGGCCAACGGCATCAGTGGACCGAGAATCTGATCGGCGGCCTTGCCATGCACTTGGTCGGCCCGTTTCCACTGCTCCTCGCATTCCACGTTTTCGTTGTAGTTGTCGGCACACTGATTCTTTCCGGCGCTGTAAACACGGCCATCGTCGGTTCAAATGGCGTGCTCAACCGCGTCTCCGAAGACGGTGTCCTCACGGACTGGTTCCGGCATCCTCACCGGAAATTTGGGACGTCCCACAGAATCATCAACATGGTCGTCATTGGACAGATCCTCACGATCGTGGTGAGCCGTGGGGACGTCACCTTCCTCGCAAACCTGTACGCATTCGGGGTCATTTGGAGTTTCGCGCTAAAGGGCGTTTCCGTCCTGGTGCTTCGTTACACGCATCCACAGGATCGCGAATACCGCGTACCGTTGAATTTCACGATCGGTGGAAAGGAAATTCCTGTCGGGCTCGGCTTGATCACGCTCGTGCTGTTGTCAATCGCGATTGTAAACCTCTTTACCAAGCCTGATGCGACGGTTGCCGGCGTTGTCTTTACGATTCTGCTTTTTACCATATTCGAGATTTCCGAAAAGATCATGCACAGGCGCCTGGTTGGCGCGCACGTCGAACTCGATCAGTTCAATCTTGCGCAGGAAGCCGAGCTGACTCCNNCAAGAAGGCGATTTGACGCCTGCGACGGTGGGCGCGCATCCGGGTAACATTCTTGTTCCAGTGAGCACGTACTACGCGCTTTATCATCTCGAAGCGGTCCTGCGCCAGGTGCGCAATCCGCAACCTGACATTGTTGTTCTCCACGTCCGCATGCTGCGCCGCGCCGCTTCCGGCGAATACGACCTGACGCCCGACCAGCTTTTCAGCACCATCGAGCAATTGCTCTTCACCAAAGTGCTGGCAATGGCGGAAAAGGAGGGAAGGCCGGTGCGTCTCGCGGTGGCATCGGCGAATGATTTGTGGGACGCGATTCTGCGCGCCGCCGTAAACCTGCAGTCGTCGGCCATTGCCGTCGGAAACTCAGCGAAATTGCCGATTACCGAGCAAGCGCGCGAGGTCGGCGTGGCTTGGGAGCGTATGCCCGAGCCGCGTCCGCATGTGGCGCTCGAAATCTTCACGCCCGCGGGTCAGGAGCAGATCTTTTATCTGGGCCCTCACGTTCCGCGGCTTACCACGAAGGAAATCGACTTGCTGCACAACGTGTGGCTCCAACTCAGCGAGAAGTTGGGCAATAATGAGGAACTGCACCACCACGATATTGTCCATTTCGCCTTGGACGAACTGGAGCGGGAAATTGAGCAGGGGCAGATGCCGGACGTGATCGAGCGGCTTCGGCAGCACTTGAATGCGATCAAGGATCGGCGGAACTCTACTTAGCGCCGATTGCCGCACGCGCAAACCCAGCAGCGCTCAGCAAGCCTCGCAGGGCCATCACCCCACCGGCAACACCGAGCGCTAGCGGGGCTAAGCGGGACGGAAGCCACGCAATGCTCAGAATCGCAACTCCGGCCGCCGCGAATGAGCCGGCCCGCAATCGCTCGTGCCACCGCGTGGAAGCAGGCGCCCAGCGCATGCCGGCGCGGACGCTCCAATAGATCAGAAGCAAGCCCAGAAGAATCCACGTCGCCGGGTTCGATGACGGCCGAAAGCGGTGCGACACTGCGAGAAGCATCAAAAGCGCGCCCAGCAGGAAAAGCACGATTTCGTTAAAGAGGCGAAAAAGATTGGCCGGGGCGTTCATCGTCAGGAATGCGAGGAATGCGCGTTCGATACCAACATTCGATTCGCGCGCTCGATTCGGGCGACATTATGCTTCACGGCTCCCGCCGGCGCAATTTGTCCAAGGCATCGAGGGGCGTACCTCTCGCGACAGGTGTTACAATGCAATGTTTCCACGTGAATCGCCGGACTCGTCTCACGAATCTAATTAGCATTCTTGAAGGAGTATCGCTTGTATAAAGTCATTATTATCGGCAGCGGTTGTGCTGGCCTGACGGCCGCTGTTTACGCCGCTCGCGCTGATCTGAAACCGCTCGTTATAGACGGGCATGAGCCTGGCGGCCAGCTCTCTCTGACCACGATGGTCGAGAATTTTCCCGGATTCCCCGATGGCATCCTCGGGCCTGAATTGATCGAAAATATTCGCAAGCAGGCACAGCGCTTCGGCGCCGAATTTCGCACGGGCGTCATTTCCAAGGTTGATTTGAGCGCAAGGCCATTCAAGCTTACGGTGGGCAATGACATTCTGGAGTGCGAGGCGTTGATTGTGGCGTCGGGCGCTTCAGCGCGCACGTTGGGCCTGCCCTCGGAGCGCGAGTTGCTGGGCCATGGACTGTCGACATGCGCGACGTGCGACGGTTATTTCTTCCGCGATAAGGAGATCGTTGTCGTGGGCGGCGGTGATTCTGCCATGGAAGAGGCCACGTTTCTCACCAAGTTTGCGAAACACGTGACTATTATTCACCGCCGCGACGAGTTCCGCGCGTCCAAAATTATGCTCGATCGCGCGAAATCAAATCCCAAAATCAAATTTCTCACGCCCTTCGTGGTGGAAGAACTCAACGACGCAGCGAAGAAGAATCTCGAATCCATTCATCTCCGCAATACGACCACCGGGGAAGCGTCCGTCCTGAAGATAGATGGCGTTTTCCTCGGCATCGGGCACGATCCGAATACCGAAGTGCTCAAAGGCCAACTCGACATGAATTCTGAAGGCTACTTGATCGTCAAGGACGGCAGCCGGACAAACGTCGAGGGAGTCTTCGCGGCCGGAGACGTGCACGATCACGTCTATCGCCAGGCCATTACCGCCGCCGGAGCGGGCTGCATGGCGGCACTTGACGCGGAGCATTTTCTAGCAGAGCACAGTCTTTAGTGTTGTTTGAATCGCGCTGAAATCTGCGTGGACACTGGCGCGAGGCCGTTCTCGTGTGGATAATCCTTTCCGCATGTTCATTCACAACTTTCTCGCCCAATCCTCGCGAATCGCCTCCTGATGCTTCGGGCTACGCTTCTCAAGCTTTCGGAAAGCAAACGACTTGCACGCTGGGCGATGAGCAATGGTTTAAGCCGCAGCGTCGCGCATAGATGGGTTGCTGGAGAAACGCTCGAGGACGCCATCGCTGCCGCACGAAACCTGAACGCGACCGGTTTTCCCGTCAGCCTCGATCTCCTGGGAGAAAATGTCCTCGATAAAGACGGGGCAATCCGCGCGGCAGACACCTACGTGGCAATGTTCGATCGAATCGCGACCGAAAGACTCAATGGAAATATTTCTCTCAAACTAACTCAACTTGGACTTGATCTTGATCCCGCACTCTGTGAATCGCTGGTGTCGCGCATTGCCGATTCCGCCGCGCGGCACGGCAATTTCCTGCGAATTGATATGGAAGGCTCGCCTTACACGCAACGCACGGTAGATCTCTGCAAGCGCGTGCGCGCAAGGACGGATTCTGTGGGCACGGTGATTCAATCCTATCTGCGCCGAAGCGAGCAGGATGTTCGCGATCTCATCGCTGTGGGGTGCCGAATCCGTCTCGTGAAAGGCGCATATAAGGAGCCGGCCGAAATCGCGTTTCCTGCGAAGGCGGATGTGGACGCGAATTTTGTGAGTCTGATGAAGATTCTCTTGCCCAGTGGTATCTATCACGGAATCGCGACTCACGATCCACGCATGATCGATGCAACGAAGGACTTCGCGTCTTCGAATGGAATCGGAAAGGAAATATTCGAATTTCAGATGCTGTATGGAATTCGGACGGACCTGCAACGGCAGTTGATCGGTGAAGGCTACCGCTTGCGCGTGTATATCCCCTTCGGTACGGATTGGTATCCCTACTTTATGCGGCGCCTCGCTGAGCGTCCGGCGAACCTGACATTTTTCCTCCGGAACTTATTCCGCTAGCGGTGCTCGCTTCAGTCGCTAAAGTTTCTGGCAGATAGCCACTCCATCCCGCAGCGGGACGATGATGGGAAATAATTTATGCGACGCGTAGATTGCGCGGTTGAACTCCTGAATGCCGCGCGTATTTTCATCGTGCGCCCGGCGGGTGACCTTGCCGGACCAAAGCACGTTGTCAGCGATGACAAGCCCGCCGCTTCGCAGGCGAGGCAACGCCCGGCGCAGGGATTCCGGATATTGATGCTTGTCCACATCAATGAAAATGATGTCGAACTTCCCCGGCGTCTGCTCGAGAAGTTTCAACGCGTCTCCGACGAGCACATCCACTCTTCGCTCAACACCCGCACGCGTCAGAAACTCCCGCGCCGTGCGGGAATTCGATGCGTCGCCATCGGTATAGTAAACGCGTCCCTGCGGACCAACCGCGCGAGCCAGCCAAATCGTCGAGTACCCAATCGCCGATCCCATCTCGAAAACTCGCCGCGCTTTCGTCAACTTCGCCATCAGGTAGAGAACCCTCGCGCAGGCAGGTCCGATGATCGGGATGTCTCGCCGCTTAGCCAATTTCTCCATTTCGCTCAATACAACATCGCGCTTCGGCAGCAAACCGTTCATATACGCTTCAACGCCTTCATTGAGAATGAGTCCGCCCATCGTCTCCCCTTTTTTGCGTCGCGCGTCCGCAGACGCAGGTATATCTATTCGATCGATTCGCCCGGCTTGAGAGCGTGAATCTCAAGCCCGGCTATATCTTGCGTCAATTCGCGCAAAGTCTCCGGGCGACCGGTAAGAACCGGAAAAGTTCCATAGTGCATCGGCACAACGTGCTTGACGCCGAGCAGCCGGATGGCCAGCGCCGCCTCTCGCGGACTCATCGTGTAATGATCCCCAATCGGCAAAAGAGCCAGATCCGGCGCATAGAGTTCTCCAATAATCTTCATGTCGCCGAACACAGCCGTGTCGCCCGCGTGATAGACCGTCATCCCGCCCGGCAAGCGAATCACGAATCCTGCCGCTTCGCCGCCGTAGACCATCTTCCCGCCGTCATCAATTCCGCTTGAATGGATCGCATGCACCATCGTGGCATCTACATCCCCGATTGGAACGGTTCCGCCTTTGTTCATCCCCTGGCCCTTGGCCTTGTCGGCGCCCTGCGATGCCAGCCAGCCACATATTTCCGGCATCGCGACGATCTCGGGCTTGAATTGCTTCGCCAGGGAGACGGCATCTCCTAGGTGGTCGGAGTGGCCATGAGTAATGAACATCACGTCCACGCGATCCGGCTTTTTCAGCGCCTCGGGGCAAGTGGGATTCGACGTAAGGAACGGGTCTATCAAGAGAACTCGCCCGGACGGCGTCACAATCCGAAACGCAGCATGGCCGAGCCACGTCAGCCGGTTTCCTCGCATGCGAAGCATTGGTCCTCCTAATACGACGACGAATAAAGCGCACTATCCGAGGGCGATTCTTGGCGGTCGAGTCACGCCATGCATTCTATCCGCTTCCGCGAATCCGCACCAACTCGGAGAACGCAATTAGAACCGCGCGTCTTGTGCCGCTCGCGGATTGATGGTATAAAAATTTGTGAGCATTCCTACTAGATTTGATTGCATTTACCTGGTTACCGTGGAGGAGACGCCCTTATGGCTTATGTAATCGCCGAACCGTGTATCGGTACAAAGGACACCGCTTGTGTAGACGTGTGTCCCGTCGACTGCATCCATCCGCGCAAGGATGAGGCAGACTTTGCGAACGAAAAGATGCTTTATATTCATCCCGACGAATGCATTGATTGCGGCGCCTGTGTTCCGGTTTGCCCTGTGACCGCGATATTCGCCTTGGAAGACTTGCCGGAGAAGTGGAACAGCTTTACGCCCATCAACTCCGATTGGTACAAGAACAAACAAGCCTGAAATTGTAGCTCCAGCAGGTGTGTACGAGTGGCGCTGGGGCTATGAAGTTTGCGGCGAGGCCGTTTGACTCGCCGCATTTGTTTTCCCGCTCTTGTTAACCGTCGAGTCCCAGCTGCTGTTTTGCCGCTGCGCTTATCATGCTTGGATTCCACGGCGGTTCCCACACCAGATCCACACGGACGCCGTTCACGCCGCCTACCTTTCCAATCTCCTGCTTCACCTGTTCAGGAATCGAAAGGGCCGCGGGGCAGCCTTGAGACGTAAGCGTCATCTTCACAACGACTTGTCCGGAATCGTCCGTGGTCACGTCGTAGATAAGCCCGAGATCAACGATGTTGACCGGAATTTCTGGGTCGTAGCACCTGCGGAGGGCTTCCATAACTGTTTCTCGATCAGCCGCCACGGGAATGCTCCTCTCGACAGACTGGCTTGCAATGTTACTCGTGAATCTGGCTCACGTTTGATTCGCTAGGATTCCACACGGTCCCCAGTGTGTCAAACGAAGCGAAATAGCTTCCGCAGCACGCTGCGTGTAGAATTCTTCCGACATGCTTCGCGGCGCGGCCGTCCGCATCGCGGATACGGATTCCAATGCCAATCGCAGTCAGCGTCGAACTCGAAGGAGTAAGGCTAGGCATTCTTGAACTCGACGGAGTAAGCGTAGCCGTCTCCTCCGGCGCTCTCTCAGCCGAAATCCTGCACCTTTGCGAGCAAATCCATCGAAGCGTAACCGTTGACCAAGTCTCTGAACGCGATTCTGTGCACGCCGTGCGCGCGATGTTTCGCGCATGGGGCATTGATCCTGCTCGCTACCGGCCATCGTCCGAAGCCCTCCTGCGCCGCATCGCACAGGGAAAGGGCCTCTATCGAATTTCGAATGTCGTGGACGCCGGAAATCTTGGCTCGCTCGAGACCGGCTGGCCCTACGGTATCTATAACCGCGCATTGATCTCGCCACCCGTCACCTTCCGCGCTGGTCAAACAAGCGAAACCTACGAAGGCATCGGCAAACAGACCTGGCACCTCGCCGGCCGCCCTGTGTTAGCGGATGAAAATGGTGCCTTCGGAAGTCCAATCAGTGATTCCACGCGCACGATGGTGACCGACGCCGCGCACGATTTTCTCGCCATGATTTACGCGCCCGCCAACGCGGCGGCCATTGCAATTGAGAGCGCGCTCCAAAAGCTGAGTGAGAGGATCACGAAGTCCGGTGGTGGCAGCTCCGTTCACATCGGTATCGTTCCGTGAAGACAAGGTAGTCACGACGCGAATTTAGTGTAGAAACCACGCAGATTTTTGACGCATCGAACCTCAGGACAATTAACTGCGGTCAAGGTATTCTGAATGAGTCCCTGTGGGGTCAGTCAGTGCAGAATTCCCAAAAATTCCAACTAGTCCTTCTTATTCACGCTCATCAACCGGTCGGCAATTTTGATGAGGTAATCGAGCGCGCATACACCCACTGCTATCTTCCATTCGTTGAATTGCTAGATAAGCATCCGCAGATTCGCTTCGGATTGCATATGTCCGGCTGCCTGCTCGAATGGATCGAAAATGCACATCCGGAATATTTCGATCTTCTGCGTCGCCTGGAGGAGCGCAATCAGTTGGAAATGGTCGGCGGCGGTTTTTACGAGCCAATACTGATTTCGATTCCGCAGGAAGACCGCCGCGAGCAGATCGATCGCCTGACCGATTATCTCGAAAAGCATTTTCATCACCGCCCGCGCGGGGCATGGCTCACGGAGCGCGTGTGGGAGCCGCAACTGCCTTCGAGTCTATGTGCGGCCGGGATCGAATACTCGCTAGTGGACGACAATCACTTTCTTGGTGCAGGATTCGAGCCCGCGCAACTTCGCGGCGCTTATATCGCGGAGGAGCTTGGCAATTGCGTCAGAATAATCCCCGGTCTGAAAATTCTTCGTTATCTCATTCCGTATCGTGAGCCCGAAGAAACCATCGCGTTCTTGCGGCAGGCGGCTGCAGAATACCCAGGCGGGTTCGCGGCCATGGGCGACGACTGCGAGAAATTCGGCGTTTGGCCCAACAGCTACCAATATTGCTATACGGATGGCTGGCTCGAGCGGTTTTGCGTCGCGATCGAAGCCAATTCTGATTGGCTCGAGACGTCGGCTCCCGGCGATGCCGTTCGATCTCGCCCGCCGCTCGGCCGCGCGGAGCTTCCAGCCGCCTCCTACAACGAAATGATGCAATGGGCGCTCCCAACCGAAGCCCGCATCCGTTTTGAAGCCATTGAAAAGGAATTTTCTTCACGCGATGACGTTCAGGTTTTTCTTCGCGGCGGGATTTGGCGCAGCTTTATGGCCAAGTATCCTGAGGCAAACCTGCTGCACGCAAAAATGCTGCACGTGTCCACCAAGATTCGCAGACTGGCACTCGGCCGTCGCCGCGGCAGTTCGTTCCGTTCTTCAAGAGCGGATGCTGAAACGCTTTTGCTGCGCTCGCAATGCAACGATGCTTACTGGCACGGCGTTTTTGGCGGCCTATATTCCCCGCACTTGCGAACGGCCCTCTGGCGTTCGCTCGTTGAGGCCGAGTCCATCGCTGATCGACTTACGCGCCGCGAAACATCGTGGTCGGAGGTCAAACGCTTCGATTTTGATTCCGACGGCCGGGAAGAGATTTACTTCACATCCGAGTCGTACGCTGCGCTCGTTGACCCGGCCGATGGCGCTACGATTCCGGCGATCGATTTTCGCCCTTCGAATGTAGCTCTCATCAACTCAATCGCGCGCAGAGTCGAGGTCTACCACGCGCGCCTCGCCGACAACTCTGCGCGGGGCACACAGGCGGCAGCGTCAATTCATGATCAGCCGCAAGTAAAAGAGTCAGGCCTCGAGCACCTGCTCCGCTACGATCGCTGCGGGCGAAATTGTTTTCGTGTTCTTCTTTTCTTGTCAGGAAAGCGCTTTGCGGATTACGAGCACTTGCGTCTCGACGAAGATGCGGGAATCGCAGGTGGGAACTATATTGTCGAGCAAGTGGACGATACGAGCGCCACACTGCATTTTGAAAACGAGCACGGCTGGCGCGCCACTAAGAGTTTCAAGCTGGCTTCTTCCGGCGACGGATTCGAAATCGCTTGCGGCCTCGAGCTTTCATCGGAATCAGCAGCGAAAGTTCAAGTCGGAATCGAAACAGTGTTGAATTTTCTCGCTCCCGACGTTCCCGATCGCTTCATCGAAGCCCATAACGAAAAGCACCCTCTTCGCTGGAGCGCCTCCATTCCAGCCTCGGAACTGAGAATTGTTGACGAGTTTCAAGACATCGCGGCCACCCTCGCGGCGCCAGGCGCACACGAATGCTGGATAGCTCCGATCGAAACTGTCTCCGATTCCGAAAGCGGATTCGAGCGCGTCTATCAAGGCTCGCAAATTCTGGCGGTATGGCCGGTTGATCTGACGCCAGGGACGTCATGGCAAGGCAAGCTGACTTTGCGGTTCGCTAAGCTGCGCTAATTTGCCATCCTAAGACCCAATAGTTGCTCCCAGTCGTCCGTGTTTGTTAGAGTTCAGCCGGGGAGGAGTCCAATGGCAGTCCCACAGGAATTGCTCGACATCCTTGCTTGCCCGAAAGACTTAACTCCGGTGAAGTTAACCGAGGATGGCAAAGGCTTGCGGTGCCCGAAGTGCCGGCGAGTTTATCCCATCCAGAACGACATCCCCGTCATGCTGGTGGACGAAGCGCGCATTGAACTTGAGTGATACAGCGTCTCTCCTTCCTGGGCTTCCGCGCGGCGCGGAGATTCTCATCATCCGTCTGCGATCCGTCGGTGATGTCGTGCTCCTCACCCCTGCGATTTCGGCGCTTCATTCCTGGCGGTCCGATTTGCGAATTTCCGTTCTTGTAGAGCCCGGCTGCGCCGCGGTTCTCGAAGGCAATCCCGCGGTGCAGGAAATTCTGCTTGCTCGATCGTTTTTACCGACTGCGACGAATCTATATCGAAGGAATTTTCCAGTCGTCTATAACCAGCACGGCGGACCCACGAGCGCATTTCTCACTGCTGCCTCAGGAGCGGAAAAAAGAGTTTGCTGGAAAGGCCGCCAATTTGGATTTTTTTACAACGTTCACGCGCCCGATGCGGTGGAGTTCTACGGCACACTTCAGGTCCATTCAGTCGAGCAACGGATGACCCAATTTTACTGGACAGGGCTTCCGCGTGGCCCAATTCCGCGCTCGGAAGTGTTTCCTCAAGCCGATGCGCGCGCCAGCGTTGCGAAGAAATTGCTGGATCAGGGTATCTCCGCTGCAGAACCATATGCAGTAATGCAACCTGGCGCGCGCGATTCTACGAAACAGTGGCCGCTCGAGAACTTTGCAGCGACATCGCAGTGGCTCTGGAAATCGTACGGTTTGCGCTCAGTCGTAAACGTTGGCCCAGGCGAACAGCAGATGGCGCATGCAGCTACAGCGCAGTTCGGCGATTCGGGAGTCGTTTTGGACTCGCTCGATCTGCGCGAACTGATTGCACTCATTGCGGGCGCAAAAATATTCGTGGGCAATGACACCGGCCCAAGCCATCTCGCCGCCGCAGCGAACATCCCGGCAGTTGTCATCTTCGGACCGACCAATTCAACGCATTGGCGGCCCTGGCATGCCGATCATCGCGTGGTGCAGAATGTATCTGACCCGAAAGGCGTTGCGTCTGTGACTCCGAATCAAATACGCGAAGCCTGCGAATCGCTGCTGGCAACGCACCCGTCCAGGCTCGGCGCGGACGACCGAACCGTCGCGGAGATTCCTGGAATCGAGACCGTTTGACATGCCCAGCCGAAGCCCAATTGAAATCTCTCCCGCACGCCTCGCCAGCCTCGTCGCAAAGTTTCGCGGCCGGCGGATTGCCGTCGTCGGCGACTGGATGCTCGATCGCTATGTCTGGGGCACCGCGACGAGACTTTCGCCCGAAGCCGCCGTACCGGTAGTCGAATTCACGAAGCAGACGGAGTGTCTCGGCGGCGCGGGCAACGTCGCTGCGAATCTCGCCGCGCTAGGCGCCCGTGTGGACTCGTTCGGAATCATCGGCTCCGATGAAGCGGGTGAATCACTATTGAACTCCATGCGGACTTTAAAACTTTCGACAAACGGAATCGTCACGGACAGCGAACGCCCGACAACTCTAAAAACGCGAATTATTGCCCGTCAACAGCAGGTCGTTCGCGTGGACCGCGAATCACAATTTNNTGCGCGTGGACCGCGAATCACAAATCCCACTCGATGCGGACGCCGAGTGGAAACTCTCGCGTCGCATCCTGAAAGCAATCCCGCGCCTCGATGCGCTGATCGTTTCGGATTATGACAAGGGCGCGATCACGGACGGTTTAATCGATCCGATCCTCGCCGCGTGCGCGAAAAGGAAAGTCCCCGTTTTCGTCAAACCGAAATGGTCGCGGCTTCCCACATACCGCGGCGCAACCACGATCGTTTGTAATAGCAAAGAAGCGGGGTTTCTAGTGACTCGCACCCTCAACGACGACGCGTCGGTGAAAGAGGGCGCTCGTGCGCTGCTCGCCCATTTCGGCTGCTCGACTGTGGTCATCACGCGCGGCGGCGACGGTTTGACCGTGTGCGAAAGGCATCCAGCGCGGGCATTCCATATTGCCGCAACAAGCCGCGAGCGCCCGATCGGCCAGCACGGAGAGCGAAGATCGGGGCCGGGCAGCGAAGTTTATGACGTAACCGGCGCGGGTGACACGGTTCTCGCAACACTCGCGCTTGCCGTGGCGGCGGGCGCGGGCATGCGCGAGGGCGCGACGCTCGGGAATTCAGCAGCCGGCGTCGTCGTGACCAAACTCGGCACTGCTACTCTCTCGCCCTCGGAACTGATCGCTGCTGTCCGCAGCGTCTCGAATCCCGGAACAGGACGCTCGAAGTGAATTCCGCGCAGACGATGGCGTCTACCCGTATCCAATCAGGGTGGATTTCATCGGCGCGATATGTCCTTGCGTGGTTCGTTCCGGCGTTTCTTTGCATAATCACGAAATTGCTCACGCTAGCCAACGGACGTGGCTTCCGTGTTGTCGCGCGCTACCTCGGCCGTGTCGAAGGCACCGGCTATCCCGGTCTGAGCGTCGCCGAACGCCTGACGTTTTTCCGCAGCGAGATCCTCTGGCTTTTCCTCGTCGTTCCTTTCGTCCTGCTGATCGTGCTTCGGTATCTCACACGCACCTGGAGATTGATCGTAATGTCCGCCATTTGCTTTACGGCGTCATTGGTTCTCTTCGTGCAAGCGCGTTCGCTTGAAGAAGTAGGCGATTTTGTGTCGTTTGCGATGTTCCGGGTCGCGCTGTCGTGGGGAATCCACGACCCCGGAGCGAACAAATCCTACCTGTTCACTCGCGAGTTCTATGTCTTCTTGTGTGCGCTCGCAGTATTAACTGCAATTCTCGTTTGGGCAGCCTGGAAGGACAATACCGCCCACGAGCTAAGAGCAAAGCTCTGGCGGCACGCGGCAGTCGTTTACCTCGCGGGCGCGATTCTATTTGCTGGATTAGCCTGGCGTCCGCTAATTCCCGCAACTCCGTACAACGATAATATTTTCGCACGGTCGCTGATTGCACTATGGGCGCCCGGCGCAATAGATACCCGCGAATTCGAAAAGTTGCCGCTCGATCAGTTGTCCTCTCGATACCGCGAAATGGTGATCGCTCCCCGCTCACTCCCTGAATCGCCTTACTTTGGATCGATGCGCGGCGCAAACTTGATCGTGCTCGCTCTTGAAACCGAGCCTGCGCGATTTCTGCCGTCCGACGACGCTCTCGCGGACCTGCCAACTCTTCGCCGTCTCGAATCAAACTCCTTCATCGCCACCGAGCACTACACGACGTACCCATACACGAATCAAGCGCTGTTCTCGGCTTTTGCATCATGCTATCCGCTGGACGGAACGCACACTTTTGCCGAGGAACACCCGGATGCAATCGCTCCAGGCCTCCCGGCAGTGCTTGGCGCGCGTGGGTACGCAACCGCCCTCTACCTTCCTACGCCGCAGCAAGGCGATGCAGCCGTCGAAACATTTCGGGGGTTCGGTTTTAGCCGTCAAGTCTCGCCAGATCCGAATGAAATCAAATCGAGATGGCCCGCAGGATTATCTCCGGATTGGAAAGCAGAGCGGATCGCGCGCGATCTCGCGGTTCTCGACGATGGCAAACGCGACATCGACCATTGGCTCTCTAACGGACAGCCGTTCTTCGCAGCCTTCGCTTTTCAAATCAGCCACTTACCGTATCCCGATGAGTTCCCAGACGACGGTTCTGTGGATCTCGCGACGCGCAATCGGCGAATTCTCGCGCTCGAAGATGTATGGCTGGGCGAAATCGTCGCGTTGCTCGAACAGCATCATCAACTCGAAAACACCGTAATCGCCATTTTCGGCGACCATGGCATCCGCACGCAGCATGAAGATCCGAATTTCGTCGGCGGCACACTCGACGATTATTCATTCCACGTCCCTCTGCGGATTTACGCGCCGAAGACGCTCGAATATCCGCTGAGAATCAATTGGCTGACATCGCACATAGACATCGCTCCGACGCTGCTCGATCTTCTGGGTGTGGATCGAAGGCGGGAATTGGAACAGGGCGCAGCGATTTGGAATCCGGCGGTAGCCCAGCGGACGACATTCTTCCTCGCTCGCCAGACATTCGGAACGGACGGCTACTACTCAACATCGCGTTACTTCATGTGGAACCAACTTTCGGACACAGTCTCCGCGGGCGCGCGCCTTCACTTCGAAATCAGCGATGTTCTGGCGGCAAACTCGAACGACGCGAAAGCAGTGGTCCCGCGAATCCGGCGCTTCCTCTCATTCGAGCAGGTCTGGCTAGATAGGATCAGTCAAATTCGATGATTGAATNNTCAACCCAAACTCGCACTTCTTTCGTTTTGTTCTGCTTAATGCTGTCGTTGTTATCCGGGAACGGCTGATAAGGACTCACTTCGAACACCACGATCACTCCGGAGCTCCCGCCCTTCGGACGCTCAGCGTCCTCGAAGTGATAGCTCTTCACCGGCCCGTAATATCCGTTCGGTCCCCAGTCCTCAAGGAAATCCTTAAAGGAATACGCAGGTTGCGGCTTCCACAATTGGTACGCCCGGTCCATGTTTCCCGCGACCACGGTGTCGAGAAAATGCCGCACTGTCGCCTTCTCCTGGTGATACCGCAACATGTACCAAAGCCCGCCAGCGACCAGCAGGATGAATACGACTGTGGTGATTAAATAACGCCTAAGCCTTGAATGCGGATGTTCTTCTGTCGAATCTAGAAGTCCCAAGAATTCCTCCGAACTATATTTGCCGCTTGAAGAGAGCGATGCAGCCGCCAATCATCAATATAGCGAATCCCGCCAACGCTAGCACGTCCATATAAATTCCTTCAATGCCCGTACCCTTGAGCGTGATGTTGCGCAGGGCATGCACCGTGTACGTGAAGGGATCTATGACGGAGATCCAGCGAAGCCACGGGGGAAATGCCGCGATGGGATAAACAGCGCCTGAGGGGAAGAAGAGAAGCGTATTCAACACGCCGAAAATCGCCCGCGGGACCAACGGATCGTCCACCCGCACCATGAACAAGAACATCATGCTGATCATCGCCGCGGATGCTACCGCAATTACCACCATCAGGTAGAAAAGTTCGATCGGATTCCAAAGAGCTGTCACGCCGGAGATCAGCGCGCCGGTGATCGCCAGCGTTGTCCCCGCCATGATGCCTTTTACAGTCCCCGCGCCGAGCAATCCCAGAACAAGCTCCGACTTCTGAATCGGAGTAAGCAGATAGCCTTCGTGAAGTCCGCGCGCCTTGTCATCAATAAATGTGATGCCGCCTCCGATCATCGCGATAACAAATATTGAAAGAGCGACGGATCCTGCCAGAAGGTACTTGATGTATTCGATATACGGATACATCTCGACGGGATCAAGTTCCACTTGGCTCGCCAGCCGCGGAGTCACCGCGGGCGCATTCATCTGGTCCACCATTTGCTGCACGCGCTCGAGCACCTCGTTCGTGATGAACTGGTCGGTGTTGTCTTCGGCTAGCGCGATGCGCGGACGATCCCCTTGATACACGCGCCGCGAAAAATCTTGCGGGATGGAAATGACCCCGCGCACAAATCCAAATTTCAAATCATCAATCGCCCGGGGAAGGGAATCGTACTCCCTGATTTTGAACGTCTCCGGTCCCGTCGTGATTCCGTCAATCATCTTACGAACTTCGCGCGACTCCGCCGTATGGTCCTGATCCACGAACGCGACCGTCACTCCCTTGATATGCCCGCCAAACGCGTAGCCCAGCACCACAAGCTGCAAAAGCGGGAACACCATTGACGCCATCATCTGCGCAGGACTTCGCAGGAATTTGCGCATGTCCCGTTCGATAAGCGCCGAAATTCGATAAACCTTCATCCGTCCAATCTCCCGCTTTCTCAGCGCATCGCTCTAACGCTTATAGAGGTGCCCGATGTCGTGATGCGCCCCGGCAGCCACAGCGTCGCGGAGCTCGCTGCCCGTGTAATGCAAGAAGACGTCGTCGAGCGTTGTGCTTTGAACGGTCACCCGGTGCACCTTGACGCCTCGCGCGCGTGCAAGATCCATCAGCGCCGCCACCGTTCCCGGTCCATCGTGCGATGCAATGTGCGTCACGCCGTCGCGTACCGTCACGCTCGCTGCGTGGCCGAGCGTCTGCAGTTGCGCGATCCAATCAGCCGGTGCGTTTTCGAACTCAGCCTCCACCACGTCGGTGCCCGGTATGCTGTCCTTCAGTTTCGTCGGCGTATCGAGTGCCGCCAGTCGGCCGTGGTCCACGATTGCAATCCGGTCGCACAGCTTGTCGGCTTCATCCATGTAATGCGTCGTCAGCAAAATCGTAAGCTCGCTGTCCTGCCGGAGCCGGCGAATCATCTCCCACACATTTGTTCGCGAAACCGGATCGAGGCCCGTGGTCGGTTCATCCAGAAACAGAATCTTCGGCGAGTGCACCAAACCTCGCGCAATCTCCAATCTTCGGCGCATGCCTCCCGAAAATGTTCGTATGAGTGCTCCGCTGAACTTCGCGAGATCCACGGACTCGAGAAGCTGCTTCACCAGCGCCCGCCGCGTGGCCTTCGGCACGCCATAAAGCTTCGCGTGAATCAGCATGTTTTCTTCGGCGGTCAATTCCGGGTCCGACGTAAACGCCTGAGGGATCACTCCAAGAGCGTGGCGCACACCGTCGGCATCTTTCACGATGTCGTGCCCCGCGATTCGCGCCGTACCTGAAGTCGGCGGCGTGAGCGTCGTCATCATCCGGATCAGCGTCGTCTTTCCGGCGCCGTTGGGCCCGAGAAGCCCGAAAATCTCGCGGTTGTGCACGTTGAAGCTGATATCGTTCACGGCCACAAGCTCGCCAAATCGCTTTACGAGGTGCTCGACTTCAATCGCGTCCGGCCCCGGGTTTGTAGTTTCGTCGGTCATGATTCTTTCGGTCGTAGTCTCTGCTTGCAGGTCGCAACTCCCCTCAGAACCAGGACCTCAGAGCCGCGCGAACCAGCTCTTCTTCGGCGGGGAAGGCAGCAGCACGGTCGCTGTCATCCCGGTAAAAAAAAGCCGATTTTGATTGGACAATGCGACCTTGATTGCAAAAGTCTTGATATCTCGCTTCGTGCGGCTGACGTCGCGCTGCGTCGCAAAATCGCTCTCGACGCCTTTGAAAAACACTGGCCCCTCAACAATCTCTCCCGAAGGCAGCTGCACCTTCAGCTTGTCGCCGAAACGCACCGAGTCGATGTAGCTTTCTTCCACGTCCGCGCGCACCCAGAGATGGTCCACGTCCACGACGATCACAATCGGTCCTCCTTGTGCCACCATTTCGCCCTGCTTCGCCACGCGCACAGAAACCACGCCATCGAGCGGCGAATAAATTTTGGTGTATCCAAGTTGCGTCGTCGCCTGGTCGCGCATCGCATAGGCCTGCTGCAGTTGCGCCTGCGTTGACACCAAATCCGCCTGCTGCACGGCCACTTGTTTCCTGTTCGCCTCCGCCATCGCCAGCGCGGCCTCCTGGGATGTGACCGAATCCGTAAGCGCTTGCACGTTCGCGCGCGCCGCCTTCACCGTCTGCACCGCCGTATCGCGGTCCTGCGCCGCATCAATGCCGGATTCATATAGCGCCACCGCGCGCTTGTTATTGATTTCATCCAGTTCGAGCGTGGCCTGCGCTTGCTCCAGTTGCGAGCGCGACGTCGTGAGATTCGCTCGCGCTTGACTCACCGCGGCGGTCGTCTGCTCGTCGGTCCAACCCTTTGTTTGTTGCGCTTGCTTGACCTTCGCCTCGAGGCTCGCGATGTTCGCGACGTCCTGCGCCAGCGCCGCCTGCAATTCCGACGGATCGAGCTCCGCAATCAGCTCGCCTTTCTTCACTTCTGACCCCTCGTCCACATTGAGCTTGATCATCCGGCCGGCAACCTGCGGGCTGATGATCACTTCGTTGCCGTCCACGACTCCGATCAAAGGAATTGCGCTTCCACGCGGCGTCGTGAACAAAAACACCAGCAGGGAAATGACGAACACCATCCCCAGGAATATAAAGAATCGCTTGCCTGTCATCGCGACCTCGCTTTCGAAGCCAGCAGTCCGTGCATCAGCAAATCCATCAACGCTCGTTTGCGTTCGGAGAGCGCCTGCGGCGCGAGAGGATCCTC
Organism: Acidobacteriota bacterium; assembly: GCA_003152355.1. Lineage (GTDB taxonomy): Bacteria > Acidobacteriota > Terriglobia > Acidiferrales > UBA7541 > Palsa-147. Next base: position 29,746 of record PMAA01000112.1, on the reverse strand, counting down.
GCCAAAAAGATGGCCGAATCGACCGGCGGCTATGAAGTAAAAATTTGTCATGCCAATCAAGGAGAACACCGCATGGCGCGCGTCCACGCGCCGGAAATCGCCGCTCTTGACTCCCGATTCAATCGTGTGCCGCAGTTGTTCCTGAAATGGTTGGAAGAATTCGCGAAATACGCGTTCGAACGCATGGCTCGACTCGATCGCCTCGCGCTGCACCAGCCGCGGATAGTTCGGATGGCCCGCGAGAAAGTCGTAATAGCGGTCCATAAGTCTCAAAAGGTTCTCGCGCGGTGTACCCTGCGACAGAGACACGTCGTCTAGCAGCGTTCGCAACTGCCGAAACAAATTCTCCAGCACCGCGCGATGCAGATGCTCCTTATCGCCGAAGTAGTAGTAGAGCATCGCCTTATTGGCTCGCGCCGCCGTGGCGATTTCGTCTGTGCGCGCGCCCGCTAGCCCCTGCGCCGCAAAATGATTCTCGGCTGCGGCAAGAATGCGCCGCGCCGTCGCTGGATTCTGAGTTTTCTTCCTTCCGCGCTTCATCGAGCGTCCTTCTATCAACCGCCAAAAGATCGACCACCAACTATCGACTACCGCTTCCCTCTTGGCATCTCGGCTAGCAGATCACCACGATTCTTATTACGCGAAATGTCCTTAATTATTTCAGCTGAACCGGTGGTCCGGGTCCCTCTGAAATCTCAAATTTGAAATCTGAAATTCTCTGACCCGGAGCAAACATCTCCCAGGCGATTGTCCGCGCTGAGGGAATCCATTCCGCGAGAGCATTCTTCAACTAACTGGTTAGTTTATTAAAGATATTTGTCAAAGTCAAGGCGGGTCATAACGGCAGTCTCGAGACCACAGATCCGCTTATTGTTGATTTATGCAGAACTGTCAGATTTACTCAGCGCCCCGCGGCTCCCGCCTCGGAGCTGAACGCCCGTGCGATCATCGTAACGAAAATTCTCAGTCGCGCCGCTCGCTATTTGCCGGGCCCGCCAGATTCCGACCTTTCCGTACTACCCTCTTCGTATTCGCGGTAGAATGAAAACGTCCCGCGAATGTCGTATCTTCAAAGCAGGGCCACAGCGCGCCCGTAGCTCAGATGGATAGAGCGTGTGCCTCCGAAGCACAAGGTCAGAGGTTCGAATCCTCCCGGGCGCGCCACTTCGTTCCGCCGAAAACCAGCGATCTGACAGCCACTTCAATTGCGTGCGATGCCGGCAAAGACTGCCTGAAGAACCGGCAATAGATTCCGCGACACGGAAGAGTGATCAACGGCTGTTAGTTGTGAGGGCTGACTGGGGCCGGGAGGAAACGCGCGGACCATGTAGCGCTGCGGCGAGTGAGGACTGCGGCCGAAAGGGTAACAGGTTACAAGCGTAAGCGCGTCGTCGGCCGTGCCTGCGAGCAGGCTCACATCATCAGGAGCAACCACACGGATGGCGCTAACAATGTAAGTTCGCTCGCGCAAGCCGCCGCGGCGCGCGTCATACCATTCGATCTGGATGATGTCGTCCGTCGCTACATCCTTAAGCGGCTCGAACCAACTCGTCCGATGTCCGGCGAGTTCCAAGTTGCCAGGTTCTCCCAAGCCCGCGCCACTGAATAACCGCGCAGGACCGAACGCCAGCGTGCGCGCCGTTGCACCCTCCAAAACAATCTCGTCGTAGTGAATGCGCGGAATGCGCAAGCGGGCCACCGGATGTGTGTCGGCCCACGGCCACGGCGGGCACGGCTTGCCCGAGCGCGCCGTCTCCTCCCAGGCCCGGCGGATTAATATGCCGGCAAGCTCGGCCTTCGCGTGCAGGTAGACGGCCCGGCCCGTCAAGCACGTTCCTATGCCCAGCGTCAGCGCGACGACGAGCCGCAAGAGCTTCACGACAGCGCTCCTACCCGGCGATTTAGCGGCCACAGCATGAAGCCCCACAGCATGAAGCTAACGATGAGAAGCACGACGCCGAGCGCTTCGAAGAAGGCATCGGCGGTACCAGTCGCTGGCGCACCAAAAACTTTGTCCATTTCCATGCCAGCCGGCAATTCTGTGGCGACAGGCACCGTGGTGGATGCCCCGGTCGTGTTCGCTACCACTTCCTCAACGGCGACCAGCGAAGTGAATTGTGTGACAAGCCGGTAACGGATGGCGTGCGCGATCAACGTTGCGCGAATTCCTGACCTGGCGTCCTCGCTGGACTCGCGCCACTGGTCCATAAGATCCTCAACTCTCTTCATGGCCCATAGCGTGGTGATTCCGGGATGGAACATCGCAGTCTTCGCGTCGAAATCAAAATCTGCCTCGTAAGGCTGATCGCCCGCACGAGCGGTGAGACGCACTCGCCCGCTGCGGCCTTTCCATATGCGCCCATAGATCACCAGCGGCTGCCGCAGGAAAAGATCGGGCGCACGCTGCGGATAGACTTCGGTAACTTCAACTCCCTCGAAAGTCAATTTCACATCTGTCAGGACAGGACTCTCGATGGTTTCGAGTAAGTGCCCCATCTGCTGGCCAACTTCGCCGATATCAGCAATATGAGTGAAAGTGCCGCGGCCGAATTGCGCCATTTTGCTGGCGAGGAAAAAATTTGGAGCGCTGCCAATGGCCACAGTATAGAGTCGCGCGCCGCCCAAGTTCGCACGCAGCGCCGAAAAGATTTGCTCTTCATTGCCGAGGTCGCCGTCCGTCAGCAGGACGATGTTGCGCAAGTAGCCGGAGGTTTCGGGCTTCGTCATCACGTGAAGCAGCGCAGGCAGCATCTCAGTGCCGCCGCCCGCTTCGAGGTGCTGGACGAAGTGGCGCGCCGCTGCGATGTTGTCCGAACTCGCCGTGAGCGGTTCGGGGGCAAATTCGTAGTATTGATGGTTGAAAGCGAGTATACCGAAGCGATCGTTAGGGCCGAGCCGGTCGAGTGCCTGCAGAAGCGCCGCTCGAGCCTGCGTGATGGAAGTGCCAGCCATCGAGCCCGAGACGTCAATCAAATAAAGCATTTCCACGGGCTCCCGCTTGACCGGTTGCACGGTCGGAGGAAATGCAGAGAGAAGAAAATAAGTTTCGCCCGAGCTTGAATCGGGAGAAAGAAACAAAGCGGTCTCGGGTTGCGCGCTTTCTGCCTGCTGGATTTCCAGCACAAAATCCTTGTTCGGAATAGTTGTGCCCGATGCGAGTTCAACGTGCCGGCGTCCATCCCCCAGATTACGAACGGTGATTTCATGGGACACAGATTTAATCGAGCCGAACTCGAAGCCCGCATCGAGATCCACCGAAATCGAAATGTCGTGGCCGGGTCGGCTGTCCGGATTGCGGACGGGAGGAGTGATTCGCGAGGCGTCACCGACGGCGTCTGTATCGAAGGCCCAGCCGGTGCCTGTGTGATGGACCGCTTGCGTGCCCGGAATGTATCGCGGACCGACGACCATCGGGAAATCCAGTCGGATGCGCCCCTCTTCCCACCGCAAGGGCTCCACGTACAGCAATCGGACATCAATGTTGTCCCCCGGCATGAGATTCGCCACGGACGCGGTAAAAATGTTGGGCCGCTCTTCTTCGACAAGTGCCGTGCGCTTGCCTTCGGACTTGGCCGCCTCGTACGTGCGCTTGGCCTCTTCGCGCTCGCGGATGACGCTTTTAATCAGCCGGTCGCCAATCCGAATTTCCATGTCGTAGACCGCGGCGTCGTGCGGCAACGGAAAAACGTAAACGGCCTCGATCGGCTCCGCGCTCGAATTCACGTAGTGCTGCGTAACCGTGGCCGCAGCGGCCAGACCGCGCACATCCATCGCGACGTCCGTATGGACCAGCGGCACGGTTTCGTAACGGCCGGAGACCGGCGAGCGATAGACGAGCGATCCCTCGCAGACTTGCGGCGGGCCATCATTCGATTGCCCGCTCTGACCGTCCCGGCCTGCGAACACCCATCCGGCGAAGATGGTGGTGAACGCCAGCAACACGAAAACGAAACGCCTGCTGGCCTTACCGTTAATCCAATTTTCCGAGAATCGTGGCATTGTGCCCTCCCCACTCGATGTGCCGCGAGTTTGTGAGTGCAAGAGGCGCGCCAGAAGTTTTGCGTCCAAGACGGCTGGCTCAAGTGTCCGGCGATTAGTAACTTAGCTTCAACGGAGTATTCCAATTGCATTAGCGCGCGTGTGTTGAGGCATCCACGATTGTGTACGCCCGGCGACGCCGTAGGATGATGTGGGTAGGCCCTCCCGGGAATTTCCGTGCGTTGACTTGCCAAACCACGCGTCCTAAGATCCTCCGCTAGGTACTGGCGAAATCCACTTAACTGAGAAGGCAGGAAATTTTCATGCGAATTCCGGCAAGTATCACAGCGTACTGCGTCGTCGCATTATGTTTGTTTGCCTGCAATTCTGCCCCTACCTCGTCCTCAGCCAATCCGTCGTCGCCGGATTCAGCAACAGCCAGCCTCACAGGTTTCGCTTTCGTCGATTCCTCGGTGGCGGGCCAAGGGGCAGGGGCCAAGCTCCCGGCAGGCGCGAAAATCTATTCCTCTGGCTCTCAAATAACGGGAACCGAAGGCTGTCCGACGAACCAGTACAAAACCAACGGACTCCCCGTTGCGGTTATCGACTACAGCGGGCGGCCGACCGCAGGCAGCGTTACTGTCGTTCGTCATCCCGCAACCGGGGGAACGTTCACCAACGCACCCTACTATTTGGATCTGAATACAGGTCGCACTCTGCAAAATCTGGGCCCGATCTTCGACAACGGTTCGTACGAAGTTCAATTCAGCTATAGCTTCAACCAAGGGGCGCAGAAAACGCTATCAGCCACTTTCGTGCTAGCGCGCAACTGCATCTGATCCGCTCAGAATCATCGAACCTGTCTGAATTTCGGAAACTCCTGGACTTATGTGGATAGCTACATTACCTTACCTAACATACTCCGGAGGTAGCGCAATGAAACGCCTTCTCCCCTTAGTCTTTATGTGTCTCGTTCTGTCGTCAGGCGCGCGCGCTCAACAAACCGACCCGAATACCCCTGCCACGAAAGAAGACATCGAAGCCTACCTCCAGGTGATGCATGCCCATGAAATGATGGCGAACATGATGGACGCCATGATCAAGCCCATGCATCAGATGATTCATGAGCAATATCTGAAAGATAAAGACAAACTCCCGCCCGATTTCGAAGAGCACATGAATCAATTGATGGACGACATGATGAAGAACATGCCTTTTGATGAAATGACGCAGGCCATGGTGCCGGCGTACCAAAAATATTTGACGAAGGGAGACGTAACCGCTCTCGTGGCGTTTTATTCAACTGCTGCGGGCCAAAAAATTTTGAAGCAGCTGCCAGCAATCGTGGCGGAGTCAATGCGGGACGCGATGCCTATCATGCAGAAATATATGGACACCATGAGGCAGCGCATGGAGCAAGAAGTTGCTCAGATGTCCCAACAAACTCCCACTAAGCCCTCTAAGAATTCTCCCGCTACGCAAAACTGAGCAACCGCTTCAGCAACCTTTCACCACAGCTTGGCGATTGCCTGCGGTTTGCCTGTAACGACGCTCTGGCGTAAAATGCACGGGCTGTGCCGGACACCTCTCCTATCATCGGCCGCACCATCTCCCACTACGAAGTCCTCGATAAATTGGGCGGCGGAGGCATGGGCGTGGTCTACAAAGCCAAGGACACGCGCCTCGGCCGCAGCGTCGCGTTGAAATTCCTCCCCGACGACATCTCGCAGGACCCGCAAGCAATCGAGCGATTCCGCCGCGAAGCGCGCGCCGCNNGCGCCGCATCCGCGCTCAATCATCCCAACATCTGTACGATTTACGACATCGGCGAATTCGAAGGCCGCCCATTCATCGCCATGGAGCTGCTTGAGGGACAGACTCTCAAGCACCGTGTCACCGGAAAGCAAATCGAAGTGGCGGAGCTTTTGGAGATCGGCATTCAAATCGCAAACGGGCTCGACGCGGCGCACACGAAGGGAATCGTGCATCGCGACATCAAACCCGCGAACGTATTTCTCGTCGAACGGGGCCAGGCGAAAATTTTGGATTTTGGCTTGGCGAAACTCACGCCGACCGCCCCGAATACCACTTTATCGGCGACGGCCACATCTGTGCGCTCGCAGCCCCATGTGCTCGATGCAGAACAACTGACCAGCCCCGGCAGTTCCATGGGCACGGTCGCCTACATGTCGCCCGAACAAGCGCGAGGCGAAGAGCTGGACGCGCGCTCGGATTTGTTTTCGTTAGGTGTCGTGCTCTACGAGATGGCTACAGGCTCCGTTCCATTCGCCGGTACGACCTCGGCGGTAATTTTCGATGGGCTCCTGCATTCCGCACCCACGCCTGCAACGAAGGTGAATTCCAGATTGCCTCTGGCGATGGAAGCCATTCTCGGCAAGTTGCTCGAGAAGGACCCAGATCTGCGCTGTCAGACGGCTGCCGAACTCCGCGCCGACCTGAAGCGCCTCAGTCGCGACATCGATTCGAGCCGCCGGCCAGCCGCTGAGAAAAGCATTTCGGGCTCCGGGCCGCAGGTGGTTGCATCCAAGCAAAAATCAGTCGCCGTCCTCTACTTCGAAAATCAGAGCGGTGCCAAAGAAGACGAATACTTCCGCGACGGCATTACGGAAGATATCGTCACCGAGCTTTCGAAAATCAAGCAACTGGAAATTTTTCCCCGCTCGGAAATGCTCGCGTTCCGCGATAAGCCCGTTACGGCCCAACAGGTCGGCCAGCAGCTTGGCGCTGCGTACGTCCTCGAAGGCTCCATCCGCCGCGCCGGTAATCGTGTGCGCATCACCGCACAACTGGTGGAAGCCTCCACGAGACACTCCGTCTGGGCCGAGCGTTACGACCGGCAACTCGAAGACGTCTTCGCTATCCAGGAAGAAATCGCGCGAAGCATCGCCCAGGCTCTTCGCATCACGCTGACGCCGCAAGAAGAAAAAACCATGGCGCGCAAGCCGACCGAAAACCCGCAGGCCTATGATTTTTACCTGCGCGGAAGGGGCTACACGCGCCGCGAAAATTTGGATTACGCGCTGCAGATGTTCGAGCAAGCCATCCAGCTGGATCCGAATTTCGCTCTCGCACACGCCGGGATTGCGACCCTGTGCGGGCTCAACTACGAGATTCGCGATCAAAATCCGAAATGGGTCGAACGGGGATTGGCTGCCTGCGATCGTGCCACCGCACTCGCACCCGACTTGCCGGAAGTGCTCGTAGCTCACGCGCGCATATTGTATGCGCAGCGGAAATACGACGAGGCGGCAGTCCTGGCCCAACGCGCTATCGAGCGCAAGCCCGACTGCGAAGGTTCCTGGAACATTCTCGGCCGCGCCTATTTCGCCGGCGGACGCTTCGAGGAAGCCGCGGCGATCGCAGAGCGGGCAATCGAGGCCAACGGCGACGACTACAATACCTATATTCCCTACGATCAGGCGCTGCTCCGCCTCGGGCGGATAAAGGAATCGGAAAGCCTCCGCACGCGGGAAATCAAGGTCCTCCGCCAGCAACTCGAACTGGTGCCGGAAGACGTGCGCGCCCGTATCTTGCTGGCCAGCAACCTGGCCTACTTCAAACAGGACGAGGACGAGACCATCCGCCACTTGCAGACCGCCGTCGCCCTTCGCCCCGGAGATCCCAGCACCCTCTACAACGCTGCCTGCACCTACGGCCTGCTTGGCAAAAAAGCAGAGGCGCTCGAGACCCTCAAGAAGGTATTCGCATCCGGATACAGCAATCGGAATTGGGCAGCCAACGATCCCGACCTCTCTTGCCTGTACGACGACCCTGAATTTAAAAGACTCGTCAGCCACGATGACGACCCCCCATCGTAAGCCGCGATGGCTCCATCCCGATCCGTATCGCGCAGAGTTTTCCTGAAGTCCGCTTCATTGGCCATCGCGAGCGCAGCAAATCCCGCGCCGTGGTTGTCTTCTCCACCCTTTCTCTCGTCACGATTCAGGTCGCCTGATACTCACCCTAAAATATTTGAAGGGAATCTTGTTTCGCGATGAGCGTTCCAATACCCTTGCTGCGTCTAAACCACTGTTGAACGCGACCAATTCGAGGTGGACATGAAAAGCAGAGCCGTGTCTTTGTGCATTCTCACGTTAATCATTGCTTTCCCTGCAGCCGCCCAAACCAAACCCGGCGCAAAAGATTCGCAGCAGCCCGTCCTACCCTATTGCCCCAGCTTGGATTTGACCTCGATCGACAAATCGGTCAACCCTTGCGAAGATTTCTACCACTACGCCTGCGGCAGATGGCAAGTGAACAACCCGATTCCGCCGGATCAAAATTCCTGGTCCGTCTACGCCAAGCTTTTCCAGGACAACCTGGATTTTCTCCACGGAATCCTGGAGCAAGCGGCTTCGAGCGACGGCACGCGCGACAAAGTAACTCAAGAAACCGGCGATTTCTACGCTGCGTGCATGAGCGAATCAGCCGTGGAAAAGCGCGGTCTCTCCGCAATTCAGCCCGAGCTCGATAGCATCGCAAGACTCAAATCCGCCGCCGAATTGCCCGCGCTAATCGCGCGGCTGCAGCTCGTTCATGGCGGTTCGATTCTCTTTGATGCCGGATCCGCGCAAGATCCCGATGATTCCGATCGCAGGATTGCTGAGCTCGATCAGGGTGGCCTCGGGCTTCCCGATCGCGACTACTACACAAAAACTGACGACAAATCAAAAGAGACGCGCGCCCGATATCTCCAGCATGTCGCGAATTTATTTGAACTGATGGGCGATACCATCGAGATAGCTCGCCAGAGCGCCGATTCGGTGATGCGCACCGAAACGGCTCTCGCCGAGGCTTCACTCACTCGAGTCGAGCGGCGCGATCCCTACAAGCGCAAGCACAAGATGAATGTCGTGGAACTTGGCAAGCTGGCCCCGGCGTTCGACTGGACGACCTACTACCGCGAATCGCACTACCCAGCATTCGACATCGTCAACGTTGAATCGCCGGAATTCCTCAAAGAAGTGAACGCGCTCGTCGCGTCCATGCCGATCGACACCTGGAAAACGTACTTGCGGTTTCAGGTCGTAAATTCGGCCTCGCCTTATCTCTCCTCTGCCTTTGTTAATGAGAGGTTTGAGTTTTATAACAAGCATCTCCGCGGCACGAAGGAGTTGCAGCCGCGATGGAAGCGATGTGTGAGTTACACCAATCACAATCTTGACGACGCCCTCGGCCAGGTATATGTCGCAAAAGTGTTTTCACCTGAGCTGAAGCAAAGCACTTTGGACATGGTGCAGCGCATCGAAGCCGCCATGGAGCAGCGCATACATGATCTCGATTGGATGAGCCCCGAAACTAAGCAGCAGGCGCTCGCCAAGCTGCACGGCATCCGCAACAAGATCGGATATCCGGACAAATGGCGCGATTATAGTTCGTTGACAATTTCGCGCGACGATTTTGCCGGCAATATCGAGCGCGCTGCTGAGTTCGAAAGCCTCCGCGACATCAACAAAATCGGCAAACCCGTGGACCGTGGCGAGTGGTTTATTCCCGCCCCCACCGTGGACGCCTACTACTCACCGCAAATGAACGACATCAATTTCCCCGCCGGCGTTCTTCAGCCGCCGCTCTACGATCCAAAAATGGACGCCGCGCCGAATTACGGCGATACCGGCGGCACAATCGGGCACGAACTTACGCACGGCTTCGACGACGAAGGCAGCCAGTACGACGCGAAGGGAAACCTGAAGAACTGGTGGACGAAAGAGGATCGCGAGAAATTCGACGAGCGCACCAAATGCGTCCGAGACCAATACGCGCAATACGTCGTGGTGGACGACGTCCATATCAACAGTAAACTCACACTCGGCGAAGACGTGGCCGATCTCGGCGGCGAAATTTTGGCTTACATCGCTTGGAAGGACGCCACAAAAGATAAAAATCTCCAACCCGTCGACGGCCTCACGCCTGATCAGCGATTCTTCATCGGTTTTGCGCAGTGGGATTGCGCCAACGAGCGCCCGGAAGATCTGCGCGCGCGCGCGATCAGCGATCCCCATTCACCCGCCACGTACCGAATCAACGGCGTCGTCGTGAACATGCCGGAATTCTCACGCGCATTCTCGTGCAAAGAAGGTCAACCGATGGTGAAAGCGCCCGAAAAAATTTGCAAAGTTTGGTAGGCTCCTTCTGACCGTGAAAACCGATGCGAAACAGCACGCATCCGGGTGGATTTATTTATCGCGTCAGAATGTGGTGTTGCAAGTGCCGCAAATTCGCGCAGCCGTTTCCGCGACTTTTCAAGCCGAGCGCGTCTTTTCGTCAATCGCCCGATGTTTTCTCGTTCTTTTTTTGTTCGCTTCACCCGTCTTCTCCCAAAGCAACTATGGCGAGCTGCATTTGGAGGTCACGGATCCATCTGGGCTAGGCGTAACGACCGCGATCCGCTTGGTGAGCGAAGCGAACCAGTATGACAATACGTTTGCAACCGACGATAACGGCAACGTAACCGCCAAGCGAATCCCATACGGCATCTATCGAATACAGATCAGGCATCCAGGTTTTGCAGATGTCTCCGAATCCATCGAGATTGATTCGGAGCTCCCAACCAAACATACAGTGAAGCTGGCCCTTTCTCCCGTGAGGACTTCGGTCACCATCAAAGATTCCGGCACGCTGATAAATCCAGATCAAGCAAGTTCGATCAATCAGATAGGTTCTCAGATGATTCAAGATCGGCTGAGTTCCTTGCCGGGCCGCTCGATGCAGGATTTAGTGAATTCGCAGCCGGGATGGCTGTACGAAGGCAATGCCGTGCTGCACCCGCGCGGTTCCGAGTATCAAACTCAATTCGTCGTTGACGGTATCCCTCTTACGGACAATCGATCCCCGAGCTTTGGCCCTGAAATCGAAGCCGAGGACGTGAATTCCGTCAGCATCTACACGGCGGGCTTTCCGGCCGAATACGGCAGAAAGATGGGCGGCGTCGTCGAACTCAACACTTTCCGAGATCCTCAAGACGGCCTCCACGGGCAAGTCGTACTGTCGGGCGGCAGCTTTGACACGGCAGGCGCGTTTTCGAGGGCGCAGTACGTGTGGGGGAAAAACACGCTTGGGTTTAGCGCAAGCGGCGGCATGACGAGCCACTATTTGAATCCCGTGGTGCCCGAAAACTATACGAACACCGGCACCACCGGTGATTTCTCCGCGTATTTCGAACGAGATCTGACGCCGAGCGACCGCTTGGTTCTCAGCGTCCGCCACGAACTCTCGCGGTACGAAATCCCGAACGAGCAGCTTCAGCAGACGGCCGGTCAGCTCCAAAACGCCGGTAATTCCGAAACAATGGGCATCATTTCCTATTCACACATTTTCTCCCCGGATGTGGTGGCTGATTTCCGCGGGATGGTGAGGGACAACTCGAACGATCTTTATTCGAACACCCTTTCAACGCCAATCATCGCTTTTCAGCACAACTCGTTCCGCGAAGCCTATTTCAAAGGAAGCGTATCGATCCATCACGGCAGGCAGGAATGGAAAGCCGGCATCGAATCGGACAACATCTTCCTCCACGAGAATTTCAACGACGAAATCACCGACCCGTCGCAGTTCGATCCCGGCACTCCCACTACGTTTTCATTTCCCGGGAGCCAGCCAGGACTCGGCGCCCGTGCCGACCTCGAGCAAGCCGCGTTTGTCCAAGACTCCATCAGGCTGGGCAAGTGGACGGTGAGCGTCGGCTTGCGCTGGGATCACTATCAGCTCCTGGTAAATCAAAACGCGTTCAGCCCTCGTTTGACGATAGGACGCTATTTTCAATCCGCTGATATGGTGTTGCACGCCTCTTACGATCGAATCTTTCAGACGCCGTCGTTCGAAAATATTCTCTTGTCGAACTCGCCGACAGTCGTCGTCCTCGATCCTCTAGTGCTGCGGCTGCCGGTGCTCCCATCGCACGGCGACTACTATGAAGTTGGATTGTCTAAGGGGTTGTTTCAGCAGATTCGTTTGGATATCAATGTGTTCCGCCGCGCCGTAAATAATTACGCCGATGACGATCAATTGCTAAATACTGGGATCAGCTTCCCCATCGCGTTCCGCAAGGCCATTCTTTACGGAGCGGAAGGCAAGCTCGAGCTTCCGCATTTGGGCCATCTTTCTGGTTTCGTCAGTTATTCCTACATTGTCGGTAACGCCTGGTTCCCGGTCACTGGTGGGCTTTTCCTGGGCGACGATGCGACCAGCGCGACAACCCAACTCACCGGCCATTTCCCAGATTCACAGGATCAGCGCAATACGCTTCGTTTGCGCTTTCGGTATCAGCTCGCATCCCGGCTTTGGGTAGCGGCAGTCGCCGATTATGGAAGCGGCCTTCCATTTGATTTTGACGGAACTTATCAGCAGGCCCTTGCTGAATACGGGCAAGCGGTGGTGGACCGCATTAACTTCGCGCGCGGAAGAGTGAGACCTTCACTTTCGATTGACGCCTCTGCCGGTGCGAACGTTTACAAAACCGAACACATGAGCGTGCAGCTCCAAGCTGACTGTGAAAATCTAAACAACAGGCTCAACGTGATTGATTTCGGGGGGCTCTTCTCCGGAAACGCAATTGGCCCTTCGCGCAGTTATCTTCTCCGTCTGACGACCAGCTTCTAATTCGAAACCGCCCAGCGAGAAGAAAAGTAGAGATCCTGAATTTCCAGTAATCCGTACGTTGCATCGTCGGGCGAATTATTTTGAGCCTGAGGGAATATCTGAGGAAACCCAAGTGCGTGCGAGCTCTCGCGTCATTTGCCATGCTGCCAGAGCCGATACAATCACGAGTACAACGCCCAATCCATAGTGCCGCAGTAACAATTTGCCGACGCCAAAAAGAGCGGCATATACCATCACCGTGCCGAGTATCCAGCACCACAAATTACGTCCGAGATCATGAGTCCGGACGATCTCCGGCGCGAGCGCTGCAATCGGCCCCCAACCCGTTACGTCCGGCCGCACCTTGCGGTAAAAAGCGATCAAAATTCCATTCGGCTCAGGCGCCGTCGCAAAAGTCACCAGAATCCAAACGAGCGACGTCGCCAAAGTTGTCGTGAGCGCCGTCTTCGCAAAAATAACCGTGCCCGACCCCGTAAAAAAGTCCGGCCGATTCAAGAGTGACATCCACATCCCCTGCCAGTTCAGCGCAACAGTGACGGCGAGCGCGGTCGTCATCGCCGAAATCTCGCTCCACGCGTTGATTCGCCACCAATACCATCGCAACAGATAAACGCTTCCCGTCCCCGCCCCAAGCTGCAGCACCACCTGCCAGCCGCTCCGAATCGAAACCAAATGCGCCGACACATATCCCGTCGCCGCGACCAGCAGCAGCGTCACCACCTGCGAAACGTGCACGTAATGCCGCTCGCTTCCATCGCGCTTCATGAATCGCCGGTAAAAATCCTCCACCAGATACGACGTGCCCCAGTTCAATTGCGTCGCGATCGTGGACATGAACGCCGCAAGAAATCCGGCCAGGATGATGCCGCGGAACGCGTGCGGCACGTGCTCATTCACGATCATCATGTAACTGCTCTCAGGATTTTTCAGCCCCGGATAAAGCACGATCGCGGCCAGTCCCGTAAAAATCCACGGCCACGGCCGCAGCGCGTAGTGCGCGATGTTGAACCACAGCACCGAAAAAAGTCCCTGCCGTTCGTCACGCGCGCTAAAAATGCGCTGAGCCACGTATCCGCCGCCTCCAGGTTCCGCGCCGGGATACCAGAAAGCCCACCACTGCAGCCCGAGATAAACGACAAACGTGATCACGGGAAGCGTCCACAGCGCCTCGCTCGCAATTCCGCGTGAAAAATCTGGCAGAAACGCCAGCGGGTCGGACGCGCCATTCGCGGCCTGCAGCGCGCCAAGTTTTGAAATCATTGCGCCCATCCCGCCTGTGGCCGCAACGGCGCAATACGCCACGCCGATCACAATCGCCATTTTCAAAATGAATTGAAACAAATCCGTCCACAGCACTCCCCACAATCCCCCCAGCGACACGTAAATGCCGGTGAAGGGAATCAGAAAAAAGATGCAGATGATAAGTGCCCGCCCGTCCGTTCCGGAAAACACCGGACCAAAGACGGAAGAAAGCGCGTTCGAAATACCAGTCAGCAGGCGCCAGCCTTGCATTTCGGGCCCAAGCGTCGTCCCCACGATTCCGATCATCGCCTTCGTGACCCACCCAAGAATCAAACAATTCATCATCAACCCAAGATAGACAGCTCGAAATCCCCGCAAAAATGCCGCAGGTTTTCCGGCATATCGCATTTCCGCAAACTGAACGTCGGTCATCAAGCCCGAGCGCCGCCACAATCGCGCGAACAAAAAGACCGTCATCATCCCGGAAAGCAAAAACGCCCACCATAGCCAGTTGCCCGCAATTCCCTGCGTGTAGACGAGCCCCGCGACCAACAGCGGCGTATCCGCGGCAAATGTTGTCGCGACCATTGACGTGCCCGCGAGCCACCACGAAACATTTCGCCCCGACACAAAATAATCCTCGGTCGTATTTCCGGAGCGCCGCCGAAAGTACAAACCAAGAAGGAGTGTTATCGCCAGGTAGCCGAGAATCGCAGACCAATCAAGCAGCGTGAACGCCATGGTGGCCCGAAGTTATGGCACAGGTAAGCGCGGACAAGCAATGCGAAACAGCTTGGACGCAGATAGGCACATGCAAAGCTCCCCACGGTCTTCAGGGTGCCCCATCTTTGCGCAGCAAAGGTGGGGACTTCTATTCGATTCACAGCGCAAAAAATATCTCGCGCCAAGAATCATCGATCGCGTCCCTCAGCCTCGCCACAAAGGCCGCTATCTAAACAGACAACTCACCCTCATTCGAACCTTGCCTGCCTCTCAAGCCGCAGACTATATTCTTCGCGGTCCGCTTGCGCCAGACGACTCAACAGGAGGAGTCTATGTGGTGGAGCAAGCATACCCATTCAACATCATCATCGTTTTCCCCCGCGTTTAATTCAACCGGCACAATCGATCGGCCAGACGCACCCGATGCTGAAGAACTTCGGCATCCCAAGGCCGTGAATCGGCCGCGTCCATCTGCGCGTTCAACGTTCAATACGTGGTCCGAATTCGAGGCCACAACGAACAGCGCAGGCAAGGCAGACCTATGCCTCGATGCTGTCGTGAAAGAGCCGATTTCGCTCAAGTGCCACCGCCTGACGATCGGACCCGAAGCCAAAGCAACGGGCGAAATAATCGCGCAGGAACTAATCGTCTACGGCGAGCTCGCGGGCAATCTTCGGGCGGTTGATCGAATCGAGATCAAGAAGAACGGCTCCGTCTTCGGAGAGCTTACAACTCGGCACATCGTGATCGAGGATGGAGCGTCCTTCAAAGGCACAGTCCAAATCGAGAGGCGAAAAAGACCTCGCGGCGCGCCCGAGTTGGCGATCGCAGTCGGCCGCTTGTTATCGTTGCTGTGAGTGAACCGCGGGCGAGAGCGTCAGTCGATTAGCTTGAGGCCGTTACAAAATGTAGCTCACCTCTTCGGAGGTGAGGCCTTTCGAGCGTTGCGATATGCCTGATAGGCCCGAAGCCAGAGTGTCTGTCGGTTAAATGAAGAGCCCGGATCCAGCAGCGCCTATAACTTAAACTCAGAGCCCGGAGGCTCCCGCCTCCGGGTCTTTGTTCCCACGCGCGAGCGCATCAAAATTCGCGAGAAAACGTGATTTTGCGGTTACCCGCCGATTTTGCGGAACAGCCAGAACAAACCCGCAGCAAGAACTATCGAGGTGGGAAGCGTAAGCACCCAAGCCATCAGCAAGTTTCGCACCGTGCCCCATTGCAATCCAGAATGGTTAGCAGCCATCGTCCCCGCCACTCCCGACGACAGCACATGCGTTGTACTGACCGGTAAACCAAACCAATCAGCTGCTCCTATCGTAAACATCGCGGTAATTTCCGCCGCCGCTCCCTGCGCATAAGTGAGGTGATCTTTCCCGATCTTTTCGCCGACGGTCACAACAATCCGCTTCCATCCAATCATCGTCCCGAGCCCGAGAGCCATAGCCACCGCGACTTTCACCCACCCCGGTATAAATTTCGTCGCATTGTCCACGTGCCTCTTGTAATTCGCCAACACGTCCGCGTCCGCCGCCGAAAATACGGGCTGCTTCTTTTTCTGCATCAATCGGAGCGCCTCGCTAACCACATACATATCGTTTCGGAAGTTCCTCACCTTATCCTGCGGCACTAGCTTCAGGTCTTTGTAAATCGCCATTTCCGTGCCGATTCCATTCACAAGCTGCCGGAGAGCCAGCATGGTATTCGGCGTGAACTGTTTCGTGCGGATATAGTCCGTCACTTCATCGCGCGCATCGCCAATTACAGCCGTCGGCGAAACGTAATGAGACAACACATCGGCGGTTTGCGTCGAGACCGCGACGAAATCCTGCGTTTGCTGGTACGTCACCGCATGATTCATCGCATACGCAGTCGGAACCGTTCCGATTAGGATGAGCATGATCAAGCCCATTCCTTTTTGTCCGTCGTTCGAGCCGTGCGCGAAGCTTACGCCGGTGCACGTGAGGACCAGTAGCGAGCGAATCCAGAATGGTGGCGGTTCGGTTCCCTTCGGCGCAACGTAAAGCTGCTTGTTCGGAATCAGCGCCTTGCAGAGAAGCAGCAACAAATACGCGCCTACGAAGCCTACCGCCGGCGATATCAGCAACGACTTGCCTATGTTCGCCGCCTGTGCCCAGTCCACCCCGCTCGTTCCCGTCTTTACTGACATCAACTGATTCGCGATGCCCACTCCGATGATCGAACCAATCAAAGTATGCGAGCTCGATGACGGCAGGCCGAACCACCACGTTCCGAGATTCCAGATGATTGCGGCGACGAGCAGCGCAAACACCATTGCGAATCCCGCGCTGCTCCCCACTTGCAGAATCAATTCCACCGGCAATAGTGACACGATTGTGAACGCCACGGCGCCGCTCGACACCAGCACGCCGATGAAGTTCCACATTCCAGACCAAACCACGGCCGTGTGCGGCTCAAGCGAGTGCGTGTAAATCACAGTCGCGACGGCATTCGCCGTGTCGTGAAATCCGTTTACGAACTCAAAGCTAAGCGCAATCAGCAGCGCCCCAGCGAGCAGCAGATATGGAAGGATGCTGGCGTTGTGAACGCCCGAAAGATCTTTGATGAGATGGCTTCCGGCGTAGATGCATCCGATCAGCAGCGCGACGCCGAAAATCATCACGCCGATTCGGCCCGGCCCTGCTCCTAATTTTGAATCGAGTACTGCTGATTCGCTTGCCATCGGTAATTACCTCGTGTGCGATGAGTGCAGCTTATCCGCCGCTGCGTGCTGCGCGCCGAGCAGCGAAAAACTGCGGCGCCGCGCAAAGGGATTCTAGAGATTAGCTTTCCAAATTTGTTCTTGTCGTCAGGCGGTTTCTCGGTGTTCTCCGCACACCGTACTATCGCTTTGTTAGTGTTTCGTTACAGACGCGTGAACAGCGCATCAATGCAGTTCGGTGTTCCGTCGTGAATCAGTTCATGGCCTTCCGGCGTGCCTTTCGGAGGGAGCCCCCTGCTTCAGCAGGGGAGCTGGACCTCGGTCCAGCGAAAGAAAGCCCCGCCGTCGACGGGCTTCCAGCCCTGGCTCGTTCGTTGGCGAAAGGCGTCGCGCTTGCGGATAGTGCTTGTCATATTTCTTGCCGCGCAATTGAATGCCGAGCATCATATGTCTCTGCATGTTGCCAAACCGCCGATCCCGCGCCGGATTCACTTGAGCGGCCTCCCACTGAACGGCCGTGTAGCCGTCGTCTGATTTGCAGTCAATCCATCGAAACGCAATCGATCGAATAAATAAGTAACTCGAAGATGCGGCATGAGAGCCGCATTTCCCCCTTCATCACAAACTAGGAGATCGACGATGAGAAAATTCAAGCGATTCGCCGGAATTCTTGGTGCGTTGCTGATATTGATGTTTGCTTGGAAAGGATTTTCGGCGGGAACAAGCTCTGCGAATTCAATTCTCGCTGCTCAGATTGTAGATTCGTCGCAGCGTCGATTCGAATTCTCTTATCAAGTTCACGTTCCGGCGCTTCCTTCATCTTCATCTCCGCTCCGTATTTGGATTCCGGTGCCAACTTCCGATTCATGGCAAACGATCACGAATCTCTCGATCGAAAGTCCAATTGCGCACCGAATCACGAAAGAGAATCAGTTCGGAAACAGCATGGCGTATTTCGACGTGAAGCTCGATCACGCTAAACCGGCATTCGACTTTGCGGTGCATTTCACGGCAGTTCGAAGGGAGCATTGCGTGGATTTGAGCAACGCCGACGCTGCGGCGAGTTCTCCCGCGCCCAGCGGCGTTGAATTCGCACGATTTCTGCAACCGGATCACCTGGTTCCGATTGATGGCGTGATCGGCGAACTTTCGAAAGAACATACGGAAGGTGCTACGACACCAGAGGAGAAAGCGCGCAAGATTTACGAGTACGTCGTCGCCACAATGCGATACGACAAATCGGGAACAGGCTGGGGTCACGGCGACGCGATCTGGGCGTGCACTGCGAAGCGCGGCAACTGCACCGATTTCCATTCGCTCTTCGACGGCATGGCGCGCGCCGCCGGAATCCCTGCGCGATTCGAAATTGGATTTCCTCTGCCAATCGGAAAATCTCAGGGCGAAATTCCTGGCTACCATTGCTGGACGGAATTTTATCTCAATGGAGTCGGATGGGTTCCCATTGACGCGTCGGAAGCCTGGAAAAATCCGGCGAAACACGATTATTTGTTCGGCGCGAACGACGCCAATCGCATCCAGTTTTCGATGGGCCGCGATATTCGCCTGAATCCGCCGCAGCAATCGGACCGTTTGAACTATTTCGTTTATCCCTACGCGGAATTCGATGGGAAGCCATTCGATCAGTTGCAATCGCACTTCGCATTTCAGGATTTGAGCGCGCCCGAACCCAGCGCTGCATCAACTAACTCGTCGAAATAAGTCGAGTTGGGTAGGGAGTGTAGTCGCAACGAGACGGGCTTGTAGCGCCGGACCTTTCGGCTAGGCTCAGGGTAGGCCGGGTTTCGTCCGCATTCGACCTGCATCTCGAATTTTGAAACTCACTTCTTCGAGTTCGGCGATGGCTTGAAATTGTAGTAGCGTAAGGTTCGCGCCCATGTCGCCTCCGTCGCCGCCACCGTCCCCGCTACCATTCGACAAGCTTCGCGATTTTTGCTTGCAAGGCCGCTGGGACGAATCCGTCAATCTTTTGCATCAGTACGACGTAAACGCCGCGGCAGAAGCCGTGATCGCGCTGCCGTTTGAAACGCAGCGCGCGCTGTTCCAAAAATTGCCCACGGATTACGCGGCCGCGCTCGTCGGTTTGTTTCCATATTTCCACGCCTACGTTCTCCTGCATTCGCGTCCGCCCGCCGAGATGCACGCCATCGTCGAAAGTATGGATCCCACCGAGCGCGATAATTTTCTCGATGCTCTGCCCGAAGAAGCGTGGCAGAGCTTAATGAGCACCCTCGCGGCAACGCATACCGGCGAGCCTCGACCTTCGGCCGAAGCAATGCAGACATCTGATCTGCCCGACTCAATTCCGGCTGTGCAGCCGCCGGCGCATACCGTGGCGGAGCGACGCGCTGCGGAAGTGACGCAAATGTTTGAATCAGTCGCGTCTCCGCAAGTATCCGAATCAGTCGCGCGTCCGGAAGCAGCGGCGCCGATTATCGAGGCGCGGAAAATCGCGAAAAGCTACCAGCAGCCCGACGGACCGGAAATACAAGTGATTGCCCCGATCGATCTGGATCTCGAGCCGAACACGATTCTCGCGGTTCTCGGTCCGTCGGGTTCAGGGAAATCAACGCTGCTGCGAATGCTCTCCGGACTTTTGCAGCCATCGGCTGGAGAAGTCCTGTGGCACGGCAAGCCAGTTTCGAAGTGCAGTCCGAATGTTGCGATTGTGTTCCAGAGCTTCGCGCTGTTTCCGTGGCTCACGGTGCTCGAAAATGTCGAAGCGCCGTTGCTTGCGCGAGGTCTCGCGGCGGATGATCGCCGCAGCCGGGCGCTCAAGGCGATTGCGTCGGTAGGTCTCGCGAATTTCGAGACCGCGTATCCGAAGGAACTTTCCGGCGGGATGAAACAGCGCGTTGGATTTGCGCGCGCACTCGCCGTCGAGCCGGAAGTTCTTTTTATGGACGAGCCGTTCTCCGCGTTGGACGTGCTTACGGCGGAGAATCTGCGCGGCGAGTTGATGGAGCTTTGGCTCGCGCACAAAATTCCCACGCGAAGCATTTTCCTCGTAACTCACAACATCGAGGAAGCAGTGCTTCTCGCCGATCGCATCATCGTCCTCGGCAGAAATCCCGCCACAATTCGCGCGGACTTGCGCCTGCCGTTGAAACGTCCGCGGGACCGCAAATCCGCCGCGTTTCTTCTGTACGTTGATTACATCTATAAAGTCATCACGCAGCCGCAACTCGAGGTCGCGCCGCCGACGGTTCCGGCGAGCGGCGCGAGTTTTGCTCCGCAGATGCTGCCGCACTCGCGGCCAGGTTCTGTGGGCGGCCTACTCGAATTGCTGATCGATCGCGGCGGCGAGGAAGACATGTACCACATCGCCGAGGATCTGCTGCTCGAGATTGACGACTTACTTCCGATCATTGAGACCGCGGCGCTGCTCGGATTCGCGACAGTGCGCGAAGGCGACGTGGTGATCACGCAGCACGGAAGAGAATTTGCCGATGCGGATATCAGCACCCGGAAAAAGTTGTTTCGCGAAGCAGCGCTTGCTCGGGTTGCATTGTTGCAGCAGATGAAAGCTGCTCTCGAGAAAAAATCAGACCACAAAATGCCGCTCGAATTCTTCCGCGACATCCTCGACGAGCATTTCACAGCGGAGGACGTCCAGCGCCAGATTGAAACGGCGCTCAACTGGGGACGATACGCCGAAATTTTCAGATACGATTCGGAGACTGACGAATTGTCATTGTACGAAGCCGAGCAACCGGCCACTCCTGTTGAAAGCAATCCGAAAAGCTGATGGCGGAACAATCCCATCGCCATTCTTCTGGAATTCCAGGGGCTGGGATGCCGCTGTGGGGTAGGCTGCCCGTTATCGTCCCGTCGGTATTCCGAGAATTGCCAATCGTGTTGGCGGCAGTCGCGGTTCTCTATGCTTTGCTGGCGATGACGCACGCGTGGATGTCGCCGGTCAGCGCCGGCGCGCACATTCAACTGTCGCCAGGCGCGCTGCCGAAGTATGCGANNTTGCGAATCGCCATTGCGTACGCCGTGAGTCTGGCATTTACGCTGGTCTACGGATACGTGGCCGCGTACAACGCGAAAGCTGAGCGAGTGCTCGTTCCGCTGCTCGACACGCTGCAATCGATTCCCGTGCTGAGTTTCTTGCCTCCGGTGATGGTGGCGATGGTCGCGCTTTTCCCGGCCAAACAACTAGGAGTCGAGCTCGGCTCGATTCTGCTGATCTTCACGGGACAAGTGTGGAACATGACGTTCAGCTTTTATTCCTCGCTCAAAAGCATCCCCCAAGAGATGCGCGAGGTGGCTCAGGTTTATCGCTGGAGTTGGTGGCAGCGATTCGTGCAGATGGAGCTGCCTTACTCGGCGATCGGACTTGTGTGGAATTCGATGATGTCGGTGGCGGGCGGCTGGTTCTTTTTGATGGCATGCGAAATGTTTGTGCTCGGCAGCCGCGATTTTCGTCTGCCGGGACTCGGTTCTTATCTGCAGACCGCCGCGAATGCCGGAGACACGCGGGCGATCGTTTGGGGCATCGCGGTGATGATCGGCGTCATTATCTTGATCGATCAGCTCGTTTGGCGTCCCATCATTGCCTGGGCGCAGAAATTTAAATTTGAGCAAGTGGAAGCTGTGGAAGCTCCACGCTCGCCGATTCTCGAGCTGCTGCGAAGTTCGAGGCTGCTGCCGTTCATCGAACGGAACACGTTTGGCCCCGTTCTCGAGCGCGCCGATTTGTATTTTGCGAAGAGACGCGGCGACGAGCATGAAAGCGCGGAATCGAGCGCCGTCGCCAAGTGGATCGGGCGAATCGTGTTGATGTTGGTGGTGCTCGGTATTGGTTACGCGTTCGTCAAAATGACCGCGCTGCTCGTGACGGTGAATGGCGGGGAATTGCGGAGAATCTTTTGGGGCGCGGGTGCGACATTTCTTCGCGTCGAATTGACGCTGGTGCTCGCGGCGCTCTGGACGATTCCAGCCGGAGTCGCGCTCGGGCTGCATCCGCGATTTTCGGCTATCGCGCAGCCTATTGCCCAAGTTGCAGCCTCTGTGCCCGCTACCGCGCTTTTCCCCGTCATTCTTCTGCTGCTGATTCGCGTGGGCGGAGGGCTCGGAATCGGTTCCGTCGTGCTGCTCCTGCTGGGCACGCAGTGGTACATACTTTTCAATGTGATTGCGGGAGCGAGCGCGATTCCGACGGATCTGAAAGAGGTTTGCAGCGTGTTTCGATTCGGAAGGATCGAACGCTGGCGCGATTTGCTGCTGCCCGGAATTTTCCCTTACTTGATTACGGGCTTCGTCACCGCTTCCGGCGGGGCGTGGAACGCCAGTATCGTCGCGGAATATTTTCATTTTCAGGGCAAGACGTTTTCGACGGTCGGGCTCGGGGCAGTGATCAGCAGCGCGACCGACGACGGGAATTTCCGATTGCTGCTTGCGGCGACGGTGGCTCTCGCCGCGATGGTGGTCACCATCAACCGGCTGGTGTGGCGTCCGCTTTACGGCTTGGCCTCGACGAAGTACAAGCTCGAATCGTGACTCCATCTCAGGCCTAATCGCATCCGAGGGACCCGCGATTTCGTGTCGCGATATGCCAGCCTCGATTGTTTGTTTTGTTTGAGTTAGGCCCGTTTCTAATAATTTGGTGTGCCGAGTAGAAGAGGAGTGCCAGGCCATCGTAGCGCCGGCATCTTGCCGGCAAATTTCGGCTTCGGTAACCGCGCGAAAAATGGCCGGCCCTTCGAAGCTCAGGATCTGCGACAAGATGCCGGCGCTACGAAAGCACGTTTCGCTCGCACTTTGAAGGGGTGATGTTTTTGTAGCGATTAGAAATGACCTCCGGCGTTTGTTTTGATTGGGTTACGGCGATTTCTAATCGTTTTGGTGTATCGATTAGAATCGCAATCCGTGCCGCCCGTCGCCCCGGAATATCCCTCACGCGGCGCGCCCGGTGCCGGACGAAAACCCTTCGAAGCTCCCTTCGAAGCTCAGGGTTAACCCTTCGAAACTCCCTTCGAGGCTCAGGGCGAGCAGGGCGAGCAGGGCAGGCAGGGTAGCCCCGCCTACCCTGAGCGAAGCCGAAGGGTCCGGCGCTACTGAACCGTTGCCGTTCCGATATTCGGGCACGATTCCGGGTGAGTAGAACGGATGCCCGGCTGAAGCCGGGCGCTACAATTGCCTGTATTGACGCCGAGGCTGGCGCCGTCACAGTGCCCGAGTCATAACGTTCGTACATGTTCACTAAAACGCTATCAGACGGGAACGGAGTGCGCAACCGATCGCGTTGTAAGGATTTTGGTGCGGAGCCGGGGGAAGCGCAGAGCCATCGTCGCTGCGCAAGAATGAAGCGCCTTGAAATTCGTCATTGCGCAAACAGCCGGTCTTCGGTCGAATTGGAGCCGTGAGGTTCCGTGCTCGGAGTCGCTTTGCGAAGATTGCGAATTGGGTTCCGGGAGGCGGGAGCCTCCCGGCTCTGAAGAAAAATGGCGGCTCCTTTTCGATGTAGGCCTTGAAGCAAATTCAACATAAACAAATTAAAATGAGCAGTCAGCGACGCGAATCTCGCGTTGCGATTGGGGCGATTTTCTTGTAGGCTTTATTTATGTTGATTCGTGTGCAGAGGGCTGGAGAGATGTGTTGCTGCGTCTGTTGTCCACCAGTGTCCTCTGGCACGGGGAGTTCTGCACTCTAGAAGTTGATTCCAGTCGATTTTCTAGAACCCACCGCCAGAGTTAAATGGCCGGTGGGTTTTTTGTTTTTGGAGCACGGCAAAGAGGGAAAAGAGAAATTGGAAAATTGAAAAGAGAAACGCGAAAAGGAGAAACGAAATGGCAGAATATAAGCATCCGGAAGTTTTGGTCTCGACGGACTGGGTCGCACAGCATCTCAACGATCCGAAGTTGAGGCTTGTAGAGGTGGATGTGGATACCAGCGCATACGGCCAGGGGCATATTCCTGGCGCGGTGGGCTGGAACTGGCAAACGCAGCTGCAGGATAATATTCGGCGCGACCTGATTGATAAGCCGGCGCTCGAAAAGCTGCTTGGGGAATCGGGAATCTCGAACGACACGACAATTTTGCTTTACGGCGACAACAACAATTGGTTTGCCGCGTATGCTTTTTGGCAGTTGAAGTATTACGGGCATGCGGACGTTCGGCTGATCAATGGCGGGCGGAAGAAGTGGGTAGAAGAGAAGCGGCCGCTGACCACTAGTCCGACGAATCCCCCTCGTGCGAAATACACTGCAAAAGACCCCGATGAATCGATTCGCGCGCGGAAGGAAGACGTTTTTGCGATTCTCGAACGCCGAAAATCGGATGACCTTGTTGACGTGCGCTCGAACGACGAATTCACGGGCAAGATTCTTGCGCCTCCGGGACTTTCGGAGACGGCACAGCGCGCGGGGCACATTCCGGGCGCGGCAAATATTCCTTGGGCGCAGGCGTCTAATGAGGATGGAACGTTCAAGTCCGCGGAGGCGTTGTCGCAGCTGTATGGCGGCAAGGGCGTCACGGGCAATAACGGAATCATCGCGTATTGCCGGATCGGCGAGCGCAGTTCGCACACGTGGTTCGTATTGAAGTATCTGCTCGGCTACGGCAATGTGAAAAATTACGACGGCTCGTGGACGGAGTGGGGAAATCTTGTGGGCGCGCCGATCGAGAATACGTTCGCGAAGGCGGCGGTTGCGGCTGATTGATGGTGCAGGATTATTTGAAGGAAGGCCGGGCGGGTCTGCCCTTCGGCTACGACCTCAGGGTAAAAGACCCGCCCCGTGGGCGAGAGTTTGTGCGCGCATCTCGTGAGTAAAGGCTGCCCGGCTGAAGCCGGGCGCTACAAGTGCCTTCGGTGAAGTGCGTGGTGGCGACGACGTTCGTCGATGTAATCTCGATGTTGCCTGAATGCCGTAAATCATTAGGGCGGATACGTTCAAAGGAGAATCGATGAGCGATATTTTGTCTGAAGTGCTTGGCGCGAATGCGAAGTTTAGCGCGGATTTTGGCGAGCGAGGGAAATTAGCGATACCGCCGGCGCGGCGATTTACCATTCTTACTTGTATGGATGCGCGGCTCGATCCGGCGAAGTTCGCGGGGCTGGCGGAGGGCGATGCTCACGTGATTCGAAACGCCGGCGGACGCGCGAGCGACGACGCGATCCGATCGCTGGTGATCAGCTACAAACTGCTCGGCACGCGCGAATTCTTCGTCATCCACCATACGGAATGCGGGATGGGCTATTTCTCGAACGAGGTGATACGCGGATTGCTGGCGTCGAGTTTGGAGACGGCCGAGCTCACGCCGCAAGGATTCCGCGATGTTGGCAAGGGTGGCGGATCGCGCGCGGGGGAATATATCGAATGGCTGACGTTCAAGGAGCCGAAGCAGGCGGTGCTTGATGACGTCGCGCGCATTCGCTCGCACCCGTTGATTCCGAAGTCCATTCCTGTTTATGGATTTATTTACGACGTGAAGACGGGAAAGCTTGTGGAGGTGGAAGGGGCGCGGACTGTAGGGGCGGCGGGGTAGCGGATCAGGAATGGGCGTTGCGTCTCGCGACGATTTCGGCGACTGAGCGGCGATGCGATGGGTCGTTAGGGCGTCCTTCGTAGTGATGGAGGATGTCCCAGCCGGTGAAATAGCTTTCGAGCTCTCCGGGTTTTAGGCGATGCCTGGTGGGTAGTTCGTTTGCTTCGGTGATGTGGGCGATTGCCAGGATGATTCCGTTTGGGGCGACGCCTTGTTTTGCGAGTTCGAAAAGATCGCGTTGGAGGTAGTAGCAAATTAGGATTAGATCCCAGGCGGCTGGCGCGATTTGGAAATCGCCGTTTTCGAGATTGGCAATGCTCGCATCGAGTTGAACTGCGAATTCCCCCGCACGTTGGACTAGAAGCTCGATTGCTGTTGGCGAGCTGTCTACTGCTGTGACCTTCCAGCCATTTTGCGCTAGCCAGATTGCGTTGCGTCCGGTGCCGCAGGCTAGATCGAGGGCGCGGCCTGGCGTGACTCGACTCGCTGTTTCGACTACGAGCGGCGTCGGCGCCGTCGCGAAATCTTCTTCGGGGCGTTCGCGCACGTGATAGCGTTCTTCCCACCGATTCGTTTCCATGTCACGGACTCAATTCAATGTGAGTAAGGCAATAGAGCCTTTCCATGCAAACCGCAGATCCCTCACTTCGTTCGGGATGACAGCCTCAATCGATGAGGCAGTAGAGCCTTTCATACTGACCGCAGATCCCTCACTTTGTTCGGGATGACAACGTTTTGAAGCACGTTCGACGAAAAGCCTCAGATCTGAAGACCTGAGCTACATTAGCGATGAAGAGCCTCGGGTCTGACCCTTCCTTCGTCACGGCAGGAGACCTGAGCTAGATTATTGCGTCGCTGCGGTCTGCGGGACGAGTTTCTTCAAGGTTTCTTCGACGCCGGCGGGCTTGAAGCCGAACGGGCCGGGCGCCGATTTGAAGGCGATGCGGCCATCGCGATCGACGACGTAGAGGCGATCGGGCCAGCCGGTGTATGCGCGGTCGGTGGGGTTATCGATCGTGTCAACGACGGCGGGAAATTTTATTCCGAGCTTCACGACGCAGAGCTGGCCGAGCTCGCTGCGCTCGTCGAAACTTTTCGGACTGGCGAAGAGGATGTGATCGTCGAGGTTATCGGAATCCTCCCATAGATCCGTTGTGTGCGCCTCGCGGATGTAAACGACGTAGAACGCCGCGCGATCTTTGTACTGCTCGTAGAGTTTGTTGAGGGCGGGAACCTCCCGCCGGAAGGGCGGTCAGGTGTAGCTGCCGAAGACGAGGACGACCGGCTCCTGGCCGCGCACGGAAGACAATTGAAAATGGCTCTTGTGATCGGTGCTTTCGAGCGCGAAATCCGGAGCGGCGTCGCCAACTCGGAGCGTCCCTTTGCGCGCGTTCATCCAGAGTGGCTTCAACGGAAACACGAGGAACGAGATGTCCGGGAGGTGGCGCATTGTGCGCGCGAAAAAGTCCGGCCCCTGGCACATGGCGAAGTAAAATCCGCCGGTCGCGGTGGCGTAGAGAACGACCAAGACAACGGCGGCGACGAGCAACTTTTTCATGAACTTTTTCATGGAAGAAGGCCGAGAGGCGCGCGTGCGCTCGACGGCCTGAGAGACAAAACGCTACATGGGAAACGCGGCTGAGTCTGTAGTATTTTCAGAGTATCAGGTTTCAGAGGCGAGCGTTCAAAAAGAAAGCCTCGCCGCCGTGTTCATCGTTCTCTTCAAAAGGGCGGCGAGGCTTACAAGTGCGAATGGATTCGCGAACGGCGCGCTATTGCGCCGGGTGCGAGTTTATGTACTTGCAGACGTCCTTGACTGAATTGCTGAGCCACGCGGTGGATGTTGCGTATACGACCTGGCCGCCCTTCTTGAAAAGGACGAATTTGTAGCCGTTCGGCCAGCCGACCGCTTCGAGCATGTAATCGGACTTCATTGAATCGGTCACAATCGTAGCGTTGGAGCACTTGTCGTTCAAATTCTTTACGATATCCGCCAAGGGCACGTTCGATCGCGGTGACATGAATATTTTGAGCGGAGCTTTCTGTGCACTTGCGGGAAGCGCGTATGCGGCAAGCGATAGCAATAAGACGATAGAGCTGAGCCGGAGCGATTTCATGGTCTGATCCTCTCTTGCAGTTTGGATGTGGGGACCATCACTAATGGGACGAGCTTTCGAATCAAATGGTTGCACACCACGGACGGCATCGTTCTCAGGAAGTCATCGGGAGGCGGCGATTGGGCTGTCTATTCGGCCGCCCATTTGAGCGCCGGGACGGAATTGGAAAGAAGCGCCCGGTTCGCGCCGCGTACTCGTCGTATTCGGGTCCGAAGACTTCGCGCAAGTGAGCTTCTTCGAGGCGGACGCGCTCGAGGTTAACCCATAGCCAGCCGATGGCGAATCCCCATGCCAGAATGCTGGCGAGAGAAAGTGCGAACGCGAGTCGCGCAGCGATCAGCGCGGCGTAGCGCGGGTGGCGGACGTACGCGTAGGGACCGTCTACGAGTACTTTTCGATTGCCGAGATCGCCCTCAAATTGCCGCGAGAGAAAGCGGTCGGTCCAGATGAGCCATAGCGCGCTGAGGAGATAGATTCCGAGGCCAATCGCCTGCAGGACGGGCTGTTCGAGCACGCGGACGAAATGCCAATGGCCGTAATCCATGTAGACGCTGATCTCGGCGACGCCGAAAACGCCGATCCAGAAGAGCATCAGGGAGTCATAGGTGGTGCCGACGGCCTCTTGCAGAACTTCGCGGGAGCGGAAAATTACGCGGTAGAACTGCATGGTCGCGTATACCCAGATCAGGCTGATCGCCAGGAATCCGCCTGAAAAAATATCGAGGCGCGACCAGGGATGCGGAGAGCCCCACTGGCGCAAGCAGCAGAGCGCTGCCGCTGCGTAGAGAACGATAAACAGCAGCGCACTTGCGAAGGCCTTCGCGAGAAACTTTTGATTGGAAGAGCGGTTGCCGACTAGAGAAACTAATGCCTGCTCACGAGAGATTTCAGAATCGCCTAGCATCTAGCGTGGATGGTATGCGGATATGCGCTTTAGGTCAATGGCTGAGAGGAAGCATGAGCAAAGGCGAAAAGATTACAAAAGTGGCAGTAGTTCCATGACGGTCGCACTACGTACGTAATTGTTCCTATATTCCCCGCGCTGCGATATACTCCCGACGTTTAGGCCGCTTGGGGCCCGTCCTCGAATGTGATCCTACAGTGTGCCAGGAATCCCAGTCCTGGAAGGGGAGTTCTATGAAGAAAGCCTTGTTTGTCGTGTCCGTATCGCTGTTTATGCTCGTCTCCGCCTTGCGTGCCGCTTCCTTCGATAGCCCGAACGCAAAGGCCAATATCCTGGTGGACGACGACAAAGTGCAATGCCCGAACGCGCAATATACGACGATTCAAGCAGCCGTCAATGCCGCGCAGCCCGGCGATGTGATTCGCGTTTGCGCGGGCACTTACCCCGAGCAAGTGACGATAACGACGTCCCTCACACTTCGCGCCGACAATGGAGTCGTCGTAGATCCGAGCACTACACAGACTGTCACGGACGTCGCGGGGACTGAAGCGATCGCGTTCGTGTTTGCTGTGCAAGGCGCGAACGTGGATATCGATGGTTTTATTGTTGACGGCTCGAACAACGGACTGACGGAGTGTTCGCCGCGGTTGGTTGGCATCCTCTACCAAAACGCGTCGGGCCATATTCGCCACAACGCCGTGCGCCATATGAATCTCGGCTCCAGCTCGACCGTCAATGGCTGCCAGAGCGGCAATGGAATTGAGGTTGAGACCGCGAGCGGATCGAGTTCGAGTGTCACTGTAAACGAGNNAATCGGATTCGGCGCGGGCGGAACTTTGACGAATAACACGATCGCCGACAACGTCTGGTCATCGTGCACGTCGCCCACGGCATGCACCGCTAACGCAACCGGGATTCTGATCTTCGAGTCCAACGGCGTGATCGTGCGAAACAATTCGCTGGCGACGAATC